>JBEVCE010000070.1:0-8188 GCA_040514295.1 Pyrodictiaceae archaeon | reverse complement strand
GCTAATGCTTCGTAAGATAGGCGAAAAATAAAGAGCACCCGATAATATTTCGCTATACTTCTAGGAGGGCCCGTAGTCTAGCCAGGATAGGACGCCGGCCTGCGGAGCCGGTGGTCCGGGGTTCAAATCCCCGCGGGCCCGCCACCCATTTCACGCCTCCTACATTGTATACTCATTCATTTATACTTACGCACTCCCATACAACCCTCATGAAGCCTTCACTATTGTTGCACGTTGCACGCCGGCTATACGTAATACTCCCAGCACTACATTCCCTACCCTACGCTGGAGCTATGGGATCCCTTTGTCCTTATGTGGCAAGAGTAGCTGCTGGAACTAGGATATGTTGTGAATGAGGCTGGGAGAGGGAGATGCCAGAGAGCTCTAAGTGGTCTCGCGCTACACCATGTGGGGGTGTTGAAGGAATGGTTAGGTATAGATAACAAAGAGTCTAATAAGTATACTACTACTGGGTCTCTTAGACTTAGACGAGCTGAAAGACGTACCGCCTCCTATACTATGTCACATTAGTTTGTAATTGAAAACGTCAGTTATGGGTGTAGGCTTTAAAGTGTCACTTAAGACCTTTTAAAGTACTCATTAACCTACGTAACTATATTTTTACTAGTACACTACGTTCTGTTCTACCGTTATGGGTGGCCTATTAGGCTTCCAGTCCTGGAGGTGTCGAGAGGAAACGTGGAATTCATGGTTAGGATACTAGGTGCTGACAGCTTCGGCTCAAGGTCTATGGCTACAGTAGTTGAGGCTAGTGGGGTAAAAATAGTAATTGACCCTGGGGTGAGCTATGCGCCTAGGAGATATGGGCTTCCTCCCCATCCACGAGAGATAGAGAGATTCTGCGAGATCAAGCATAGGATTGTGGACGAACTAAGTGATGCAGACATAGTTATCATATCGCATTACCACTACGACCATTACCTATATAAGTCTAAGGACATTCAATATTATAGAAACAAGATACTACTTATAAAGAACCCCGTTACCAGTATTAACGTTAGCCAAAGGCTAAGAGCACATAAACTCCTTAAGAAATACGGCTTAGAAGCTATTGCTAAGGAGGTGAAATATATCGATAACGCAAGTTACAGTCCTTCAAATGGTTTGATCATTAGGGGCTCTAGCCCTGTTCCACACGGCTCCTCCTCGAGCAGGCTTGGCTATGTGGTGATGACCTGCATTAAGTGTTGTGGCTATTCATTCTTACATGCATCGGATGTCCAGGGGCCTATAGAGGGTCTTGTAGTATCAATGATGCTTGAATGTAATCCGGACATAATATATCTTAGTGGACCTCCCATATATCTCAAGGGTGTTTTAGGTGAGGAGCTAATAAGTAGAGCATTTGATAACCTTGAGCACCTTCTAGCTAGTCTTAGGAAGGAGGCTGTAATCATTGTAGATCATCATATGGCCAGGGACTTGTCCTATACCGATAAGCTTCAAGAACTTAAAGCCATGTCTGCGAATATTTTGTCGGCTGCAGAGTATATGGGTAGGAGAATAGAGCTTTTAGAGGCACTTAGGAGAGAGCTTTGGGGCGACGAGGTTGACAAGGACCTCTTTGATCAGAACATACCCATTAATTGTGATTGAGCATCTAGAGGAAGAGGTCTCTGAATGGCTATTAGCAGAGTATAGAAGTGCCATGGAGATAGCTGGTAATAGGCTATTGTTCACTAATATGCCTCAGCATATCTGCAAAATACTTGGGCTAACCCTCGAAAAGTGTTTCCAGAACAGTATCCTCGAGCTTAAAGGCGTCTTGTATTCAAGCTACGAAAGGCTAATTATTCTAGATCCTAAAGCAGAAACCCTCCTCTCTCCGCACGACATCGAGAAGGCTGACGTGATAATTGTAGGGGGAATACTTGGCGACCATCCTCCAAGAGGGAGAACACATCTGCTCTTGTCATCTAAAGCGCCTAAGGAAGTAGGCTTAAGAAGCCTAGGTGACCACCAATTTAGTATTGATGGCGCTGTTTATTTGGTGAAGAAGGTTATTGAAGGTAAGAGTCTTGAAGAGGTGGAAATAATGGTTAACCCGACGATCAAGCTTCACGGTTTTTATGGAGTAGAGGTTGAGATTACACTCCCCTTTGCATATCCTATCGTCAACGGTAAGCCCCTAATTTCTAAAGACGTATTAAGAATACTCGCGTCGCCCAGTAATCGTTATAGGCTGGGACAAGGCTAACAGTCTACTTCAATCGTAACAGCATTCTTAAAGATGTTCTTGAATGCTTCATATATCTTTTTCCTAACTATTATATCGTTATCCTGAACATAATAGCTTAACCCTTCTAGTGGGTTTGGTGGGGGCTCAGGGTACTTAGATAGCTCCAAAGGCTTTCTTTTTCCAAGGTATTTCCACTTTATCCTTGATGTTCTCCCCCTCTTACCGATATAGACTATTTTCCACCAGTACCTGCCATAATAGTAATAACTCCTCTTCTCTCCATTTGGCATAGTGCGTACAACGATATGCACAGGTTTTAGATAATATCCTGTCTCGCTTATCATGCTATTGTATGCATATAGCTCCCTCTTATACTTCTCCATAAAGTCTTTGATGATCCTAATACCATTTATTATCCTAATGCATCTTTTAGTCACATAGACTACACCTAAGGACTTGGAGATGCTAGTCCCCAAATCTTAATATGGGTGGCCTCTTCCTGTTGGCATTCTCGCGTGCTTTAGCTATGATTTTGTCTATGTCTTTGATAAAGTCTTGTGGTAGTTTTCTGAACAAAGGTTCTACTTTACCTATCCTATGTCCGGGTCTTAATATGAAGCTTCCAGCGTTATCCCAGCCTATGCGTGTTATAGGTTCTTCAACGCCTAGCATATGCCAGAGCTTTTCAGCTGATAATGGTATGAAGGGCCATAAGAGTATCGCTAGCGCAGCTACAGCGTTAACAGCTATGAAGATTATTGTAGCTGCCTCCCGGGGGTTCGTCCTAATCTTCGCCCAAGGCTCTCTTCTATTAAGGTATTGGTTGCCAGCCCTAGCTAGCTCAATGACTTCTTCAAGAGCTTGCTTTAATCTTAGCGACTCCATTAACTCTCCTACCCTTCTTGGCGAACTCCTTATAAGCTCTATGTAATTCTTGTCCTCCTCTGTATACCTGTCTGGTTCTGGTACAATACCGTTAAACCTGGATTCGATAAACTTAAGTACCCTATTAACGAAATTACCTATATCATCATTCATCTCGGTGTTCACTATTCTATAGAATTCCTTCCAGGTAAAATTAGTATCCCTAGTCTCTGGCCTCATCCTTATCAGTGCAAATCTCCAGTAATCTGCGGGGAGAATTTCAAGTGCCTCGTCTATCCATATTCCTATCCTCCTGCTCTTGGAGAATTGCTGCCCCTCGTACATAAGGTATTCTGTCGCAGATATATAGTAGGGTAATGTGTAAGGCTCGTGGCTGGCTATTAGAATTGCAGGAAGTATTATAGCGTGGAAGGGTATATTGTCCTTGCCTATAAAGTATACTGTCTTAGTGTCTTTATCGAGCCAATACCTCTTCCATAACTCTGGCTCCCCCCTCTTCACACCATACTCTATAGTAGCTGATATGTACCCCAGGAGCGCATCGAACCATACGTAGATGGTTTTATCTTCAGCTCCTGGAAAAGGAGCCTCGATACCCCATTTGTTATCCCTAGTTATACTACGTGGCCTTAACCCCTCTTTTATCCAGTTAAGGCTATAGTTTTTGACGTTATCAGGGAGGTTAGAGCTTTCAAGCCATTCTTTGATCCTAGAGGCTAGTTTAGGCAGGTCGAAGAACCAATGGATTGTCTCTCTAAACTCTACTGGCCCACCACAAATAGCGCACTTGGGATTAATTAGTTCTGTTGGATGTAGTAATCTACCACAGTTATCACATTGATCTCCATGGGCTAGTGGAAATCCGCAGTAAGGGCATTTTCCTACAATGAAGCGATCGGGTAAG
This sequence comes from Pyrodictiaceae archaeon, assembly GCA_040514295.1. Lineage (GTDB taxonomy): Archaea > Thermoproteota > Thermoprotei_A > Sulfolobales > Pyrodictiaceae > JBEVCE01. The sequence continues at coordinate 4,199 of JBEVCE010000070.1, read as the reverse complement.
AACATTTTATCTCGAGGACAGTATGGCAGAGTCTCTTTCTGTCTGAATATGTAACCGTTCTCGTAGATCTTCATTAGTAGCTCCTTTACAAACTTCTTATGTATGTCGTTTTCGGTGCGAGAATAATTGTCAAAACTTATTTCGAAAAGATCAAATAGCTTTTTGACATAATTGTGTGCCTCATCTGTAAGCTTCTTCGGCTCTACGCCCTTCTTTATAGCTTCTATCTCTATGGGTGTACCATGTTCATCGCTACCGCTTATGAAGATTACATCTTCTCCTTTCAGCCTAAGGTATCTAGCAAATACGTCGGCTGAGAGTACAGAGCCTATCAAGTTGCCTAAATGTGGCACAGTATTTACATAGGGCCATGCTGATGCAACAATCCAGCGTCCCATATATTTCACCTTTAAACAACCAATGTCACTATGCAATAGCTCTTGACAGATTATAGCATTCTTCCTTTACACTCTTCGGCCTTAAGAATAGGAGACGCTAGGCTTATAGTTAAAGAAGTTTCGCTTGAGGGATATGTCGGAGGATAAAATATGCCCCTAGCCCATCTTGTATTAGGCAACATAAACGTAGATATAACCTTGTATGTGAAGAGATTACCGGAATTAGGGTCTACTCTTGTAGCCTCTGAAGCCCTCATAGCACCGGGAGGCGCTGCAGTAAACTATGCCATAGCCTCTGCAAGAGCTGGCCATAAGCCCATACTAATAGCTCATACGACTAGGATCATAGGCTCTAAGCTAATCCTTAATCTATTATCAAGGGAGGGTGTTGATATCTCAAGGGTAGTTGTCCATGACGAGGGTTGGCCGGGCATCGTGGTTGTAATGGTTGACTCCAAAGGTAATAGAACTATGGTTAAACACCCAGGAGTAAATACGCTCTTAAGAGGTGATGAGGTTAGGGGCTTACGGTCTTGTCCGCAAGTGGTCCATGGAGCTAGTGTTGCCCCGGTTGTCCTAAAACGCTGCCTTAGCGTTTTAGAGCTTGAAGGATGTAAGCCCCGGCTAGTAAGTTATGATCCAGGAGGTAGTATTGCTCGAGAATACGGAGGTAGTATTATTAGAGAATTAGAGGGCACTAGAATATCCCTCTATGTTAACGAGGATGAAGCTAGGAGCATACTAGGCTCGATGTCGAAGGAGAAGCTCCTAGAAACTGTTGATAGGCTCTCAGAGGCACTTATTCTGGTTAAGCGTGGTGAGAAGGGAGCCCTCCTGGTAATGAAGAACCTAACATATTGTGTTGATGCCTATAAGGAGGCAGGTACGGTGGATACTACTGGTGCTGGCGATGTTTTCAATGCTTACTTAAATACCCTACTAGTTGAGGGCGCAAGTATCGAAACAGCATTAGTCTACGCTAGTATAGCTGCAGGGATAAAGGTTTCTAGGAAAGGCGCAGGTGTAGCGTCACCTTATAGGAGGGAAGTAGAAAGGGTTATCAAACTAGGCCGTTACCCTAAAGCCAAGATGTGTGATAGTTAGAGTGTTAGTCTTTCTCCCTTCTCCCTCCTCCGAAGAACCCTATAGCTAGGAGTTACTGTCTTGGGGTGGTTAGCGTAGACGTTGTCAAGCCTATCTATACTAGTATTTAATGGTGTATTCCTAATACTATCCGGGTCCTCATAGGCTTTTTCAACTATTTCTTTGAGGGCTTCTGCATACTCTTCAATGCTCTCCCGGGGCTCAGACTCTGTAAACTCTATCATGAGCGCCTCGTCAACTATTAGGGGGAAGTACATTATGGGAGCATGGAGTCCTCTATCTAGCAACGCCTTAGCTATATCCTCGGCACGCACGCCAGTCTCTTCTGCCAACCTCTTAGCTGATAGTACAAGCTCGTGCTTCCGAGGCCTCTTAGGATCATAGGGCAGATCTATGCCCTTCAAACCCCTTATTAAGGCTATGAAATAGTTTGAATTGATTACGCTCTGAATGGCGGCTTCACGTAGACCGTCTGGACCCAGCATGGCTATGTATATATAGGCCTTAATGAGGGGTATTATGCTTCCATAATAGCTCGCAATCCTCCCAATGCATTTATCACAGTCGTAGCTCCACGTGTACCTTCCATTCTTCTTAACTATGATTGGTCTAGGTAAATACTCGGTTAGCTCGCCTTTGGCACATACTACGCCAGCACCTGGCCCTCCTCCACCATGAGGAGCAGAGAAAGTCTTATGGATATTCAGATGAACTATGTCGAATCCCATGTCCCCAGGCCTTGCTATACCCATTATAGCATTTAGGTTTGCGCCATCGTAGTATAGTAGACCTTTCACGCTATGGACTATATCTGCTACTTCTAGTATCTGGTCCTCAAATATGCCTAACGTATTAGGATTCGTCAGCATGATTCCAGCTGTTTTTTCACCCACAACGCTCCTAATAGCCTCGATGTCGACTGTGCCCTTCTCCGAGCTAGGTATTTTTATGACCTTAAACCCAGCCATCGCAGCGCTTGCCGGGTTCGTGCCATGCGCTGAATCCGGTATTAGCATTTCATCCTTATATCCCATACCGTGGTCAGTATGATACTTCTTTATCATTAATGCCCCGCTAAGCTCTCCAGCAGCACCTGCAGGAGGTTGTAAACTACATAGGTCCATTCCAGTTAGCTCTGCAAACCACTCTTGTAACGTGTAGAGTATCTCTAGTATTCCTTGTACAGTCTCCTCGTCCTGGTACGGGTGGAGATACCTTATTCTCTTATCTAGTACAAGATACTCTGATATCTTCGGATTATATTTCATAGTGCATGAACCTAGGGGTACTGGTCCTAGGTCGACGCCATAGCTCATCTGCGATAGCCTAGTATAATGGCGTATGACTTCTACCTCGCTGAGTCCCGGAATATCCAGATTATCCCTATATAATCGTCCAAGCGCCTCTCTAGGGTTCACCTTTAGCCTCTCTTGAATGATCTTCTTCTCATGATGGTATGGTATAATGTAGCCTACCCTATTTTGTACGCCATACTCCTGAACAAGTTTTTCAGACCACTTAGCTTGTCTCCACGTTCTGCTAGCCAAGTATATCACCTAGGGTCTTGACGAGATATTCTATGTCCTTTAGGCTATGTAGCTCGGTTACACAGAAGAGGGCCATCTTTTTATGTGCTTCATCGGAGAAGAATCTTGACAAAGGAAGCCCTCCTAGGATTCCCCTCTTGAGTAGTTCCTTATGTATCATAGTATAGTCTGTGTCAAACCCTACAGTGAATTCTTTAAAGAACTCAGCATCATAATATGGTGCCTTCACTCCTTTAAGCTCGTTAAGTAGTTTAGCCGTATAATGTGATTTCAGCCATATGGTTTCAGCTAATTCCCTTAACCCCTCTCTACCTAGGAGTGTAAGATAAACCGCTGAGGCTATAGCGAATAACGACTTGTTGGTAGTTATGTTTGATGTTGCCTTTTCCCTCCTTATATGTTGCTCCCTAGTTTGTAGAATCATGGTATAGCCTCTTTCCTTTGTCTTAGATCTCGTTAGACCTATTAAACGTCCTGGTAATTGTCTTATAAGTTTCCTATCCCATCTCACAGCCATGATACCTAACGTTGCGCCACCATAGTCTAAGCCTAAGCCGAGAGGCTGCCCCTCACCTACGGCTATATCTGCTCCATAGGCTCCAGGCGGCTTAATTATGCCAAGGCTTAGGGGCTCAAAGCCTACTATGAACAAGGCTCCCTTCTTGTGTGATAGGTCAGCAATATATTCTGCATCATCTTCTATGGTGCCATAGAATGATGGTATTTCGACATAGACTGCTGCAGTTTCTTCATCGATTTTGTTCTCTAAATCCTTCTTGTCGATGACCCCCTTCTCTTTATGAGTCCTTACCGTTGTTGGCTTCACGTTCTTACCTAATAGCCAAGTATCAATGACTTTCCTCCTCTCCGGATGAATATTATCTGCTACGACTACTTTCCTCCTTCTCGTTACTCTAATGGCCATTAATAGGGCCTCGGCAGCCGCTGTTGCCATATCATATAACGACGCGTTAGCTACATCAAGCTCTACTAGGTCAGCTATTAGGCTCTGATACTCGAATAGTGCTTGAAGAAGACCTTGATTTACCTCCGGCTGGTAGGGAGTATAAGCAGTGTAAAACTCTGACCTCATTACGATGTTGATGACAGCCTTGGGTACATGATGAAGACACACACCTCCTCCCATGAA
>JBEVCE010000069.1:0-28948 GCA_040514295.1 Pyrodictiaceae archaeon | reverse complement strand
GAGTATCGACATGCTAAGCTAGAGTACAAGAGGCCATTGCTATATGTGATTGGGGGAGGAATACCAATAGCCCCAAGAGCGACATTCTCGAATAGTGGAGTTGAACTCCAATTCTACATATGGAATCCAGGTCCTTCGACAAGAACCGTTGAGATCTACATGCCATGCCATAGAATTAAGCATGCTAGCCACTATTCCTACTTCACCATGGCTTATGAAGAATTAGGCCACGAGTACAATAAAGTTGTATTAGCACTAGCTGGGTATGGGCTCGCACACATCAAGCTTGAGGCTACTGAGATTCCACTACTACGAGGGAAATGCTAGGCATTCGATCCCTTCACTATTTTCTACAAGCCTTCTTAGCTCTCTACAAGCCCTACATAGGTCCCGAATCACATCCTTCTCCTCTAACCCACTTAAAAGCTTCTCAGCGACACGATAGACATGGCTCCGTAGCTCGTCTGAGGCTAAGACTAAGTTTACTAGTTTACCACCCCTCCTGCCCAATAGATAGTTTGAAATAGCTGCTGGCGTTACCCCTAAGAGCTTGGCTGCTCTGTAGGCTGTAAGCCCATATTCTTTGACGAGAACTATTGCTATAGCTGCACGTATAGCTGGTATGTACTTCTTCACGGCTACTTCACAGGGTGTCGCAAGTATAGGTTGCTGGTCACGTCTCAAGGCCATAACTTTCCCCGGGAGTGCTTGGGCTTAACGTTCTTGAGGGAATTAGGGATTGTTCATACTCTTCTTTAACCCTAGTGTTAGGTCTTAGCACATGGCTAGAAAAAGCTTACCGTAGTCCAAACAGCAACATTAATTACTCCTTATACGAGATAATCCATGCCTTAATAGAGAGAAAGGGTGAGGCTAAATGCATGACCCTGTACGTGTAGAAATAGACCAAGAAACTAGAGAGGCTATTCGTGAAGCTCTAGAAGATATGGTGAACCCCGTCACTATAGACGTCTTCATAGAAGAGAATTGTAAATATTGCGACGAGACACTAAAAATAGCTAAGACGCTCGAAGAGGAAGCACCAAGGAGGAATGGACAAAAGCTCATCAGAGTCAGAGTCTTCGATAGAGCTAAGAATAAGGAGGTTTTTGAGAAGCAGAATATAGAGAGAACTCCTAGCTTAACACTTCTAGAAGGCGTTATAAAGTATACAGGAACCCCTTCAGGCGAGGAAATTAGGGGGCTTGTGGAGACCGTGATAAGAATCTCCCAGGGAGATAGTGGACTTGACGAGAAAACAGTCAAAATACTCCACAATGAGCTTAAGGAGCCTACTCATATAGAGGTTATAGTTACGCCGCAATGCCCTTACTGCCCCTATGCAGTATTACTAACGAATATGTTTGCCTATGAAGTATGGCGCGCTGGAAGAAGAAACTTCATAGCTGAGACTATCGAAGCTTATGAGAACAACGACATAGCTGATAAGTATAATGTGTCAAGTGTTCCAACAATTGCTATAAATGGCGTTATAGCATTTATCGGTGTACCGTATGAGGAAGACTTCATCGAAAGAGTCCTGGATGTGGTCAAGAGGAGGAAGAAGATAGAGGCACGATTTATCGCTGAGAGTGCGACTGGGCTCTAAACAGATGGCTTCAGCCAAATGCCTTTTCTTCATCGAGGCCTAAATCTCTAAGCGACGGGAGTACACATCATCAGCCCATAATATTTTACTTATTGTTTACTTAGAAACTCAGCTATTTTCCTCCTAGCTATTTCAGCTACGAGTCTTCCATCAACTTTTCCTCTTAACTTAGACATCACTCTCCCCATAACCTTATTTAATGCTGCCATTCCCTTCTCCTTAATCTCGTCACGAAGAGCCCTCACCGCCTCGTCGACAAGTTCTTCAACAAAATGAACGTCCACCGTCCTTATGCCAAGAGCCTTTATGGCTTCATCTACAGTAGAGCCTGGGTGTTGGACAAGGTATCTAAGGACATCCTCAACAGCCTCCTTGGCCATTCTCCCTTCAGCCAGCGCTTGGACGACACCTTCAATATCCGAATCGCTCAACTCACTTACTGGTAGCCCCTCACGTTGCAACGCCTTAAGAGTACTAACAATGATCCTAGCAATAATTGTTGGTTGTACTCTGTTAGCGTATCGTGAGGCAAGCCTCTCAAATAAGTCGAGGTAAAGACTTCTAAGAAGCTGCTGGGCTAGGTCCCTGCTAAGCCCATAGACTTCTACTAATTTCTTCAGCTTTTCACTAGGCTTTTCAGGTACAAGGAGCCTTGCCCTCTCTAGAAGCTCTTTGGTCACCTCGAGAGGAGGTATATCGGTCTCGGGATACATTCTGGCGGCTCCTGGTTGTGGCCTCATATAGCGTGTAGTTCCATCCTCGACCGCCGCCCTCGTTTCTTTAGGTACACCGATAGTCGCGTACGCTGCCCTCTCTATCACAGCTTCTAATGCCGCTCTTGCATTATCCTCTCTATCCGCAACAAGTACTATGGCGTCTACCCCCCTCCTAGCACCAAGCTCCTCATAGACCTTATCTAGCTCCTTTTCGCTTATCCCGTATGCTGGGAGTTCATCGCTATGGAAGATACCTCCCACACCTCCCCAGAACCTAGCATAGTCAGCAAGCTCTGTTCCAAAGCGCCTGCCAGGCTGGATCTCTACCCCGAGGAGGCCGTGAAAGCCTGGCAAGAGCGCTGCTAAGACCTTACCTCCAGCCGAGAGGCTTCTCCTAATAATCTTAGACTTTGTATTTTTGAATACGTGAGTGACATCCTTAATCATGGCCTTTTCTATCACAAGCTTATAATCCAGGCCGCGCCTCCTAAGCTCATCCCTTATCTCCAATAGTCTTGCTTGCCTAACAGCCTCATAGAACACTATTTTGGGTAGTAATTCTAGTCTTTGAACACCTTTTATTTCTGTTCGTACACCATCCCTAATGGAGACATTAAGGTCCTGCCTAATTGTTCCAAGCCCTCTCTTAACCTTACCCGTGAGCCTTAGAAGCTGGCCTATTGCAAGGGCTACCTCAAAGGCCTCCTCCGGGGTAGTTATATCAGGGTCTGTTGATATCTCTAAAAGGGGTATGCCAAGCCTATCGAGCTTGTAAATTGCTCTTGAGCTTGTCTCAGCGAGTTTTCTAGCAGCATCTTCTTCCACGGCTATCGATTGAATTCCTACTCTTTTACCATTAACGTCGATATATCCTCCTAATGCTATTATAGCTGTCCTCTGAAACCCTGTTGTATTCGAGCCGTCTATGACAATTTTTCTCATAACATGGATCTCATCGACTATAGTAGAGTTTAAGGCCATAGCTACAGCTAGGCCTATTATCACGGCCTCCTCGTTAATCTCATGAGGCGGTTCCTCATCAGCCTCAACAAGACATGAAGCTTTTCTTGGCGCATGGTATTCGAAGACCCTCCCCCTACGCCACTCGAAAAGAGCTGCTACGTCAACCTCTCCTAACTCGCTACGTGCAGGCCGCAGCCTTCGCTCAAATATATCCCCCTCCTCCTCGGCCAAGCTCGTAGGACATGAACAGAAGAGTTTATGTCTAGTATCTAGTTGCTGATGGAGTTCTATACCCACTCTTAAGCCTAACTTCCGAGGATCATACTTTGAAAGGTCAAGCTTCTTCTCAATCAATGTGGCCACCTTGGATATAATTCGACCGTGTGTCTGGGATTAATTTCTCCGACAAAGTTATGCAACATAAGCCTCTTTACATTATCAATATCCCTCTCATGTGCAAGGAGCCAGGATAGTTTAACGAATGCTACCTCTGGGAGCATGTCGCTACCCGGCACTACCCCAATACTGAGTAGCTTTCTCCCAGTTGTGTACACATTCATATTGACCCTGCCGAAGAGACATTGGCTAGTCATAACAACAACCACTCCTTTCTCGATAACCTCCTTAAGGACAGGTATCAAGTGCTCGCCTACATGTCCTAACCCAGTGCCTTCCAGGACTATGCCTTTATAGCCTTTATCAGCTAGAAAACTTATCAGGGACGGATCCATGCCTGGGTAGAACTTTATAAGGGCTACCTTCCTTTCAAAGCCATTCACGACTCTGAGTTCCTGCTCGCCCCTCCTCCTAAGAGGCTCTAGGATCAGCTCTATCTTCTTCTCAAAAGGATAGATCTTAGCTAGCGGCAACGAGTTTATCGATTGGAATGCATCTCTCCTACTCGTATGCATCTTTCTAACCTTAGTTGCTCGATGAGCTAGAGAATATGTGTCTCCTGTCTCGCCGTGCATCACCACAACTACTTCAGCAAAATCTGCCCGCGAGGCAACTAGTGCTGCTGAAATTAAATTCATGGCTGCATCGCTGCTAGGTCTGTCACTACTCCTCTGTGAGCCTACTAAAACTACGGGGACTGGAAGACCTTGTAAAGCAAATGAGAGAGCCGCAGCTGTATAAGCCATGGTATCAGTACCATGAGCCACTATCACACCGTCATATCCTTTTTTAATAGCATCTGCCACCGTATCAACAATTCTTTCCCATTCACTCATAGTCATATTCTCGCTTAAGATATTGAATAAGACCATAGAATCTATAGAAGCTATCTCGGCTAATTCAGGAACTGCTTCTAAGAGTTCCTCCGCCGATAAGGCTGGTTTGACGGCACCTGTCTCATATTCTATTTTACTAGCTATAGTCCCCCCAGTGCCGATTATCATCACTCGTCTGTCTGACAGTATCCTCGAGGGCTTGGGCATAGTGTACTCTGGCTCATAGCTGACCTTAAGTTTAGGCTTCTCTACTTTAACTATTTTTGTCCCATCCGTAACTCTTATACCTACATTATAGCCGTTGTCAAGTTTCAGTACTATTATTGGCTTCGATGAGAGAGCATAGCGTGGCATTAATATGCCCTCGAATACTGAGCCATCAGGTTTGATAATCCTAACTCTATCACCGATACTAACGCCGATATCTTCCAGTATTTTGCGTACTTTACCCTCATAACCATAAAGCTTATCCTGGGAAACCACGCTAAATGCCCCTTCCTTACCAAAAATAACGCCTAGCTCATTATAAGTTATTGTAAAGGGTTAACTTAATTGTCCTAGACGCTTAAGGGAGGGAGGCGCCAAAGACGCCATGCCGAAACACTTGAAGCCCCTCTATAGCCTCAACGATTGCTTATCAGTGATATCCGAGTGTACTAAAAAGGAGTGGTGTAAGGTTCTCCTAAAACTAGTTGTAGCTTTATACGGGAATGATTATGTACATGGACTACCTCATGTAATTAGGGTGAGCTGCTTATCAATTAAGCTCGCCAGAATGCTAGAGGCAGAAGGACTTAACATAGACCATGACATTATAATTGCTTCGGCATTACTGCATGATATAGGGCGTGACAAGGGACAAAGCTGGCATCACCATGCCGTACTTTCCTCTATCATCGCATCACAGCTATTAAAAATGCTAGGTTTCCCCAAGGATAAAATAGAAAAGGTTACAGAGGCTATTAAGGAGCATAGTTATAGCATTAGAGGCGAACCTTCAAGCCTAGAGTCCTGCATTCTGAGTGATGCCGATAAGATTGATGCTATAGGTGTAATTGGAGTGTATAGAGTTATAGCTTATGGCGAGAGAGTTGGGAGGGGCATCGAGGAGACTATTAGACATTACTATGAAAAGCTTAAGACTATGGACAAACATTTATGCTTAGAAGTTTCAAGAAGGCTTGCCGAAGAACATATGCTAATGTTGAGAAGCTTCTTCGATAGCTTGAACGAGCACTACTCTATAGAAAAAGCTATCCTAGAGAAAATGAAGAAGATTCTTGAAAGATAAAGATAAAAGACGAATAAACTGAAAGTAAGCTAATGGGCAACTAACATTGGCTAAGCTAAAGCTCCTCTACCTTGTACTTGATGGCGCACCAGATAGCTTAAGGCATAGACCAACAGCACTCGAAGCAGCTAATAAGCCAGGCCTTGATAGCCTAGCTTCAAGGGCTTACTGTGGTTATATGAGGCCTTTAGGAGAGGGAGTAGCGCCAGAGAGTGATACAGCTGTTCTTTCACTATTAGGATATAATCCGCACAAGCATTATACTGGCCGTGGCCCGCTTGAAGCACTTGGAGTCGGACTTAGGCTAAGAGAAGGCTATGAGGTTGCCTTTCGAGCGAATTTTGCTACAATAGATGAGGCTACTAAGCGTATAATAGATAGGAGAGTTGGGCGTAGCTTGAGTTCTACTGAGGCAGCTAAGCTAGCTGAGGCTGTAGATGGTATTAGGCTTAGTGGGGGAGGCTATGCTAAAGTTAGAGCGACTATAGGCCATAGAGCCGTAGTAATTATTGGTAGCCATAGCTCAAAACTAAGTGACATGGTATCAAATACCGACCCTGCCTATGAAAGAAGAGGATTAATCTCCGTAGCCGTCAAGAAAGCCGACATGGCTATAAGAGAGTGTAAGCCCTTAGTAAACGATCCTGCTGCAGCTGAGACGTGTAGACTCGTTAACGAGTTTACATTAAAATCCATAGAGATTCTCTCTAAGCATCCCGTTAATATTGAAAGGGAGAGAAAAGGACTTCCCAAAGCAAACGCGCTACTACTACTACGTGATGCCGGCGGGAAACTACCTAGGCTAGAACCCTTAACGGAAAAATATGGGTTGAAGGCTGCGGCAGCTATTGTCGAGATGCCAGTAGAGAAGGGCATTGCAGTCTCGGCAGGACTAAGAGTTTACGAAGTAAGCCCCCCAACTGGCAGCTTAGAAAGAGATCTTCCTGAGAGACTCGAAAAGACATTGAAGGCGCTAGAGGAGAATGAACTAGTATATGTGCATCTTAAGGGACCAGATGAGCCTGGCCATGACGGCAACCTTGAGGCGAAGATTAGAGCCATAGAGCAGATAGACAAATTATTCGTTGGGCCACTCCTTGATGAGATAAGCTTGGATGAAGTAGCAATACTAGTGACGTCAGACCATGCAACCCCTTGGACCGCTAAAGCACATACAGACGACCCCGTTCCCTTCATGCTGAGCTGGAGTGGAGCCCCAAAAGGGCCTGGCAGATTCACCGAAAAAGACTGTATAGAGCATAGCGGAAGCATTAGACTAGATTATGGGTGGCAGCTGCTTAAACTAGTTTACAACCTTCTCGCCAAATAGATGATAGATGTATGAGGTTAAAATAATTCAGGGAATATCGCTCAGCAGCGCCCGGCACCATCATCTAGAATATCAGTCATATTGGACTACATTCCAACTAAGATCCCTTTTTCAGCATCATATTATTACTGGCCTCCTTTTATCAGCCATTAGTTACTATAGTGCATCTAAAGTATTAGAAACCTTTACGGTTTAATATAAAGTTATTCGGAAGAGGTCTTGCAGGGAAAGGAAGGACGCCTGGGGTCTACAGTATATAGTAAGCGAATAGCTTGTAGAGGACTAGCTATACACGTAGGACTAGCGTATGCCGAGCTTTACGGGGAGGAACCTAAGCTCTGCATAAGAGACTGCCATAGTGAAGAAGATAGATTAGTGTTAGTTCTCGGGCTTTCAAGCTTATGGGGATGCGATAAAGAGCTTGTCGGTGAAGCAATAGCCTCTGTTAAGGGATATCTTGGATTAAACGGCATCGTAGAGATAGAAGTTGATTGTAGTAATGAGTGTAACAAGACGATGCAGGGCATGCTTAGGGAAATTAGCGAAGAGTTTATAGAGCATTATATGTTGGATTTAAGGAGGAATACCATAGCACATAAAAAAGAATATTTCATGCTCGTAACTTGGAATGGGCTTCACGTGATAGGCCGTGGTGAAGAAGATCATATAAGAATACCCCTAGTTAGGGGGCCTGTCTTTGCACATACCCACACTAGTGGGTCATGTATACCGTCACATAAGGATATACTCTCGATGCAAGACTTTCTAGCTGAGGGGGGCCTTGTAGAGGCCATTGTAGGACTAGACTGTGTATTGATAGCAGAGACCCTTGGACTAAGCGAGGAGGATTATTGGGCCCTCCAAGAGATAGCTAGCTGTCTTCAGAGAAAAGAAAGAGATTATCTATATACATGTTCGCAAAAGCTCTTTAGGCTAAAAACAGTGAATATTTATATAAGAGCGATTTGAAATTGGAATATAAACATATCCTCGTATCCGAGCAGTCAGAGTATATGACAATGCATAAGGGGTGAGAGTGATGGGGGGCAAACACGGAAAGTATGCCTATGTGCTAAGAGAGGATGGGTGGTACGTTAAGGTTAGACTTCTAAAAAGTAGAAGCGACGACTCCCCTGACAAGTATGTTATTGTAGGATTTAAGACTAGAAAAGCACCTGAAACATATCCTATTATAAGATTAGAGGATTTACCAGAGGAAGATATGAAGACATATACAGATTCCGGTCCTTCCACCTATACCCGATAACCATATTATTTTAATGAGAATAACTTATTAATATCCCAAATACTCTTGCGAACTATTTTGGAAACCAGGCTCTTAGTATTAGAGGGCTCAAGAGTTATGACATATAGTTTTGTGGCATATGATCCGGTACTGGGTCAGGCTGGTGTAGCAACCGCCTCTGGAAGTATTGCCGTAGGCTCAAGAGTTCCCTGGGCTAAGCATGGTGTAGGAGCTGTTGCCACACAAGCTTACACTAACCCAGCCCTAGGCCCGCTGATACTACATTTCTTAGAAAAGGCCTACACCGCTGAGGAGGCATTACGTAAGGCTCTTGAAACAGATCCTAGCCCTGCTCATAGGCAGGTAGCCGTAGTGGACTATAGAGGTGATATAGCTATACACGACGGAGACTGGGCACCCAATTGGCATGGATATAAGGTGCATCCTAGTGAACCAGTAGCTTGTATAGCCAATTTAGTAAGGAATAGCGATGTTTGTGAAAAAGGGTTAAGAGCTTATATTAGTGCTAAAGGAGGATTAGCTGATAGACTTCTAGCTGCCCTAGAAGCAGCTCATAGAGCAGGCGGTGATAGGAGGGGTGACAGATCTGCTGCTTTACTTGTCGTAGGCCAGACAGAGCATACTCCATACTACGACCATATTATTGACCTCCGTGTTGACTTTTCGAGTGATCCCATAACCGATTTAAAAAAGCTATACATGCTATATCTTGAAGGATATTAGTTCTTAGCTTGATGAGAGGTTAAATTCTTAGAGCACTGACTACGTGGAAAGGTATCTATGATCCTGCAAGCAATTTCAGTAGTGCTACAAAGAGGGCATTCTTCTCTTTCCTTAAGCCTAACTATTTTAGCCGAGACCCCTCTTTCCTCCAAGCTCTTTCTAAGCCAATCCTCGTTAGCCCATTGATCTGGCCCCAAGAATATTATATCCGGTTTTATCTTAACTATGGGCTCGAGGATGTCTCTCTCACTTCCAAGAATGACTTCGCTAACATATTTAATCGCTGCTATGACTTCAGCTCTTTGTTTTTCAGGTATAATCGGCTCTCTACCCTTGAATCTCTTAACATTACTATCGCGAGCAATTATCACGTAGACTCGACCCTTTTTCCAAGCTTCCTTGAAGAGACTTATATGGCCTGGATGTAGTATGTCGAATGTACCTGCTACGACGACTTTAGGCCTCTCGAGAAGTCTTGATAAAGGATGCCATTCGAAATCAACTATCTCTAGCCATCTAAGGGCGTCTAGGAGTCCTTCTGCATAAGCTATGGCTGCGATAGATGTGATTACATCACCTTTATCTAGGTAGTACTGAGCATCCTTAGCGTATAATTCTGCGAGTTCTATGAGCTTTTTTACATTCCCAGGTAATTCCTTAGATCTGAGCTGCTCTAAGGCTTGGAGGACATTATCTATATAAGCCTTAGCTCTTGCTAGACTACTAGTTTCTTCATGTCCATGCAAGTACACTGCACCTTAAGCTACTTAGCCTCATGCCATTAAGCTCTGGGCTCTAAATACTCTCATAGCTTCATATTATGGGTCCTTAGGATATAAGATGGTCTTAATCATATTTTTGCTTTTTAGATGGAAGCTACAGACATGATAATCCTCGTGGCTTGCTCATAGAGTTCTGGGTCTGGAAGACCACTAATATTATCGAGTTCTCTCGCTAATTCATTGTTTTTTAAGCTCCTCTCAATCCAACTCTGTAAGTAACCTGTTTTTATTAGGTACGCCAACTGTTCTGGAGTAATAAGCTTGTACTTGACGACTGCCGCTAACTGCTCTAAACTAGTTATCTTTAAGGTAATCGGTGTACCTTTATAATGGAAGTAAAAAGGTTCAACCTCCTTTGGTTTAACTTCTTCAACTTCAGTCCTCATTATAGCTGCTTCCTCCTCACGTTTAGCCTCTTCTCTCTCCAATAGCTTATAGCGGCCTGGGCTCGTCTTCTCAAGGTAACCCATCCTAACTAGCTGGTCAAGGTATTTTCGTGCCGTTGATTGCTTTACTCCAAGCATTACTGCTACCTCTTGGATTGATAGCTCCCTTCGTTCCTTGAAGAGATCTAATACACGCTGAAGAGAGCCGGGAAGCGTGCTCACGTCTTTCAGCCGTATAGATTGTTGATTCTCCTTAGGGCTAATAAAAGCCTAGTGATCTATGAATGAATCCAACATTTTATTAAAAGTCATTTAGGGCATTCTACTTTGAAGCTAAATCCCCTCCTTCTAAGCTCCTTTATAATATTTTCCAAGTGATCCTTAGAGGGTATCTCGAAAATAATCGAGACCTTAGCATGCCATGCAGGCGCCATCACATCGCTACGGTCATGGAATATGTCTAAGATGTTGCCTCTATACCTGGCTATGGTTTCTAGTACCTGATAGAGCTGACCAGGGTAGTCGGGCAAATAGCCTATTATTCTTGCAAGTCTTCCTCCCTCTGCAAGTCCTCTCAGTAGGACTCTATAGAGGGCGTTTAGATCTATGTTCCCACCACTTATTATGGCAATTACTCTTCTGCCCTGAAGCTCTACCTTATGGTAAATCAATGCTGCTAAGGAGGCTGCACCCGCACCTTCAACAAGAACCTTGCCACGCTCTAATAGAAGGTATATGGTATGTGCAAGCTCCTCCTCGCTCACTGTGACAATTTCATCTACAAGCTCCGACACTATTTTATAGGTTAGCTCTCCGGGCTTCTTAGTCGCCAGGCCATCAGCTATAGTTGGCTTAGGCGTAATTGTTACTGGCTTCCCAGATTTAATGGATTCTAGCATCTTTGGGGCGTTCTCAGGCTCAACTCCA
Source organism: Pyrodictiaceae archaeon (assembly GCA_040514295.1). GTDB lineage: Archaea > Thermoproteota > Thermoprotei_A > Sulfolobales > Pyrodictiaceae > JBEVCE01. The sequence goes on along the minus strand of JBEVCE010000069.1, from coordinate 17,722 downwards.
ATAACGCGGACGCCTGGCATAAGCCTTTTGACAACAATAGCTATTCCTGATATTAAGCCTCCGCCACCAATAGGTACTATTACAGCATCGAAACTGCCCACTTGCTTTATGAGTTCATGTGCTATTGTCGCTTGGCCCGCAATGATATCTGGATCGTCAAATGGATGAATAAACTCGTATCCTGTCTCCTTTGCTATCTCCTGGGCTTTCTTCTCAGCGTCATCATATATCCTGCCATGGAGTATTACCTTGGCCCCGTAACCTCTCGTAGCCTCTATCTTGGATATTGAGGCTGACTCCGGCATAACAATTATTGAACTAAGGCCATAAATCGAGGCCGCATAGGCTACTCCTTGAGCATGGTTGCCTGCTGAGGCCGCGACCACCCCCTTAACTTTACCAACAAGCTTGCTAATCTTGTAGAGGGCGCCTCTTACCTTGAATGCTCCTGTCTTTTGAAGGTTCTCGTATTTCAATAATACTTTAGAGTTCGTCATTTTGGAGAAAGTTGCACTAGCCTCGATTGGTGTTAAATGAATGTAGGATGCTATCCTATCAACGGCATCAACACTCCTTTTGTAAATCTCGTCTATTATGGCCGATAGTTCCCTTGAAGGGGTCACAATTACTACCCCCTTGCTAACCTTGCATATAGTAGCTATCTCTCGCCATGCCCTATGACGGCTATTGCCTCAACTTCTATTTCAGCATTCTTGGGAAGAGATTTCACTTCTACAACTACACGTGCTGGCAGAACTTTAACTTCTTTAAAGAATTCGCTGTAGACTTCATTGAATTCTTTAAACTTAGATAAATCTGTCAAGTATACAACAACCTTAACTATATCCCTTATGCTCCCACCAGCTGCCTCTACAATCGCCTTTATATTCTCAAGAACTCTTTTCGCTTTGACCTTAAAATCGCCCTCAACCATAGTTCCCCTCGCTGGATCTAGAGGTAATTGACCTGAAACGAAAAGTAAATTCCCTGCGAGAACTCCTTGGCTATAAGGACCTACAGGTTTAGGAGCTTTCTCTGTCACCACAGCCTTTAAGGAGCCTTGGCACAAAAAGAGACACCCGTTAATTAAATCCGAAAATCTAGGAAATAATAAACTAGTGCTAGCTGCAGGTCTGGTAAGTCGGCTATGTCTCCTAATCCAAGAGTCCTTCTTCGTGATAAGGCTAGTACAAGAGGTCTAAGCAAAACAATAAACCATAATTAGGTATCTTAACCTAATTACAAGGTAAGGACTAGCTTAGAGACTGCTTCAGGAGAAAATATTCGGGGAGTAGCTCATGAGTTTTGAGTGGCAGAGAAAAGCTAAGGAGATTATGGATAAAATGGAGAAGCTGCGAAAAGAAGTACAAACAATACTGTTAGATGAAATGTGCGAGGCACGAGCGTATATAGACATGGCTATAGCTTGCAGCGATCCTGAAGCAAAATGGAAGCTCATGGTGATAGCTGCTGATAGCATTTTACATAGGGAACTGATGTGGGCTATATTTAGAGCAACTATATCTACTGAAATGTTCCTTCAAGATCTATTAAAGGAGAAAATAGCTAGCACGAATATAGAAGAACTCCTAGAAGAGGTTAAACGGCATAGAAGTATTGAAGATATCGCTGAGGCAAGTTATAGCGACATATTACGATTCGCTGAGCCTGGTACCAGCCTCTATAAGTTGCTAAAAATGCTTATAGAGGAGGAGGCAAAGCACAAGAGAATAGTAGATGAAATAGTATCTAAACTGTCTTCTAAACTATCAGAGAAGGCTAAGGAATCTTCTAAACATTAAAGCTTAATTGACAGGCTTACACACATAAATCGTCTCAAGCAAGCAGCTCTAGAGAACGGCTAGTAAGCATCAAGGTTAGACTAGCAATGATAGTTAATAGCTTCATAGGATTTATAGCAGGCTATGCTGCCTTAACTATACTGAGCATTAGGTACCGTAACGCCGTTATAGCTATAGCTGCTATGATTCTAGTTTACTATGTGCTCTCAACCAACCCCTTTGATATTATTGGGGCCTTATTCATATTATTGTCATGGAATGATCTAAGAGTCTTCGTGTTTATATTCCTAAGCATCTTCCTTGCTGGTGTTCTTAGAGAAAAAGGAATACTCAATATGCTAGTCGAGAGCACGTCTAGCCTAGGTTGCAGATTTAGTCTACTTTCTGTACCAGCATTAATAGGCCTTCTACCCATGCCAGGTGGAGCGTTAGTATCGGCTATAGCGATGAAGGATAAGTACCTAAAAGATGCCAGACTATCCCCTGAATGGGCCACCTTCCTAAATTACTGGTTTAGACATATTTGGGTTCCAAGCTGGCCCCTCTTCCAGAGTATAATAATAACTGCAAGCGTGTTCTCCATAGAGCCCTCACTCATAGTTATTCATACATGGCCTGCAACCATAGCAGTTATAATAGGTGGGCTTATAGTAGCCTTAGCCACGCTTATACATACAAGATGTAGTAGTGAGGCATCATTAGGCCTCTTCGTTAAAAGCATATGGCCCTTCATAGTACTTGCACTCTTAGTATTCCTAGCTAAAATCCCCCTTCTTGAAGCATTAATCATAACAATACTTGTCGTGCTAGTAGTGTTACGTCCAGGAGAAAGGGAGCTAGTTGGAGCATTAAGGCTGGCTACGAAGCCTACAATACATGCTGTATTGTTTGAAGCTCTTTTATTCAAAGACCTGTTATTAGTAAGCCAGGGCCCTAGAACGATAATGGGAGTACTTACTAGCCTTGGACTTTCTCAGCCTTTGCTTGTCTACTTGATACCCTTTATACTTGGGCTTAGTGCTGGCGGGGAGAACTTCTTTGCAGCAACCGCTATGCCCCTATTATCCACCATGATAAAGACTGCCGATGGCATAAATTGGCGACTGCTTTACCTAGCCTATAGTGGCGGCTTTCTCGGCGTCATGCTCTCCCCGGTACATCTCTGTTTAGTCCTTACACTTGAGTATTATAGAGCCGATATGAGTAAGACTATGGCTATGGTTTTCGCCGCAGTACTCATCTCAATACTTTTCACGTACTTCATGTATATAGGATTCAACGTGATAAATCAAGGATAATGATAAAACATTGCTCTAAATAAGCCTCTTAGCTTCATTAATACCTCTCCATGCAGGCATAACGGTCTCCTCTAAGAGTGGTGCTGGGAAACATCTTCGCTTATGTCTTGTATTCTCGTGTAGCTCTATTACACGTTTTACTATATGACAATCAATGCCTGTTACTTTACAGGTTTTTTCTATGCTTAGTTTAAGATCAAATATGGAGAACAACACTAAATCTATAATAGTATATTCTATTCCAAGCTCTTTTTCTGCCATGTGGCCAGGCCATAGTCTAGGCGAGCTGGGCTTGTTAGCAATGTTCTCTGGCACGCCTAGGTGTCTTGCAAGCCTTCTAACTTGGGTCTTGTAGAGCACTGATATCGGATATATATCGGCTGCTCCATCACCGTATTTAGTGAAATAGCCTATTAGAAATTCGCTTCTATCACTAGTTCCTAATACCAATCTATTCTCGTGGTTAGCGTAATAATAAAGAATAATCATTCTAACCCGCGCCCGAATATTACCGACTGCTTTATGGTCTGTAGGCGAGAATCCAGGAAGCTCTGCAAACGAGTCAACTATACTATCGATCGTGACCAGCCTATATTCTACACCAAGCTTGTTAATAAGCGTAAGAGCGTCTTTCACGTCCTCTTCCGGCGTTGTACGGGTATCGGGCATGACCACTGCTAATACCCTTGAAGGACCTAGAGCCTTTACCGCAAGCGCTAATGTTGTAGCAGAGTCGACGCCTCCACTTACACCGACCACTACGCCCGAGGCACCAGCCTCATCAACTGACTTACGTATGAAATAAGATATCTTGTCAGCTATTACATCATAATCTAGATCTATGACGTGATTTAAGGTTATTCTCCCCAATAGTAGACCCTAGATAAGTTTATAGGCCTTTAAAGAAGTTATAAGTCCTAGTTGAAGAAGGGTACCGAGAGGGCTCCGCGCGGGAAGGGCCCGGAGGGCTCGCCCACCCTCCCGAGCCGAGGAGGGCGTAATGCGGGGGCCAGTAACCCCCCACGGTGGCTATGCCTATAAGCAGGGCCCTAGCCGACCAAGGATCTCCGTCCCGCGGGGCCGGTGGTGGCGGGGCCTCCTCCGGAGGGAGGATGGCTACCGCCTTTGCCGGGGGAATCGGTCAGGCCCGGAAGGGAGCAGCCTAACCCCGGACGCCCGGCGTTCGCGGGGGAGCGGGGTGAGGCAACGGCTAGGAGCACCCTGCTTATAGGCATAGCCACCGTGGGTGGGAGCCGCGCGGGCCCCGGTAAGATCCATAATTAATGTTGAACCACTGGCTGCTGACTAGTCTTCTAGCATGATTGATACTGAAGATACCATTATTTTATTAAATTAAAAAGACTAAGTAAGAGAATATACAAGTTGCAGCAAGTCCTAATCAACATATGGTGAGCAGGGATATGACATACAAGATTGAAGTAAAGTATAACGATATCTATAAGGCCCTTGAAGTACTTGAAGGTATCCGCCTATGGGGCGCTATACAAGGGCCGCCTACAACTAGGATCCCTCTTAGAAAAATCGTCGAGAAAACTATGGCTAATAATATAATTGGAAGAGAAGAATATAGAGGAATAGCTGTGGTGGGCGTTAAGGTAGAAGAACAATTATACTTAGCATGTCACTTCAAGGATGAAGGCGAGGACGACTTCTGCGTAATAGTTGAAGGCGAGAATGCATGGAGCAGAATACTGAAGGCTGCCGAAAGAATATACAAAATAACGAAGGAGTCTTATACTTTAACATTGTCTATAGTGCTTCACGCAATTCAAGGCTTAATCACTGGTGAGGAAGGAGAAATCGAGGAAATTTCTAGCGCTGATCAAATTATCGAAGAGCTTTTAACCTGGCTACCAGAGTACATTGTGGTAACAGACTAGTTACTAATTATACTCTTCCAGCTCCTCGATTTACTTAAATTGTCTAGCTCTTCGAGTGCCTGGCGATAAACAGCCTCAGGACGAACATAGTATCTATGGATTACTTTTGCTACATCCTTATAGTGTCTTAATTTACGTGCCTTCATCCATAGAAGGACAGTCCTCCTTTTAATTAGTTCATCTATAATCCAGTCCATGTCCTTACCTCTTTCCTCAGCTATGCTTTTAAGAAGAATGCTTTCCTCAAGTCTTACGGAGAACTTATCTTCACTTGCAATCCACTTTACTACCTCATCATACTTACCATAGTCTCTAATCTCCCATATACTTGTAATCCTCCTTTCTATCCTCGGCCTACCCTCTCCCTCAAACTTAACGATCTTCTTTATTACTAGCCCGAAATTCATAAGTGGAATATAGCTTGGCGGGATATTCATAGGTGGGCTTGTAAGCCTCTTCACTGCTGCATCTATGTGTTCAGCATGAATTGTTGTGAGACCTCCATGACCTGTTGCTATTGCTTGAAATAATACGTATGCCTCTTCGCCTCTAACCTCACCTACAATTATTACGTCTGGCCTATACCTAAGACTAACTTTTATTAAATCGTATAAGCTTATCTCACCAATTTTTTCCATCCCAATTCCATAGCTTGGTCTTGAAACAAATTGAACCCAATTCTCGAGGGGGAGCCTAAGCTCTGGAGTATCCTCTACAGTGACGACTTTCAACGTAGGTCTAAGCAGTGTTGCAAGAGCATTTAATGTACTTGTTTTTCCAGCACCTGTAACACCCATGATTAAGCCTGTCATCTTATGCTCTATTAAAAGCCATAAGTAAGCTGCTACTTCGGGCGAAAGTGTCCTGGACTCTAACATATCTATAATCGTTATGGGATCTTCACGGAACTTTCTTATAGTGAAGGTTGAGCCTTGTGTTGAAACCTCTTTGCGAAAGGTTAAGGCGAGCCTATGACCTCCAGGGAGTATGGCGTCGACTATAGGGAAAGCCACACTTACATGTTTTCCAGCCATGTGTGCTAGCTTAACAACCATGGAGTCAAGTTCTTCAGGATCAGTAAATTCAAGGTTTGTTGGAATATACTCGTACTTTCTATGCCAGACATAAACAGGCTTGCCGACACCATCGCATGATATATCCTCTATTGCTGGATCACGCATTAGTGGGTCTATAGGCCCGAAGCCGACAGTATCTCTCACAACATAGTACAATATTTTGGACCAAGAGATTCCTGGCGTTCGACCAAGCCTTATCCTGTACAGTAGTACTATTCTACGCGCCTCGCTAGCAAAATATTCTGTAGGATCAATTCCTGTAGGAGGAGGCTTCAGCTCCCAGTAGAGGACTTCCATTATCCTATTATAGACTTTTTGTTCCTGATAAGTTAGCGGGATTTCATCAATGAAGTACTTTATCTCCCCCGTATCCCTATGTTCGGCTATTCTAGCATATGCCCAGGGCTCGCTTAGCGGATAAGCCTCTATAATCCTATAACTCGGCGGTATCCGCGTCGCTATGTACCCTTTAATCCTCTTCTCAAATTCCATCCTCTCCTCGAGCTTAAGCTCCTCCTCAACATTTCTAGCTCTAACTACTTTAAGTTCCTCTATATTCTTGTCAGCTCCTTTGCCTCTAAGACTGAGTCTTGGCTTTGGGAGCTTTATACGTAACTTAGGTATACTGCACCACCCTCATAATATCAAGATGTTCGCTAGCAGTGAAATGCTTTATTAGCGACTTTATCCTAACATCATTAATGAGTGGTATCGATACGAGCTTGGGTTCCTTTTCCTAGAGGCAAAAATTACACCATAAGTTGTATAGGGCCTCCCCAAGTACATAATATAATGGAAACGCAAAGGTGCATGAATTGAAGATAGCCATCCTCCACGATTCCCCCAAGCCCACTTGGAGTAGTAGGAGGCTCATGAAAGCAATAGAGGAGGAGGGGCACCAACCAGTTTATGTGCTTAATACTATGCTCTCGAGTAGACTTGGTTATAAAGATTGTGGAGTACTTATTGGAGAAAGATGCTTTGACGCCGATGCTGTAATAGTGAGAAGTCTTGGACGTGGAATAAATATAGAAGTATTGCTTAAGAGGCTAAGCATACTCTATCAACTAGAAAAAGAGGGTAAAGTTATCGTAAATTCTCCAGGCTCTCTACTCGTTGCTAGAAACAAGTACTTGAGCTTACTCTTGCTTCATGAAGCAGGGGTACCTGTTCCGCGTACACTATTAACTGAGGACTTGAGAGTGGCGTTAAAGACCCTATCTGAGCTCGGAAAGAGCGTTATAAAGCCATTGACGGGAAGCCTAGGTTTAGGCTCCTTCTATGTTGATAGTGTCGACATGGGTTATAGAATACTTAATGCTATAGCCTCCTTAGCCCAACCTATATACGTCCAGGAGTTTATAGAGAAGAAGAAGAGTAGAGATGTACGGGTATTCGTTGTAGGAGACAATGTTGTTGCAGCAGCCTACAGAATCTCAGAGTCTTCATGGAAGACTAATATAGCTCAAGGCGCTAGGGCAGAACCAGCAAAAATCACCCCTGAACTTGAAGAATTATCAATAAAGGTGCTGAAGGTTTTAGGTCTAGAGTATAGTGGCATTGATATAGCCGAAGACCAAGATGGCAATTATTACGTTTTAGAAGCTAATGCGTCGCCGCTTTGGAGGGGGCTTCAACAAGCGACTGGAGTTGACCCCGCAAAACATATTGTAAGACACGTAATAAACTTGGTAAAAAGATAAAAGACGGATGCAAAAACTAGGTATAAGGATTTATTATTATTAGTGGATTATTAGTGGTATTAGTGATGACTAGCAAACCTTGTGAGCCCTTTAAAGGCGATGAACGAGAGCTCTCAAACTGAGCACCTAAGCCACTACTCTAGGCAAAGACTATCGTTTAAGGAAAGGCCTGCCTCTCTAAGCATAGCATCTGCCATAAAGGCAGGTAGATTGGCTAAAAGCTTCTTTCTCGAGGAGAAGGGTAAACTAAGAGCTCTTTCAGCAACCACTGCAACATGTTGTCTAAGCCTATTTATAGCCTCCTTAGAGTTCTTGTAAAGTCTTTTGAAGAGTTGAGTTGAGGGGGAAAGTATTTTTAGCTTACCTTTCTCGAAGAGGGCTAGATCGACTATGTCATCTGCAAACTGGTATATCAGACCTAAATCCTCACCATAAGCGCTTATAGAGTCAATATACCTCTCAGCACCTGCCGCTATTGCACCTAGCTCGCATGCGAGTCTGAAGAGGGAGCCTGTTTTGAGCCTGGCAATCCTCGTGTAATCTGTGGGGGGAAGTCTCATCGGGTCAATAAAGGCATCAAGCACCTCACCCCGAGATATGTCTAACCATGCCTTAACCGTCCTAGCTAGTGCTTCAACACCATATTTAGCATAAACTATGCTTTGAGAATATGGAACGAGAAGATTAGAGACCATAACAGTCTTGCCGACCCCGTAAACAACCCACGCTGCCTTATGACCACGTCTTTCATAATCAACATCAATAATATCATCCTGCGCCAGGCTGGCCGCATGCACTAGCTCCACAGCAACGGCTGCGTCTAATGCAGCCTCCGGTTCAGCCCCAAAGGCTTCTGCAACAAGGATTGTTAAAAAGCCTCGAAACCTTTTACCCCCTTCAACAATATAACGTGCAACGTCAATAGCCTTGGCTTCCGGGAGAAGCGATAGAGAGCTCTCTAAGGCCTTATCTATTATCTTACGCCAATTACGCCATAACCTAACAATCTCATCGAAACATTTCCCCTTGTAGTTATAACTCATGAGTTATTACACCACTACCGTGATGCAGCCTAAAGCACGCATGATAATATGATAGGCTTGAAGAGATAACTAGTCTTTTCTTCTCGCTACACCAGACATACAAATACAGTATTATGAGAGCCTATAATTCTTCCTGCAGGCTGAAAAGCTAAAACACTGAGAAACGGAAAGCATAGACTTGGAGGATAAAATAAAAGGGTGAAAGAGTTTGGCCAGTACGAAGATCTCCTTTCCAGACGCTAAGACCTTTCAAAGCATGATGGAGTCGTTAGCTAAGATTATAGACGAGATCTCAATGCGCATAACTCCAGAAGGGGTTAAAGCTGTCGCCATGGATCCTGCACAAATAGCCTTAATAACCTTTGAGCTGCCACCGGATTCGTTCATAGAGTACGAGGTCGAGGAAGAAACAAGGCTCGGCATAAATATCCAGAACCTGGTAAAAATACTGAAACGAGGAAAGAAAGGAAATAAACTCGACATAGAGATAGAGGGAGATAGGGTCACATGGACCATCTTTGGTGCTACAGTAAAGAAATATAGGTTATTAAACTTGGATGTGCCGGAACCTGAGATCCCGGAAGCCACACTCGAATTTAATGTCAAGGCGGCAATGATCGTGGATCCCTTCAAAAACGTACTCAAGGATGCTGAGGCAGTAGGCGATACTTTAGAAATAGAGGCACCTGATAACACAACACTTATATTGAGAGGAAAAGGAGTCGCTACGGCCGAGGCAAAGATTACGTCAGATACACCGGTACTAATAGAATATGAAGTTAAGGAGCCAAGCAAGTCAGCGTATAGTATAGACTATTTGAAGCACGTAATAGCCTTAACTAAGGTAGCTGATACCATAGTGATCGAGTTTTCAAGCGACATGCCGTTAAAGCTAAGCTTCAAGCTGCCTGCAGGAGGAAATGTCACATATCTTTTAGCACCGAAAGCTTGAAGATGCTACTACCTTATAAATACCATCTAGACGATATAACTTTATAAATGGAGTTTAGGATAGTATGTGATGAAAAAGTCACCGGCTCAACCGAAAAGTTAATGTGGTAGGCCAGGACAACTGAGGAGCACATAAAGGTTGTAAGCTAGTACTTGACCTGTTTCGGCAGATATCTTAGAATGATAAAAACAAATACTCTAAGAGGATGAACATATATATCGGTGCTGATAATGGATCAGTAGCAAACACTATTTCTTCATACTCCGGCTTTAAGCTTATTTGTGACAACCGTAATTTCAATTCTCTTAATAATAGCTCCTCAACACTCGTTGCTAATACAAGAACCACGTGGTTACGGACTATGCCCTCATTCATTAGCAGAAGAGGATGAAAACTTGGCAGAGGATAATCAGTCATATTAGCTGCCTTCTTAAGCCATAATGTTCTAGCTATAGGAATAATTGTCCTAAGTGTAGGTGAATAGAGAATAATAGTCCTTTTCGAATTAGTAAGAACATCTGATATAAACCACAGCTTCTCTAAATATCTCTCTAGGAGAGAAGCTATTACATTCTCGTCTATGGATCTCAACTCTGAAAGTAGCCTGTTAACACGAGGGTTCTTCTTTCCAATAATCTCTTTAGCCACGAGAAGCCCTAGAATTGACGAGGCTACAACGAGTTCTAAGCCAGGAAAGCTAAAGCCATGTTCATAGACTAGGTGAAGATCATATTTCTCAAGAACTTGTGGGGGCATAGGGCCGGAAAATCCTATCAATGGTATACGCATCACCGATAGAGTATCTGTAAGTCGCAGCAAGCTATTCTCTGAGCCGTGTTCTCCAAAGAACACGACCAGAGAATTTGTAGTCTTATTAGTATAAGCTACTATGTGGTACATCAATCCATCCAAGGTGTGGAGTTCTACATTTTTATCGCCAGCGAGGTGTTTAAATACCCAGTACATGATATAGGCTGCTGCCTCGCTGAATGATGGGCCGCTATAGGCTAGATATATGGTTTCTACAGTAGATAAGGAATCTACAATGCTTTTGTAGTCTATTGTATCAAGATAAGACAGGCCTTCCCTTACTTTATCTGCTAAGCGCTTGACAAGCTGCTCCTTTACTTTTAGAGTAAAGCTGTCTGAAGAGCCTTGCAGCAACTACAGAGTTCCTCCTTAGGCTTATTTGGCAGCGAAGGAATAAGTTTGTATAGTACCCTTTTAGCTTTTTCAATATTTTCCTTCATAACTCTTTCAACCTCCTCTGCGGTAACTGGCCGATCAGCCCACACATCATAGTCCGTTACTAAAGCTAGTACAGCATAACATAATTGGGCTTCACAAGCTAGGTTGACCTCTGGTACCAAAGTCATCCCAATAATGTCTGCTCTGAAAACTTCTCTCCATATAGTACTTTCAGCTCTCGTCGAGAATCTAGGTCCCTCGATACATAGGTATGTCCCTTTCTCATGAACTCTAATCCTCTCATTCCTAGCAACATCAATTAATAATCTCCTTAAATGCTCACAGAAAGGATCAGCCATGCTTACATGAGCTACAACGGGGCCATCAAAGAATGTATATACACGATTCTTTGTCATATCAATAAACTGATCCGGAACTACGAGGTCACCTGGCTTATAATCCTCCCTTAAACTGCCTACAGCCGAGACTGAAATGACCCAGCTTACACCTAGTGTTTTCAAAGCCCATATATTTGCACGATAGTTTATCTTGTGTGGTGGTATTCTATGGCCTTTACCGTGCCTTGGCAAAAAGGCCACAATCTTCGAGCCCAGCTTACCTATCACTATATTGCTGCTTGGCTCTCCATAAGGAGTATAGATTTTCAACTCCTTTGTATCCTCAAGTATTCCAGGATCATAGAGGCCGCTGCCACCTATTACGGCAACATCAGCTTTTACCTTAGGTATGGGAGGTAATTCATACTCCCACTCCATGTTAACCCCTCCTCCTCTTAAACTGCTTCGCTGCAAGCTCCTAAATCCATATTACCTTTTAAGTAATTATTCTTAAAATTATTTAGTAACCAGCACAAGCAATGAACAAGCTGAACGGAGGATTAGGCAAGATATGAGGACTAGTATTGCTGGCAAGGCAATTGCCATATTAGAATTAGTAAGGCTTCATAACGTGCTAGTATCCGTCGTAACGACCTATGTAGGCTATGCCACCCTAACATACTATTACATCAACTCACGGCCATTTGATGAAAGCTTCTTAATTGCAGCTATAGTTGTAGCACTCGTAGCCGCCGGGGGTTATGCAATAAATGATTATTTTGATATAAAAATAGATAAAGTTAATAAGCCTTGGAGGCCGCTTCCCTCTGGCAGAATAAGTGCCAATACAGCCTACAAGCTAGCCATAATACTTTTCGCTACAGGTATTATAATAGCCTATATTTATGCTGGTTTGCTTTCAGGCTCATATGCCCTTATGACAGCACTCCTTCTTTATCTTTACTCGCAACGACTTAAACGTAGTGGGGTTCTAGGTAACATTATAGTAGCATTCAATAGTGCCTCAACAATCTTTTATGGCGGATTAGTAGCTGCAGAAATGAATGGGCTCTACAAGCTTCTCTGGAAGCCTTTTCTTCCATTTACATACGCATTTTTACTAGTACTAGGGAGAGAGGTTGTCAAAGGAATAGAGGACTATGAGGGTGATAGGCTAGCTAACGTAAGGACTATAGCTGTAGTATTAGGGCCTCTTAAGGCTAGGATTGTAACTCTAATAATCCTAGTCCTAGTAATCTCTATTTCCCCGCTCCCATATCTCTTAAGAGTCTATAACATTTACTATATGCTATTAGCCAGCATAGTTGATGCCTTGATACTAGCTTCTCTAATCATCTTGTTTGCTGGAGGGAATAGTGATAGTAAAGTGATTAAGGAGGCTGGGTTAGCAAGAAGTATTCTAAAATGGGGCTTCCTTGTAGGAGCACTTGCCTTTATAGCCGGGCTCTTTTAGGCTAAAGTGAAGAGATAAGGTCAGCGAGATCGGTGTAGTTCATTGCAGCTTTTACTCTACAAAGGGTAGCCTCATCACCCCATTAAACCGGTTAAGCATTGAATAGCGTGTTAGCAACTAACCATCATGTTTACAATATGTGCCGTCCTCTTAAGTTTTTCAAGCTTGTTTTTAGTAAAACTTATAAACGTATTAACAAGGAGAGCAAGTCTCTCTAAGGCTTCAGCACTATCATTAATTAGTAATGTTCTTTTGAAAATAATAGGTATGTCAAGCCGTTCTGTCCCATATATCATGATATGGTATACATTGCTGAGCTTTTTCATCCTTCTAATACACGTATATTTGAAGCCTATTGAAGAGAAGAGGTTGTAGATGACGTTAGCATTATGAGCCCCACATACATACATTGAGATTATTAATGGCTGTACAGATAACCATATGTAATCATAAGGAACTTTCTCAGCTTGCTTAATTAATGATTTAAGCTCGAAGACCGATACTTTATCATGTTTCTTGAAAAGAAAGCTACTCGACGCCTTATCATGAGGATCTTTGGCTGCTATCACTACTATGCGGCCACTACAACTACTGGTTGTAGCAATACATTTATTTGAATTAAGAGTGTAAAGGAACTCCCTTATGTCCTCGTCAACTAAGCCTTTAGCCATTTCATCTTTAAACCTAGATAGATGCTTATTTCTAAGAAAAGGCCACCTCTCATCACAATTGTTTTTCTTGTCCACTCACTAACTCCCTTACTTAGCACAAGTGTATAGGACTCCTATTAGTAGAGCTAGTCTAAGAAGCATATTTTCCTCGTCTAGAGGATAATTAACTAAGAGTACTTCTCCTAGGCTTCTATAGAGCTGGACTAGAGGATAGTTGTTAAGTGATAGTAGATCGTAGGTTAGTCTTCTTATGAGAGGGTGGTGTAAGAGGAAAAGCTTATTCACACAGATATGTTCTTTAAATCTCCCTATAAATGAGATCGGGTGAAGAGGATATTTGGTCTCTAGTCTGCCGCATTTTCCTCCTTCTGGTACTTCCTCCTTATATAGTTCTTTAAGCATAGAGGAAAGTATAAGCCCATTCGTCATTATGGGATGAGGAATTTCTTCGTTTATACTAATCCTGATACTTGTCCCCACGATCTCCTCTAATTTAAGCTTAATATCATCAGCTTCACTAGCTTTAGCGCCATAGATCATACACTCTAAGTTACCTCTGCTAACAATCCTAGCATCAACCCATACGGGTCTAGTTATTCTTATGAGAAGCTCTTTATCACAATGCATATCATTACTACTACAGTCCTCGCAGATTAAGGAGCCTATGCCTGCTGCCAGCTCTATTCTTTCATTAGCAATATAAACTTCTACTATTGATGGCCTTTCTACTATCGCACAAACCTTACAAGATGTTATTAGTTCTTTGATACATTTAATAGATTCTACGAGAGAATGTTTATAGGAAACTGTGTCTAGGAGATAACTGCCTTCATTAATCTTGACCATAGCAGTGTACACCTAGTTGGATCAGCAGCCTGGTTGTCCATCACTGGAATACCTCAGCCCTTACATGGCTCTTCATTACATTATAAGGTGTTAGGGAGCACATTCACCGTTACCTGAAAGTTACCTGGCTAAGTATTAAATAAACTGTTGCCTCTCATCCCCAGAGTGCTTAGCTAGGAGGTCTAGAGAGTTGATTAAGAGATGGCCAAAGAGGAGAGAATTTCTAGTATACTACACACTTTGGAGAATATTTGATGATAGAGAATTTAACTTGGGGGAAGCCATCGAGTTACTAGCTCCATTTTTTGAAAGCAAGAAAGTGTTAACGAGGCTTATTAAGAGGCTCGTCAGACAAGGCTTCTTAGAGAGAGTAGAGCCGCTCCGTTACAAGGCAAAGGATCTCTTAGAGCTCTTAGACGAAGCTACAGCTATATATTTAGCTAAACGTATGAAGCGAAGAGGCTTTACTTCTTCGCCTGGGAGAGGACTAGAGATAATCGTGCCCAGAAGAGAGTGTAATACAGAATTAGCAAGCAATAGACTCATTAAGTGTAATTGAGTAGTTAAGTAGAGCGTCTTACTCTTCTTCAAATATCTCCACGAGAATACGGGCCTTAACCCTATCCTTAGAAAAGGGAGGAGGAGCCTCGCCTAGGTCAACTGCAAAGACAATCTGATTGCCCATACTATCTGTGAACTTCACTTCAGCAACATATCTCTTCTTCATCCCCTCTTGAAAAGCCCTCATAACACCCTCATATATCCTTGTCAAAGCCATTTGCAGAGCCACGGGACTTGTGAAATCCTCGGGCTTTAACTGTATTTGCTGAAGACCAGCAAATATTTCCCCTATCCTAGCCTCTCCTTCAAATAAAGCTATTCTTTTCTCCTCGCCGCTATGCTCCGATTCTAAATTATTCTTCATTTCTCTCATCCTATAAGATCCCAATAAAGTTAGCAAGATAATATATTTATAAATCCTAGTATAGTCGTTGAAGTTAGGGATAGGAGGGGTTTAAAGTAATCAGGGGAAAGGATTCTATGAAGGCCTATATTGTTAACCATTTAACAGGAAGCTACGCTCTAAACGAGATCGGAGAGCTTGTGGAGTACGAGCCTGCGCCAAAGGACCTTGACGATTTAGTAGAGGAAGCGCTTAAGCTGGAGAGAGGAGAACTACCCGTATACTATATAAGGCTCTTGAGGAAGCTTAAGGAGAAGGGTTTCACAGAGGTAGTAGTGGAGACCGAAGCTGAGGCGAAAGAAGCCACAAATCAAGGGCTCAAGGTCGATGTTAAGCCTGCAAACGAAATTGCAAGAGTCTTTAGAGAAAAAATAGTGGAATATGTGCTAAAGGCTGGTTTTGCTAAGACAGAGGACGAGTACTATAAGCTTCTAAGGGACTTTAGCCTAGAAGCTACAAGGCGTAAGCTAAGAAGAGAAGCTGAGAAAAGAGACCTCTTAGCTGCACAAGCCATCAGAGCGATAGATGACATAGATAAAACAACTAACTTATTTGCTGCTAGACTTAGAGAATGGTATAGCCTACACTTCCCTGAGCTAGACGATCTTGTAAGAGAACATGAGGACTATGTAAGAATCGTCCACGAGCTAGGTCATAGAGATAACATTACTAAGGATGCGCTAGTCAAGCTAGGCTTTAGCGAGGATAAAGCCGAGAAAATAGCTGAAGCAGCAAGAAAGAGTATAGGAGCCGATTATCCTGACTTCGACATTTATCCGATGCAGAGATTAGCTAAGATTACTTTAGACTTGTATGCCCTTAGAAGGGATCTAACCGAGTACATAGCTCAAGTCATGAAAGAGGTTGCACCGAACGTTACTGCACTAGTAGGCCCTCTACTAGGAGCTAGGCTCATCAGCCTAGCAGGAAGCCTTGAAGAACTAGCATTCCTACCTGCTAGTACAATACAAGTTCTAGGCGCAGAGAAAGCCCTCTTTAGGGCATTAAGAACTGGAGGAAAGCCGCCAAAGCATGGCGTGATATTCCAATACCCAGATATACATAGATCACCTAGATGGCAGAGGGGAAAAATAGCGAGAGCGCTAGCTGCCAAGCTGGCTATAGCCGCTAAAGTAGATTACTTTACAGGACGTTTTATAGGAGATAAGCTCAAAGAGATACTCAAGAAGAGGATAGAGGAGATAAAGAAGCTATACCCTAAGCCTCCTAAGAGAGAAAAAGCAAAACCCGCAGAGCGAAAAGCTGAGAGGCCTAAGAAAAAGGAGCGCGGTAGACGTAGAAAGAGAAGCAAATAGCATAAATATAGCCCATAGAGGTCGAGGCAAGCTTTTAACACTACCTGATACATTATAATAATCTACGGAGATGATGAGGAATGAGTGAAGTAATAAACGTCTACGAACATGAGAAGTATAAGCGTGTATATATAGTCGAATTAGACGATGGAAGTACTAGGTTAGCTACAATAAACTTAGCTCCCGGAAGGAGGGTTTATGGTGAAAGACTCTTCAAATGGAATGAAAAAGAGTATAGAGAGTGGAATCCTTATCGAAGCAAATTAGCGGCAGCACTCCTTAAGGGGCTAGAAGAGTTGCCATTAAGGGAGGGTGATAGAGTATTATATCTTGGAGCTGCGACAGGTACCACAGCAAGCCATGTATCTGATATTGTTGATAAGAACGGACTGATTTATGCCCTAGACATCGCACCAAGAGTTATGAGAGAACTCATCGTGGTATGTGAGTCAAGACCAAACATCCTACCGTTACTTGCTGACGCAAGAAAGCCGCAAGAATATCGACATATAGTAAGCGCTGTGGATGGCATATACGCTGATGTAGCGCAACCCGACCAGGCAACAATAGTAAGCGATAATGCCGATTTCTTCTTAAAGAAGGGTGGATGGTTACTCTTAGCTATAAAAGCTAGAAGCATTGATGTAACGAAAGAGCCTAGCGAGGTATTCAAGAGGGAGATAAATACACTAAAAGATAGAGGCTTCGAGATCATAGACATGGTTCATTTAGAGCCCTTTGACAGAGACCACGCAATGGTTTACGCTAGATATAGAGGCTGAAGGATCGTAGGGACGAAATAAGAGTAGGAAGGAAAAAGGATGTCTATTCAGGAGAAAATAGATAGAGTCGTTAAAGAACTTATACTCAATGTCCTAGCTGAGAAACGCAAGCTTGAACAAACAAGCCCACTAGAATATAAAACATTATATGAACTACTTGAGTCTCCGCAACCTAGTATAAGACTAACGTCCGGAGACCTTCATAGAATAAGCAGACGTGAACTATTACGTTTAGCCTCGATCTTACCATGGTATTTACATAGATTAGTAAAACTTCCTTTAGTTTTTAAATATAAAAGAAGCTATTGGGATGCAAGGTTCATACTCCTTAACAATGATAGATGGAGTGCACGAGCACTAGGCTACAT
>JBEVCE010000068.1:0-8475 GCA_040514295.1 Pyrodictiaceae archaeon | reverse complement strand
AGGCCAACCAAACTACCACATGCTTATATACGATCCCGAAAACTATAAGATCTTTCTAATTTACATTGTTAAGGTACTATCTGAAAAGAGGCCTGAGTGTAGTAAAGTATATGGTAAGAACCTCAATAAGGTCATCGCTGAGCTAACTAGGATAGTTTCTATGTCGCCAAAGCTTAATATAGATGCAGCAGCCGATATGCCCTTAACACAGTATGGGGTCTCATGGCTGGGTGTACGTATAAGGTATCTTGTTGTAAAGGAGCATGGCGTCGCGGTATCACCGTCAATGTTAAGAGACATTGAGAATGGTGCTGAGAAAGGCAGTATAGGCTTAATAGTGGTTGTATGGCCTCTCTCGTCTAAAGCCTCGGAGGCCCTTAAAAATATTGCATTACGGCATTCAGTACCAGTACTCTATGTGCCAAGCCCCTTTACTAAAGGTACCATATTAAATAAATTGGCTAATATAAGCCTACAGGCTAGATCGCTTGAAGCCAAATTAGGCCAGCGTATGGCCTTCCACGAAGGAGCTAGTGCCGCGTACCTGCACCTACTCTTGCCTGTTTCAGGAATATTCGGTCTTGCCGCTTTAGGCTTTCTAGCTTATTACATTACGAGAGGGGGTGGGCGGTGAGAGAAGGCCTTATGCTATCCTTCCTATTTATAATTATGGCGGCAGTTTTACTTGCATTGGCAACAAACATAGTATGGGTCGTAGTTATGGCTTCAGCGGCTATAGCCTACGGCTCATTAAGTCCTGTGATAGCAGCTAGGAGGCTCTATTTCCTCGCAAGTGCTCTTCCCCATGCAGCTCTATTTGCAGCTGTCTTAGCGATACCTTTAACTAGGTTATTGGGCTTCTTCAACGAGTATATCTGGGCAGTAGTGATCAGCTTAGCCTTAACCTACTCGATAGGTTACCTAATACATCGAGGCTTAGACCCTGATGTAGCAACAGCATCTTTCGTGGCATTAACAGCTTCTGCAAGCGTAATAGCAATATATTATGTCCTTACATCATTTCCAGTACAGACTGATATAACAGCAATGATTATTGGTGACCCTCTCCTGGCTTCATCTACAGATGCTATAGTATCAGCTATCATAGCAGGAATTAGCCTAGCGTCCGTTCTCTTAACATACTGTGAGCAAGTATGTATTGGAATCGATAGGGATATTGTTAGGCTTGCAGGGGTAAGAATGGATGCTTATGATGCCCTACTATTCTCGCTCTTAGCCGTAACTGCTGTCGCATTAATAAAGATCGTCGGCTTCGTGCTAGAGCACGTGTTGATCCTCCTGCCTTCAGCAATATCAGCTTTATCCTCTAGGAGCGCGTATGGATCACTCTACCTAAGCTTAGTATCAAGCTTGGTAGCAAGTATTACGGGTTTATATCTAGCACTTGTCCTAGATATAGCACCAGCTGGCGCTGCGGGTTTGATCCTTCTAGGGGTATACGTGTTATCTTTGCTGACTAAGAGAGGTGGAAACATTGGAGCATAAAAGAAGGTTTGGCGTATCAATAACAAGCTCTATAGCTGAAAAGCTAGATAAGCTAGCTACAATGCTGAACATTGATAGGTCAAGGATTGTCGAAGAAGCTCTCAAGGAATATCTCCATGACCAGGCTCACTTGCTTGGAAATCACAAGTGCGTCGGCCTTCTAATAGTCTTAAAAAGGGACAGGAAGATCGACATAGCAGAGGCGATTGAGGAGTATAAAGATATAATATCGGCGTATAATCATGTCCACGTTGCTGGTAAGTGTATTGAGACGATAATGGTATCAGGCGACTCGGCTAGAATTTTATCATTAAAACGGAAATTAATAAATATTGGATATATAGTTAGATATATTCCCATATCCTTTAAGGTGTACAATAAATCGGAAAATGAAGAGATAGATGAAGGAGGGCCCTCTACTTAGACCTTCTTAACCTCCTCGGCTTCCCATCTAAGCCCCATTTCCCTATAACCGTCTACTATATGCTCCTTTAGCTTCTCAAACGCTGGGGCTATAGCCTGGCTGAGGTAAGTTGTTGCTTCGTCTGGTCTTACCTCACGTGCTCTAGGAAGAGGGTTTAACCAGATGCTCTTATACATGTTATTAACATCCTTAGCATTTATCTCTTCTAGCTCATGTCTCTCCAGAATCCTCTTGACACGCCATAGTATGTATGCTGTCCTGGGATTATGCCTCCATAGGTGTTGCTCCATGAAATCCTCCCATGGGATTCCTAGGTCTCTATAATCTCTGTCATAAGATTTGCGGAGTGCGTGCTCCGCTAGGCCAGGATCCTCTAGCTTGTTAAGATCTAAACTAGCTAATTCGTGAGGTACTATGTAAGGACATAAAAGACATGCTACTCTAGGAAGTCCTTCGAGATAATCTGGATGTATGAGGCCACTGCTCCTTGTAATTTTTATGACGTCAAGAAGCGTTAGCACGTATATAGGCCTTATCCGGTTGCCTGTAATGAGCCTTGGCTTCTTAGGTGACATTTGATAGAGTCTCTTGAACCTCTTAAAAGCCTCGGTCATCCTATCCCCATCGGCTATGAAGTCATGCTCAAACCTCCTTTTAAGGATCTTTATAGGTTTTAACTTTAGATAAGTACACCATCTCCACCCCCTGTAAGGTAGTCCGTCTTCAAGCAAACGTTTCTTCACGAGGCTTCTATCAGCCTCTAGTAGTATTAGCTCGGCTCCTAACTTCTCGGCAGCCTTAGAGACGAATTCTATATTCCGAGTTGGCTCCAAGAAGCTTACGTGTACATATGCTGCATAGATCTTTAGTCCGTCTACTACTTCGCTTAGCTTGGCTAGTACGTAGAGCGCTGAGAGGGAATCCTTCCCCCCACTAAAGTTCACGAGCACCTTTTTGCCATTAAGTATGTTGCCTATACTTCTTTTTACCCATTCGATGTATTCATCGACGCTTTTACCACTAACATATATCAGGGGCCATGGTATGTCTTCAAGCAGTTTCTCTACATCAATAATATAGTTGCCTACTATTAGGAATCCTTTCTTGACGAATTCGTCAACTCTAATAGCCCTCTCATGGGATAGCCACATATATGTACCTAGCCTGGCTCCATTTTTGTCGAAGAGGGCTGTAAATTCTCCCCCGCTAGTGACATACCCTGTTATGCTGCCATTACTAGCTATGATGGGATATCTCTCCATGTATAATGCACCACTTACTAGACCCTTTAGCCTGGCAGCTGAACTCCTTACCTGATAACTTCAGTGATCGGAAGAGGCATGCTCAGCGCTCTGTAGAATATCAGAGAATGATTAATTTAGTTGTGAGATATGGTTAAACCTCTTGAGTTTCCAGGGCATTATTGAGCTGGTAGTTTTATACCAAGCTTTTGTACAAGTTCCTTGTATCTATTCCTCACCGTTACCTCCGTTACTCCAGCAGCAATGGCTATTTCCTTCTGTGTTCTTCTCTCACCTAGCTCTAGTGCGGCTATATAGATAGCAGCAGCAGCCAGCCCGGCTGGATCCTTACCAGCGGTAAGCCCCATTCTACGTGCTTTTATCAGGTACTCCATTGCCTTCCTCTCCACCCTAGGTGACAACCCTAATGCGGCAACTATTTTGGCTACGTAGCGGGTTGGTTCTATAATAGGCATTCTAAGTCTAAGCTCCCTCACAATGAGTCTATAGCACCTTGCAACCTCCTTACGCCCTCCTCTAACTAGGTCGGCTATCTCGTCGAGGCTCTTAGGTATCCCTCTTATCCTACATGCAGCATAAAGGGCGGCAGCCACTATGGACTCAAGGCTACGTCCTCTAACAAGCCCCCTTTCTGCAGCTTGCCTATAAATTAGCATAGCGTCGTCAATAATGTTCCTGGGCAGTCCTAGGAGTTCAACAAGCTTAGTTAGTTCTCTAGCAGCAGCCTCAATATTCTTTTCTATAGTCGAAGCTGTTCTAAGCTTAGCTTGTAATCTCCTAAGCCTCTCGGCCTCTAGCCTTGCACGTGCCTCAAGCTTACGCCCGGTAGCATCACGGTAACTACCAATGGATGTAAGGACGCCATAGTCTGGTAGGACATGGCTTAGAGGACTACCTATCCTACTTCTTCTACTCCTTTCCTCAGGCGTATAGGCTCTCCACTCGGGCCCTGTATCTATAGTGGCCTCTTCAATTACCTCGCCAGTTGTAATACAGATATACTGTCCTCTCTCCTCATCATACACTATTTGTGATGGTGGGCATTCCTCCCTTCTCTTAGTCTCGTCTTCCACGGCTTCCTGCATAGTCTTGTTAAAGTCCTCATAAGAGGATGACACGATATCACCTCTCCCTCTCCAGGATATTAATATATTACGCCATACACTAAAATCCGAAACACTTAAATCCTACTCCAAAACTGACTGCACTTCTCTTAATAAGCTTTTCTGTAAATAGTTTATGAACGGATCTTGCCGCTCATATAGGCCTAGAATAATTCATAGCTTAGTATTAGCTACCGTAAGATACTAGGGGTGGTTGTACAACGCAACCGCTTGATAAGGCTATAGATTACTTTAAAAATGCTGTGAGGCTTTGTAGGAGTATCGACTGTATACTAGTTAAGCTAGACACGTCTATCTATATCCTAAGAGAGGAGATGGGAGACTCAGAGCAGCTCTTTAATATTGTAAGAAAATTCCTCGATTCTAAAGACGTCCGAGAATACATTGCCGTCCTCTCTTGCGAGAAAGATACCGTTGCTAGGTTAGCTCTAACTCCAAGATTTAAGAGCATAAGCATGTTCAGCGAAATATTCATGGAGGCTCTTGAGTCCTCATCTTGCAGGAAAAGGGACTTCGAGACAACGATGAGACCCTCTACTTGGAGGCTTGAATCACTAGAGAATACTAGCCTGCCCTATAGATCTAGGGGTAGAATCGGCTTTGGACATTCTGTAAGGTTTCTTAGAGGCTTACGTCCCGTTCTCTCTACAAGCTTAAGCGGGCCCTGGAGGCCTTTGTGGCTAACATTACTCATCTCGGCCATAGTTTATCTTATAGCGTTTATACTCCCGTAATAGACGCTAGCATTAGAGGAAAATAACCCTAATATGTTAAGTATGTTAAGTCAGAGATTACCAGGTAGCTTATAGCCCTAGGGAGGCGAGGTAGTTCTCTTGCTGGCTGTGGGCAGGAATAGTACCGGTAAGGATAAGGAGCTTATTAATAAGCCTTATGTTAGAGAGGCTGTCTTGTGGGAACCTCTTAAGGATAGGCCGGGCTTTGTTAAGTGCAACGTATGTGCACGTAGATGCATAATAGCGCCTGGACGTTATGGCGTCTGTGGTGTAAGGAAGAACATTGGGGGTAAACTATATGTACTGGTCTATGGACTGCTAACGGCTATGAATATAGATCCCGTGGAGAAGAAGCCTCTCTTCCATTTCGAGCCCGGTAGTGGAGTCTTATCGATAAGCACTGTAGGCTGTAATTTCTTCTGTAAATTCTGTCAAAACTGGGAGATAAGCCAGTCAAGACTCGAAAGAGGTCTTTACGGGAAATACGTACCCCCTGAAGAGGTTGTAAAAAAGGCTCTTGAGTGGGGCGCTGATGGTATTGCATATACTTATAACGAGCCTACGATATTCATTGAGTATATACATGATGTTGCAAAAATAGCCAAGAAGCATAACTTGTATAATGTAATGGTTACAAATGGCTACCTGACTAAAGAATCCATAGATTACCTTGAGGGCCTCATTGATGGTGCAACAGTAGACTTCAAGGCCTCTGGGAACCCAGACTTCTACAAAAAGTTCATGGGGGTGCCTGACCCTAGCCTAATATTCGATGCTATTTTATATATGAAGGAGAAAGGCTGGTGGATAGAGATAACGGACTTGATTGTACCAATTTATGGTGATAAGGAGGATGATGTTAAGAGGCTGGCAAGATGGATCAAAGACAATTTGGGCGATGAGACACCATTTCACCTCCTTAGATTCCACCCAGACTACAAGATGCTCGATGTCCCCCCAACCCCTGTTGAGACCTTGGAGAAGCTTGCTAGAATAGCTAAGGAGGAAGGCCTAAAGCACGTCTACATAGGGAATGTCTGGGGGCACCCACTTGAAAACACGTACTGCCCTAGGTGCGGCTCTCCTGTCATAGAGAGGAGAGGATTCAGCATTATAGCATGGAGACTCGATAAAGAGAGTAGGTGTAAGAGCTGTGGTTATAAGCTGAATATTAGGGGAAGGTTTCATGGTGGATGGGACACCATAATGCCTCTACTATATTAGCTCTTATAGTTAGGTCGGCAAATTACTAAGTAAAGACCATGTTACTAGGGAAATAGCATAAGCTATTTTAGGGATAACTATGATAAAAGCTTCTCCGGACCCCGGTCCCCTGCAACAAGAACCCCGTGTCGACGGGGCTAAATGGGCAGGGGACGGGTCACTCCCGGCCCATAGCCCTTACACTCACACTACACCAACTTCAGCTTCTTTTGCGCTATAGTATACAGTTTACTACACTCATCTAAGCTAGTGCATTTAAAGTCGTAGTTTATGAACATTAGTTTCCTTAGTTCGCCATATAAAAATCTCTTATCAGCTAACACGAAGATTGCTTTATCATTTTCTCCCCTAATCGCTCTTCCGAGGGCTTGTCTTGTCCTAAGTGATGCGAGTAGATTATAGAAGCTGGACTTGGAAATATTCTTTTTCTTATCTTGTTGTTCTTTACCACTATGCCTCCTCATTATTGCTTCTATATAGTCTTCTATAAGACTGTTTGGCTGTGGATAGGGTACACCGGCTACCACTACGGTATTTAATAGTGATCTGCCTTTCTCATCAACATACTCCACCCCCTCAACTAGCTTTCCGCCAGCTACGGCATTTATCAAGACGTGTCTTTCCGATAAAACATAGTTTATTATGCCCGAAATCACGGTCTTTTTGTCTTCTACGATCATGCTGTCAGTATCAAGCATTTGTCCAAGATATTTGAGGACATTATTCATAAATTCGTAGCTAGGATACACTACAAGCACTGAATATTTTGCCAAGCTATAAATAATATTTATCAGTTGAGCGTATGAGAGGTAGGTTTGATCTGATCTATACATGTATTTTGAGGATAAGTATGATGCTATGATCGTTATATACGTTCTTCGAAGATCTTTTATATTGGCTACATTACTTCTTGAGCCGATTGTATCATCGGTTATCACTATTTTAGCGTCACGGTTAAGACATGTTGCTAACTTATAGTATTCTAGTGGAGGCATAGTCCCGCTCATGAGTATTATGCTGTGGGCTTCATTTAATGGCTTTGAAACTGCTTTACAAGGGTCAATAGGTACGGCGTGAAGTATGATAGTATCTTTTTCACCAGATGCATAGAGTTCTATTCCATCCTCAGTTAGATATTGATAGAACTTGGCTAGGCTGTAGGTATAGATGGGTTTCGCCATAATTGTCTCTTCGTCATTTTCTTCGAGGGATCTCAGCTTTATTTCTGTTGAGAGGTTAATCCATTCTAGGGGATCGCCAAGGATCTCTGTTATAACCTTCTTGTTTATCTTTATTATTGCCTCTCCTGGACTTATTGCGCTATTTAAATACTTCAAGGCTTCTTTAAGGCTTTTTGAAGCCATGGAGTCTTTTCCAATAATTCCTTCTATCTCCTTTAATGCTTTTCTCAATGTCGTTAAGGATATCCTTTTCTCAAGCATTGATGGGAAATCTATGAGACTATGCGCTTCATCAACGACTACTATAAAATCCTTATAATCGTAAGGCTCGAAGACTGATGAAAATATTTCATTTTCAAATAAATATGGATATGTGGCTACAATGAACCTTGCGTCCTCTATGATCTCTCTAAGTGCGTAGAAAGGGCATACTTTATTACGCTTAAATAAGGCTACTGTGAAATAAGGATCTTCTCCTCCTTCCCGAATAACCTCTTTTATAGTTTTCTTATCTCTGATTTGCAATAAAGTATTATAGTATATGCATTTACCCCTCTCTTTAAGTAGCTTGCATTTCTCCCAAAAGCTCTCGACCTCTTCCTCATCCCTACTTGACGAAAATGGGCACATTACTTTTGCACTAAAAATGAAGGTATATTCCACCCCAAACCTTGTTAACTCTCTCACTACGGGCGCAATCTCGTTCCTCGTCCTTACAATGTATAGTACCTTATTCCTCACTCTAGATCTCAATATGCCATCTATTACTGCGGCCGTTTTACCTATACCTGTAGGGGCTTGTAGTAGGAGTGCGTTACCCTGTTCGGTAGCCTCCTTGACAGCTTCTGCTATTTCTCTTTGGCCAGGCCTATACCTCTTATAAGGAAAGGTCATTACTTAAATCAGCCCTATACCCTAGAGCGTTATTCTCTACTCCACTTGCCCTCTCCCTTGAAGGAGACGCTTTCCGCCTTTTTAACAAGCACTCCCTGGTAAAGGAAGCTTATTTGTCTAAGTGCT
>JBEVCE010000067.1:25190-30034 GCA_040514295.1 Pyrodictiaceae archaeon | reverse complement strand
CCCGACGTTGGTAAGCTCCGTGAGCCCCAGCAGCTCCGGGAGACCGATAGGCTTGACCCGAGAGCCTCTAACCTGGCCGCTGTCCTCTACGCTATCATGGGTAGGAGGGGCAGGCTCCCCGAGAGCATTGAGCATGCACTGTCAAGGCTATTCCCTGGTACTCGCTTAAAGCTCGAGACCCTCTACGGTAGGGTGGCGCTCTATGCTGAGGAGGATGGGGTCGAGCTCCCGCCACCTAATATGCCGGATGGGTTGTTCAAGCTACTCTCGATACTCGTAGCTGTGGAGCTGGGGCCCTCCCTGCTCCTCATAGACGAGGTCGAGAACAGCCTGCACCTCTCCGCGCTGGAGTACGTCGTAGACACCCTCGACAGCCTAGAGGTGCCGGTAATAGTCGCCACTCACTCACCGGTAGTAGTCGACCTAGCCGGGCCCGAGAAGACCCTGGTCACGGCCAGGGATCCCGACAAAGGCACAGTAGTAGAGGAGTTCAAGAGCCCCAGAGAACTCCTCAAGAAGCTCGGCGAGCTAGGGATAGCCTTCAGCGACTACGTGCTCCACAGAACATCTGCCCACACCGAGGCTGAGCCATGAAGATGCACCCGAGGCTAATACTAGTGGAGGACGCCTATGGCGTTGACTTCCACAGGGAGCTTATAGAGAAGCTGAGACAGGCAGATCCAGCCCTGCTCCCCGGCGGAGCCCCGAGGGTTGAGAGGCTACCAGCAAGAGAGTGTAACCCAAAGATTGTGAGGAGCGCCAAGGCGCTGATAGCCACCAGGTAGTGGGAGGAGCTATAGGCTTAAGCGGCGTGGACTTGCCTATAGCCCTCGAGAATACTCCTGAGAGGCCGCGTGATCGGCAAGGGCTCGTGTACTAATAGTGTGGGGGGCTTCGACCCCTCAGGGGCTACGGGCTCTCGCTAGGCGGGGGCTCGGAAAGGCTTATAGGCCTGCTCGTGGACGTTAAGGCGCTCAGCGAAGCTCCTCCCTGGTTCCTAGAGAGGGTTCTTGGGGGGAGGACCCCGTTTATATCGGGGAGGCTTTACCTAAAGGCATTGGATGGGGTTAGCGGGTTAAGGATACCTAGTGGTGCTAGGTAGTGCTTGTTAGGAGAGTTAGGCTAGAGAACTTTAGGGGCGTGGTTAGGGGCGAGGTGGAGTTTTCGCCGCTAACCATACTACTTGGCCCGAACAACGCAGGCAAGACCACCATACTCGAAGCACTCCTCCTGATCCACGGCATTAATAGAGAGGTTATAGGAGGGCTTAGGGTAGCAGACATACTCTCAGAGTCCCATGCAACGCTCAAGGCGGGTGGCCTTTTCCACCTGCTCCACAAGTACAGCGGGACCTCTAAACTACTATATCATGTAAGTACTTTAGGGGATGTCGAGCTCACCATTGAGAGGAGGAACAGATCCCTAGTCTTCACTTATGCCTGGGAGAAGGGCTATTGCAATATTACCTGTGTGGGAACCTCTTGTAGCAGTGTCGTTATTAGGGGGGCGCCTTCAGAGCTTCCCAAGGCCGTTCTAATTAGGCCTGGGCTCCGCCGAAGAATCTACGAGGAGATCTATAAGCTTTGGGTAGACTTCGTGGCTAAGGGGATTACAAGAAGGGTGGCCGCCTGGGTCTCCAGCGTTGCAGGCGAAGAGTACTCCGATATTCTCGCCGAGCCTTTCCTTGGAGGAGTCTACACGCTCTATGCCTACAGGGCTAGGGATGGCTTCAGGGTGAGGCTGGGGGATCTCGGTGACGGGGTAGAACTGCTTACCGCGGCCCGTATGGCTGTCGAATTCGCTCAGCCAGAACTCCTCCTATGGGATGATGTAGAGGCGCACATGAATCCCCGAGCCCTTCAGCTCCTAGCCCTCTGGCTATCAGATCTCGTAGACCAGGGGGTACAGGTCGTACTGACGACCCATAGCCTGGAGGCCGCGACCCTGATAGCCGAGACCGCGGAGAAGGCAAGGCTTGTAAGACTCACCATGGCTAACGGGGAGCTAGAGGCCGACTACTATAGCGTCGAGGACATAGACAAGCTCAAGAGCCTCGGCGTAGACGTGAGAGCATGAGGCTCAGGCCCCTCGACCCTACACATAGATTGTCGAGGGGGATGCTGACTTTCGCTAGGAGGGCTAGGAGGTTACGCCTCCTAGACGATCTAGAGTTTAAGCCTGCAATCGAGAGCTCTAAGGCACTAATCGTCGTGGCTGATGGAGAGCCGGATAACCGTGTGCTCCTCGCGCTAGCACATCACGTTGACGGGCGAAAGGTTGTAGACGTTGCCTTCCCGGAGCACAAGCACTCCTCCGTCTTCAATGTAATACATGAATACGTGCGGGGTGCTTTCAGGGGAAGGTACGAGCTGATTCTAGTTATTTTAGACCAGGAGAGAGAACACCTGGCCTCCATCCATAACGAGGCCAAGCAGAGAATACAGCTACCAATAGGGGAGGAGGAGGTGGATCCAGAGCTCCGTGGAAGGCTAATCTACCTCAGGATCCCAGAGCCCAACACCACGATCTACGTTGTGGTCAGCGGGACCGATGACCAAAGGTTCACCAAGCACACCATAGAGGATCATCTCCTAAGAATGGCCGAGGAGGCTGAAGGCCTTAAGATCAGCGGCATGACGGATCCTAAGCAGTGGTGGAGGAGGATGCCTAGGGAGAGGCAGGAGGTTCTTCTCGAAATGCTTGCTGCCGACAAAAAACTCGCGGAGAAGCACTTCAGACAGCACGTTAAGGCCCTTAAAACACTCTACAGCCTCGTATAGCTTTTACGGCACGAACCCATCATGGAGCGGGGAGCGAGTACTCATGCATGGGCTAGAGCCTGGGGACAGAGCTCACGATATCTTGGTCATGGAGCGTCTAGCGGATAGGCGTGGGCACTGGCTGGGCGGGGCAAGGGGCTCCTAGGAGTAGTGGAGTCCCTCTTCACCAGGATAAGGTAAGGCGTTGACAAGGAGACAAGGGGGCCTAGGGGACTAGCTGGGAGGCTGCAACGAGGTGCATTTATCGATGCTTCCACCTCTCCGTAGATTAGGGGATGGTGGTGGGCCGCGTCTGGGTTAGGGCTAGGATTGGTGACCCCGATAGGACTAGGGTTGTTGAGGCCAAGCTACGGCGCATAGCTATTACCTCGTCTACGTCCCCCACCCGTGTACTCTTTTTAAGACTATCTGTGTTGTACAACCCGGAGCCAAGGTACCCGGTGATTGTAGGTGTTTCGAGGGGTATTGGTGCCTTAATCCTAGATACCTGTCAATATTTATGTAGTGGAGTCTTGTTCTCGGCTATCTACGGCTCTATTTCCAGTACTTAGGTGGTTCACTACGCCTTACCTTATCCCTTGGCTCCCACCTGAACCTCCAGAGCCCCTTACCGACGTCCTCTAGGGCTATCCCTAGCTCGCTGATCAGCTTATCGCTCATCAGGACCTCGTCTGCTAGGGGTGATATCGCGACGTCGGCCTCAACCTCTGGAGACTCAGCACCCGGAGCTATCACACTCACCCTGCATGCTCTTGGAGCTAGCCATACTCTTAGAGGCCCGCCTGCGGTCTCGAACTCCGTCTCCTCGACATCCTCCCTGGGAGGCCATAGGCCGAGTACCTGGGCGAGCCTGATAGGTACTAGTAGCTGTGGTGTCTCCGCCTCATAGCCGCTATTGGCTAGTGCTGGTGTCTCTACGACCCTCCCCTCCCTCTCCAGCCTCAGCCTCACCCTCACGGCCACGGTCAACCACCCTGCCCGGGGCCCTGATCCTGCCAACCCTGGTCCTATGATCCCTAATGAGGCCGACAAATACCCTCTTCACAGCGCCCCCCACAATGTCGGTGGGGAGCTTATGCTTAAGTACCTTACCACTACTCCTGGCTATTCGCGCTTGTTAGCTGCTTTACCACGAGCATCTATGCTAAGCTAGACTGTCTACGACTTCCCCCGTGGGGTCTCTGGTGGGAGAGGAATTGATGTGTGCTGGGGGAGCGGGGTAAAGGATGAGGATACATTAGCTTAGAGCTTGGGGAGTAGTCTCGGGCCGCATTATGGGCTCGGAGGGTGTAGCTAGAGTAGCTGAGTTCATTAAACGGCGTGGCCTGGGGGCCGAGGTACTAGAGTTTAGCGAGACGGTTGAGAGTGTTGAGAGTGCTTCTAGGGCTTCTAGGGTGCCTCCACACAGTATAGTTAAGACACTGATACTCGTAGTTGATGACGAGCCCTATGCTGTGCTAGTCCCGGGTGATCGTAGACTGGATCTAGGGAAGCTTAGGAGGCTGCTCGGGGCGAGGAGGGCTAGACTGGCTAAGCCCAGCGAGCTAGAGGAGATAGTGGGTCTCAAGCCCGGCGAGGTAAGCCCCCTCGTCGAGTCAGTAGCTAGGCTCCGCGTAGTCCTCGACAAGGAGGTGCTGGGTAGAGACGTGGTCCTCGTGGGCGGGGGATCCATCCATCACTTGGTCAAGGTCAGGGTTAGCGAGTTAGTCTCAGTACTCAACCCCATCGTCGCAGACGTCTCTGAGCCAGGCTAGCCACCTCACTACATGCCCGCGTCCCGCCAATACCCCTGTAGGCCTCCAAGCCGGCCTAGAATAGTGTTCTCCGCAGAGGGGTTATGGCGTGTGAAGCGCCTAGCCATAGGCCCTACATGCCCCGAACAAGGCTCTTAACAGCCTCCACTACCTCTTCTAGACTATGTCTCGCTCTTACCAGGATGTAGTGATGGCTTCTCCAGTATCTCTGCCCCTCCCTGATTAATGCACCAAGGTTTCCCCATAACTTCCGCCATTAGAGCAATGGGCTGTGGTTGTTGGAAAATAAAGCAGCTCCGTCAAACACGGT
>JBEVCE010000067.1:0-25180 GCA_040514295.1 Pyrodictiaceae archaeon | reverse complement strand
CACGGTGGGATGAGTCTAGGCTAACAAGCTACTTAGGAGCTACAAGTTCCCTCGTCTCCCCTAGGACTCCACATCCTCGGTAAACTAGTCTCTGACGCAAAGCAGACTCCATATAAAACTAGGGGGTGGCGCCCTCGGCTACAGGGCTACCTAGGCGATGAGACTCATTTCTTTATGAGCTATGTCGAGCCAAAGATGATATCTGCGAGTCTCTCCTTTATCTCCCTAGCCTTAACCTTCATGCTGTCTACTAGGCTCGCATCCAGCCACTCTATGGGCTCGGTAGTTGGTTTATCACTATCCCGTACAATTACTACATCTGGGTCGCCGCCAACAGTCACGTCAACATCCTCGGCTACCCAAGATATTATAAACGCTATTCTCTTAGCATTTTCGTCAACATTGAGATCTTTCCTAAGCAGGAACTTGGCCAGCGATGTAGCATAGGGGCCCTCGTGCCCAGTGCATAGAAAGTCTACTGCTTCGCCATACCCCACGCCATGAATATAATATAGCAACGCTTTACCCTTATCGAGAAACTCCCTGCCAGCCATCAATACTCCTATAGGTACCTCCTCCCTAACACGATCCCTATACCTCTCAGTAAGATCGGCTATAATGTCTTCAGCGATCACCTTCATCTCGTAGAGAGCGTCTACTCCCCGTCTACGCTGAAGCTCTAGGCTGAGTAAGTAGGGGAAATCGTCTCTAATCCCCGTAAGCTCCTCAACAGCTAAGGCAACATTATTGGTAACAAGTATTTTATTAGAGTACTCGGCTTCACCGCCTCGGAGAACCTTTCTATCGCTTCCCAGGACAACACCATCCCTGCCTCTAACACCTATTATTAGGATAATTATGTGCCACCTATCTACGATAGTGCTCTAGCCGTCTCAGTATCCTCTCCGTAGCTGTCCTCCTCCTTTCCTGGTTGAGGATCCTTATCAGGTCTAGCGGGGTCTCTACCCTAGAGCTCTTCCTCCTCCTATTAGCCTCCCTGAGTACATCTAGAGGATCCTTCATACATATCCCCACTATGATCTATGCATGGCTATCCGGCATGAGCCTGGCTCTAAACCCTATGAAACAAAAATACTGGTTATGGGTTGCCCATGCCCTCTTAGAGAGTAGTTGCGTAGGGGGATGCATGTAGCTGTCCCCGGGCTCCGGCTATATCCTTATGCCGTGTTTCTCTAGCTCCCTCTGTATCAGCCTCTGTAGCTCGTTTATGAGCTTCTCCGCCTCGAGCCTATACTCCTCGAATAGCTCCTCGTCCATGAAGCCGTGGAGGTAGTTTGCGTGTAGAGTCTCGCAGGAGCGAAGCCATCTCAGGATCTCCTCGTTGCGCAGCCTCTCCGCTAAGTGCTTCATGAACACCCGTAGCTCCTTGTGCCCCGAGACGGGCTTCCCCTGGTAGAGTATACTGAGTATCGATGCCAGGTTATTCACCATGCCCCATAGAGCCTCGGATGCCTTCGGTAGCTCCCTCTTATCCAGGTACTCGCGGTAGTTCCTAGAGTACTCCTCTACGATGCTCTTCCTACGCATAATCTACTCTAGGACTCGTTCGCTGAGCCCCTGCATGGGCTACGCCTCTGGCGCCTCAACATCCCTGTAGGGGTAGAGGGCTATCTCCTTGGCGGGCTTCCCGGGCTCCCCGGCCTCCACCCTTAGGAGCTTGGCCCTGACCCTATACTCGTCGGGGAATATTCCGGCATCCCTTAGCACCGCCCAGGACTCCTCATCAAAGTACAAGCTATCGTATTGGAGGAAGAGTCCTGGCGACAAGTAGAATCTAGCGTTTCTCCCGATTACGTGCTCCTCGATAACCCTCCTCTCATCGCTGGATAGGGGGCCGTGGAGCCTCGAAACACCCATTATGGTTCCGTGAACCCAGTACTCTACTCCAAGGCTTATAAGCTCGTACTGGGAGCTGAGATACTTCTTGTCAACGGATATGTAGACGGGGGAGACACCAGCTTTCAGGGAGAATCCTCTCCTAAGTAGTGAGGAGACTATTAGGGGCACCCTAGGCACCATCTTAGCCCAAAAGTATTCCCGGCCATTATAAGTTGTAAACGGCTTCGAGGTCCCCGGGGAGAAGTAGTAGCTCCCCGTAGGGGGCGGGAGGATTGGGGGCTTTGAGCCCTTCTCGCCGGGCACGGCCCAGTGTATGGGGACACGGGCTGGGCGAAAGACACTAAAGCTAGGATGGCTGTGAGGAACCGTATGGTGGTTTTATGGGTCTTAAGAGGTTTAGGTTTAGGTATGCTGATACCCTCCTCTTCTTCGGGCTAGACTCCGTCCAGAACATAAGGGATTTCGTGGCTGGTTTCGAGCGTGCCGTGGTCGTAACCGGGAGGTCTTCTGCAAGGATCTCGGGAGCGCTTGGCGATGTAGAGAGGATCCTTAAGAGCCTTGGAGTACAGTATAGTGTCTTCAGCAACGTCACGCCGAACCCCTGGGCGAGCCAGGCTGAGGAGCTGGCAAGGGAGATATGGGCTATGGGGGCCGAGGTGGTCATAGCTATTGGTGGTGGAAGCCCCATAGATACAGCGAAGATAGGGTTGACCATCGCGGCTAATGGCGGTAGGGTTGTAGACTATGTTACTGGCGCTAGAAGGGCTAAGAGGACGATGCCGCTCGTCGCAGTAAACCTTACCCATGGAACAGGCACCGAGGTGGATAGGTATGCCGTTACAACCCTTGATGAGAGTAGGGAGAAGCATGGTCTAAGCGTAAAGTACCCTGATATCTCGGTTGATGACCCCAAATACACCTTGACGCTAGATGAGAGGCAGACGCTATACACTTCCCTAGACGCGTTCTACCACGCCTACGAATCAGCTACCTCTAAGAACTCGAACATGCTTGTAGAGATGCTTGCAGAGGAGACGGTTAGGATCATAGCAGAGGTCCTCCCCCGGCTCGTAGGTGATTTAAGGAATATTGAGCTTAGATACAAAATGATGTACGCATCCATGATCGCGGGGATAGCCATAGACATGGCTTCAACGCATGCTGTACACGGGATCGAGCATGCTATAAGCGGGCTAGAGCCTCGTATAGCCCATGGCTGTGGCCTTGCAATGCTAGGGCCGAGAGCAGCCTACTACATACATAAAGCTAGCCCAGAGCAGTCAGCACGGCTACTTAGACACATAAATCCCGGGATAAAGCCCTCCCCAGAGTATGCTGAGGAGGCTTCGAGAACAATTGCTAGGTTCCAGGAGGAGGTAGGGTTTAGGGAGAAGCTAGGCGACTATGGCCTAGAGGAGAAGGACTTCAAGACAATAGTCACTTATGCGCTAAAAAGGCTTGGATACCTATTCAACGCCACACCCTTCACCGTAACAGAGGATATGGTGCTAGACATACTACGCCACGCGGCATGAGCCGCCCTAGAAGCCTAGCATGGCACTCAAAACCTTAACCCAGCTACTCTGGGAGAGCCTAGGCGTATGCATGGATGATAGTGCGTGCTCCCTGGCCCCTCCCGCTAGAGTCGAGGATTTAAGCGTCTTAGGAGCACAGAGTATTACCTCTAATCCATGGGGAGGGGTATGCCGGGGCCTCTAGAGGCTTACAGGTGGCTGCTCAGCCTAGGCGTCCCCGAGGAGTTGGCGCGTAGAGCTGTGAGGCTAGCGCGTAGAGCTAGCGTAGTGAGGATGGAGGAGGATTACGCTATAATAATTGTGCCTAGCCAGAGGAGGGAGAGGCTGCGGCCAGAGCACGTGGTTAGCCATGTAGACCTTGAAGCCCTATTGAAGGGCGAGCGTATGAGGCACACCGTGGCTGTTGTAGGCGAGCTCCCTGAGGACCAGCAAGCCTACGCCGTCAAGGTTACCAGGGAGGGGGCTAGCTGCACCTGCCCAGTAACGAGGCTAGCTCACGCACCACTATGTGTTCATAGGCTGGCGGCAGTAGTCCTCCTCTACAGGCATGATAGAAGGAGCCTGCTAGCCTGGCTCCCTAAAGCTGTGAGGGACTACCTGGAGTGGTGGAGGAGGTGGAGGCAAACCATAGTAGCAAGGTATAAGCCTAGACGGGTGGGGGGAGCACCACTCACAATCTACAGCCATAGCTAGCCGGGACGATACCACCAAGATACCATAAGCACCGGAAAGACCCTTACGCATATCTTCTCCAAGCAGCTTCCTGGGCTAGTGGTAATGTAGAGGTGTTTATGGCGGGCCCGCCGGGATTTGAACCCGGGACCTCCGGCTCCGGAGGCCGGCGCTCTATCCTGGCTGAGCTACGGGCCCGTCCAGTTGTTATACCAGATAGTTGTCTTAGACAAGATTTTTATGCTACGCTGATAAGAGAGCCCTAATCCTAGGCTCTAAGCCTAGTAGGAGGTGCTGCTGGATTGTCTGAAAGGAAGGGAAGAGAGTTTGATGCGTTCATACCCGAGAGCTTGTATAAGCGGATACTATCAGAGATTAGGAGGGAGAAGTATATTACACCATACACTCTTGCCGAAAAATATAATATGAATATCAGCCTTGCCAGGCAACTGCTACGAAGGCTCGCCGAGGAAGGTGTCGTCAAGGTATATTCTTACTCTCGTAGAGCACCGATTTACGTGCCTATAAAGAAGTAGGACCCCGAGTTAACGCTACGGTAACGACATTTTGCCCGGGGCTTGTTCTTAGCGTAGATTAACCATTACTGTCTTGTTAGGCTTATCCCGACCACTATTTTAAATACTGTTCAGCTAGCCTGCTCGAAGTATGTAACGTGTAGGGTCTGGAGAGGTGCGGGTGGAGTTCATCCTAGAGCCTAGCCTAGGTACAGCTGCTAGCAGGCTTAGAGATGCCATTACCAATAAGCATCTGATTATAGTTCTTGGACGGTGTAGCGTCCACTACTCCGGTAGAGGTGCTAGTAGGCTAGGGCCTGGCGATAGACTAGTAATAGTTAAGCCTGATGGGGCTGTCCTGGTGCATAGGCCTACGGGCTATTCTCCGGTGAACTGGCAACCTGATAGCAAGATCATAGAAGTACATAGTGATGGCGGCAAGCTTGTCTTAAAGAGTATTCGTGAGAAGCCTAGGGAGGTCTTAGAGATAGACTTCGAGAAGCTAGATGCGATCCTAGTTGTATCGGGGGCCGAGGATCGAGCCGAGTTCATAGAGTATATGGATGAGCGTGAAATCAGAGACTATCTGTCGAGAAACCCTGATATCATAGAGAAGGGTCTTAGAGTTATTAGTGTTGAGAGGCCTGTTGAGCCAGGCTTCATAGACCTTTATGCTAGAGACTCGAAGGGAAACCTTGTGGTAGTGGAGATCAAGAGGACTACTGCTAACCGTGATGCCGTGCTCCAGCTTTATAGGTATGTTGAGGCATTAAAGAGGAGCAGGAGGGAGGCCAGGATAAGAGGTATTCTTGTCGCACCATCAATAACCAAGGCTGCACAGTCCGTGCTGGAGTCTTTAGGACTAGAGTATAGGCCTATAGATGTTATTGAGATACATAGGAGAGCTAGTAGCGAAAGAAAAGCTATTACGAGGTCAATACTAGACTATGTTGGGAGGAGAGGCTAATGCAAAAACTCAATACAAGAGCCTTCTTCTACTGTAGCAGTAAGGGAGTAGAGTACCCTATAGACGACGACTATAATAGGATAATCGAGGACTGTGGCAGGCCCTTAACCATACTCTACGACTACGAGCACATTGAGTGGAAGCCGAAGGGGAGAGGCCTTCAGAGGTATTCCTTCCTCCTCCCACTAACACCACCATATACGGGTGAGGGTAGCACCCCGCTCGTAGAGGCCGCTAATGCCGTGTTTAAGCTAGACTATATGAATCCTTCAGGAAGCTTTAAGGATAGGGGCACGCTACTAGCTCTAAGCTATGCTAAGCTTAAGGGTTGGAGGGAAGTCATAGAGGATACCTCGGGTAATACTGGAATCTCCATAGCATTCTACGCTAATATCCTAGGCATGAGGGCAACAATAATAATGCCTGCTGGCGCTCCTGAGGGTAAGAAGAAGCTCGTTAAGCTCCTTGGAGGAAGAATCATAGAGGCTAGGGATAGGAGTAATGCAAGGGAGAAAGCCATAGAGCTAGTAGATGAGAAGCATTACTATGTAAACCATCTCGAGTCGCCATTCTATATTGAGGGTGCTAAGACTATTGCGTTCGAGATATTCGAGGATATAGGGGTGCCTGACACCGTTATAGCTCCTATAGGCTCGGGGGGCCTCATACTCGGGGTTTACAAGGGCTTCCAGGAGCTTAGGTCCTTAGGGCTTACAACAAGAATACCTAGACTAGTAGGCATCCAGGGCTGTAGTGCTCCACCAGTCTACGAGGCACTCCACGGTAAAATCAACACTCGTGAGTGCAGCTCGCACTATGCTGATGGTATAATGGTTAGGAACCCACCTAGGCTAGCCGAGATAGTGGAAGCTATTAGGAAGAGTGGGGGCACCGTGATCCTAGTTGACAATAATGATGTTAGGAGGGGTCTTAGGGAGCTAATTTCGATGGGATTTATAGTTGAGCCTACATCAGCTGTAGTCTGGGCTGGGATACAAGCGGGACAAGGAGGCAGGGGGGATTCTACCAGCAATCCTAGGACTATAAGGGCTGCTATCCTAACTGGCTCTGGCCTCAAGATGCTAGACTTTATCGCTAGTATCCTTTGACCCCTCTTGCGCTATCTGGGTTCTCCCTACAAGTTTTCTGAGCCTTCTATAATAAGCTTGTATGGGTGATCGAGTACCACATTCCGCCTTACAGAGACCTAGGGTATGCATGGTCTCACAGCTATAGGTCCTATATTTCTTCATCGAGCCTCTTAATCCAGCTAAGTGCTCCACCTGGTATCTTGTTATTCTTTCGTTGAAGTCGGGCATGGCTCTAAAAACATCTACTACTTCGTCTATATCAGCCCCTATTGAGAGCATAAATGTTGCTATAGCGAAGCGCTCATGGTGGGAAAGATGCTCACCCTTCTTGGCTCTCTCAAATATATCAGCCATACAGGGTGGAAAGGCCTCGATGACAACACCTTGTTGTACTACGCTGTCTAGCGGGCTGCCCTTAGTTCTACTAAACCTGTATTTCTCCATGAGCTTTGAAAGCTTGTTTAAAGCCTCCTTGATAGGCTCAAGTTCCTCTAGGCCGTTAACCACCGAGCGTTCTAAATCAAGCCCCTCGATATAGCTCGTTATAGCCTCCTTGACTATTCTAATGGCTCTCTTCTTGTCAAGGTATACTCGTCCTCTGAGTACAGGCAAGTTTGTGGGTCTCCATGCAGGGTCTCCTATAAGCCTTCTAGCTACCCGGACATACTCCCTGAAGTCGATAGAGTAGTCGAAGACGTTGTAGAGTACTAGCGAGCCTCTAACCGCTATAGGGTCCTTCAATGGATCATGAGCGTGGTAGTGTAGTGTTGAGAGGCCAACCCTTCTTGCCACAGCCTCGACGACCGCTGGCTCGTCCCTCTCCAGCAGCTGTGAAGCACGTTCAGCCTCTGCTAGTGCTAGCCGTGACACTAGCCACCTGCTTATCATCCTAGCTATTACGAGGGCCGTGTAGAACGATATTACCTCGACCTCGACACTATTAGTTATGACTGGTTCTAGCCTACCTATTCTAAGGGCATGTTCAAGCCTAGTAACTGCATGATCCAAGATCTCCCTTCTTCTAGCTATCACTATAGCTAGGTTTTTCACGCCGTATCTCGAGTATAGGAAGTCCTCAATCGAAACTACAAACGGGTATTTCGACGGATCTATGGCTACTAGAGCCAACATCTACCCCACTAGGCTTCAGAACCCATACCCACCAAGGATAAGACATAGATCCAGCATGGAATACTACAAAGGGTTTCCGGGTAATATACATCTATGGGTCTATGCGAGCAGCTATGCCAGTGGCTCTAGCAGAGGTAGAGTACCATGGTTTTTAAGAAGAAGCAGAGCATGACAGGTGTCGACCTAGCAGCAGTCATAGAGTCTCTAAAGAAGTTAATCCCTCTTCAGGTAGTCAACATATACGAGCTGGGCAGGGAAGGGCTTCTCTTAAAGCTCAGGAGTTTATCGAGGAAAGAGCCTACATTCTTTATTGCCGCTGAGGCTTCACGAAGGCTACACATAACTAGTTTCATTAAGCCCAGAGAGACTATGCCTCCACCTCTTGTAATGGGGTTTAGAAAGTATCTAAGGGGGCAACGTATTGTGGGCATTAACCAGCTAGGTGCAGATAGGGTTGCTTTCATCGAGGCAGCTAATGGTTATAAGCTTGTCGTGGAACTATTACCGAGAGGGGTAATAGCCCTACTTAACGATAAAGGTAGCATCGTCTACACGACCAGGCAGCTCGAGATGAGAGATCGTGTAATTAAAGCTGGCTACCCATATAAGCCTCCACCTATGAGGTCAAAACACCCTAACGAGATAAGTAGCGATGATCTATCGAGCCTGGTTACTAGCTCCGGTGATCTTTTAAGAGAGCTTAACAGGGCTCTAGCCCTGCCCGGAGAGTTTATCGAAGAAGCCATATTTAGGGCAGGGCTAGAGCCTAACACGAGGCCTAGCTCCCTAAGCTCGAAGGATATCGATAACATTATTGAAGCCATCAAGCTACTCTGGAGCGAGGCCCTAGAGGGCAAGGGCTATATAGTCCTAGATGAGAACGAGACGCCGGTAACCGTTACCCCCTTTAAGCCGACGATAGCTATAGAGAAATACGGGTACGACGTCAAGCTCTTCAACGATATAAATCAAGCCCTTGACGAGTATTTCGCCAAGCTTGAGAAAAGCACGGAGGGGGAAGAGAAGCTCAAAAAGCTTGAGGAGGAGAAGAGGAGGCTAGCAAGAGCTATAGAGATGACTAGGAAGCAGATAGAAGAGTATGAGCAGAAGGCTAGAATGCTAGAGGAGGTTATGAGCATACTAGGAGAGAATATGGCAAGTGTATACGAGGCTTACGAGAGGATTGCCTCAGGTGAGAAGCCACCGATCAAGATAGGCCCGATAAGAATAGTCAAGGTGGATCCCTCAAGCAGGAAAATAGCCATAGAGGTACTTGGCCATAGCATTGAGTCTACTATCGACGAGGATCCGGCGAGGATACTGGTAAATCTAAGCAAGGAAGCAGGCGAGCTAAGGGCTAAGGCTAAGAGAGCTAAGAAAGCTATAGAGGAACTGAAGAATAAAATTAGCTCCATTGAGGAGACTATACGGTTATCAGCCTTAAGGGCTAGGGCTAGTCTAAGGAGGAGGGAATGGTATGAAGCCTACCATTGGATAGTAACAAGCCATGGATTCCTTGCCATCGGAGGACGAAACGCTGATCAAAATGAATCCATAGTCAAGAAGTATCTAAGCGATAAGGACATATTCATGCATGCCGATATCCATGGCGCCCCAGCAGTAGTTATGCTCACGAAAGGAGTGGAGCCGCCTAGTGAAGACCTTAGAGAGGCTGCTGTCATCGCAGCAACATATTCCAGGGCGTGGAGGGAGCATGTGGGCGCCATAGATGTCTACTGGGTATGGGGCTCGCAAGTCTCTAAGTCTCCTCCACCAGGCCAATACCTAGCAAAAGGCTCATTCATGGTCTATGGGAGACGCAACTACATAAGAGGAGTACGCATAGAGCTAGCAATAGGCATAGGATTTGAGGAGGACTCGCCCTTAATCATAGTAGGGCCTCAGGAGCTGGTAAAGAGGAGAAGCGCTGTTTATGCCGTCTTAGCACCAGGCGACGAGGATGCTGACCATGTTGCTAAAAGATTAAAGAAAATATTCCTTAAGCTTATTGATAGGGAGCGTTCAACGCTAATAGATGTAGTTAAAATTGATGAGATTAGGGAGAGGATACCTGGAGCCTCAAGGATATTGAGTGCTGAGAGAGGAGAGGAAAGTGAGCCGCCGAGAGGATCAGAGAGCGTTAGAAGAATTCATCGAGAACACAATACTCAAGATTAAGGCATCGTTTGTGAGGGTTCTAGTAGGGTTACTGGCAGGTATTGCTGGCGCGCCTCTAGCCGAGTATTGTAGTATACCAGCCTCGTATTCATGCATCCTACCAGCAGCTTTGATCCCAGTAGCATACTATGCTACCATACCCCTCCTACGTAGACTATATGGTTATAGGCT
This sequence comes from Pyrodictiaceae archaeon, assembly GCA_040514295.1. Lineage (GTDB taxonomy): Archaea > Thermoproteota > Thermoprotei_A > Sulfolobales > Pyrodictiaceae > JBEVCE01. The sequence goes on along the minus strand of JBEVCE010000067.1, from coordinate 15,060 downwards.
TAGTAGGAGAGATGTTGTGCTAGTAGGGTTACCCTCCTTCCTGGCCTCATGGCTCTTAGGGTTATTACTGGGCGAGGCATTAATGTAGCATAGGGCTAAGCGTATGCCCAGGGCAAGCCTAGCCTAGTGCTGCCTATGGGAGGTCTAAGTAGTACTACATGCGCTCTAGGATAGGTATACCGAGAAGCTTCATGATGTTAGCTAGCACTATTTTAGTCGTATAAACTAGTGCCAGCTTGAACCCCCTTATACCTGGATCCTTCTCCTTAATTACCGGGTCTATGGGATACCACGAGTTAAAGCGGTCTGCTAGCCTATTAGCATAGGAAACAAGGATCTCTGGCCTAAGCTCATCTACAGCCTTGACGAAGAAGTATGGAAACTGGTATAGGATCAGTAGTATTTTTCTTCTGTTCTCATCACTAGCCGCCTTGTATTCTATCGAAGACCAGTCTATAGGCTTACCATACTTCGCCAGAATATTATGTGCACGAACATAGGTGTATTGTATGTATGGTGCACTATTCCTATTAAAGTCTAGGGCCTCGTCTAGGTTAAACTCTATGGGTTTCTGAGCCGCCGTGGATACGAGCGAATAGCGTAACGCCCCTACACCTATGGCTTTAGCCACCTCCTCCACCCTCTCTATGCCGAGATCCTTACCCCTCTTCTCGACCTCAAGCTTCGCCTTGGCTATAGCCCTTTCTAGGAGCTCGTCTAGCGAGAGTAGCCTACCCCTCCTACTACTCATAGCCATCCCGGGAAGTAGGACCATCTCGTACATGTAATGGTGTAGTCTAGTAGCATAGTCTTTATAGCCGAGCGCTAGGAGAGCTAGCTTTAGCTGTAACTGCTCGAGCTTCTGCTCGGCACCAATAACATTTATCACCATGTCCGCCTTAAACTCCTCGAACTTTTTTATAGTATAAGCTATGTCGCGTGTCGTGTATAATGTTGTGCCATCGCTCCTCGTCAGTATTAGAGGAGGTACCTCCTTGGCTGAGGAGCCTATTAGGTTTCTCACGTCCTCGCTTTCAAGGAGACTAGTGAAGTCAAGCGCAAAGGTCCCCTTATGCATCGTAAAGTAGGGTGAGTTCTTCGCCTCCCTAAGTACCCTATTGACAAGGCTGGACCATGCAAGATCGCTCTCCCAGTCCCAGACATCAAATTCTACCCCTAGTTTCGATAAGGTCTCCTTAAAGCCCTCTAGACATAGCCCTACTATCTTCCTAACCAGTTTTTTCAACTCCTCGTTTACCCCCAGCTCATACTCCTTCATCAACTTTGAGATCTGCTCGTCGTGGTTCTCGCTGAGTGGTAGCGCCTCAGCTATCCTATCAAAGAGGCCAGGATCTCGTTCTCTAAGCTCAGACAAGACCGCTGTAAGCTCATCTAGCTCCCGAAGTTTAAGTCTATATTCCTCTAGCTTCTCGGCCTTCTTAAGCTCCTCCAGCTCTCTCCTTACCTTAGCCAAGTCTATTAGTGTATGTGCAATAGCATAAACCCTACCAAGCCAATGGTCTATTTTCTCGCCGGGAGGAGGCTCAAGCCTAGCTCTCATAATAGCATATATTAGGACGGCTACTTGCCTACCGAGATCATTTATATAAAATCTTCGCTGAACCTTATGGCCCCTAGCAGTCAACATGCGGGCCAGAGAGTCTCCTATACTAGCATTCCTGGCATGGCCGATATGGAGGGGGTGGACTGGGTTAGCACTAGTATGCTCGACTATTATCCTCAAGGGCTTATCTGTCTTGACGATGCCATAGCTTTCCCTCTCCCTAGCCACTGCACTGAAAACATACTCTGCTACCTTTGACTCATCGAGTCTTATGTTAACATATCCTCCTTTGAATATAACCTCCTTCACAATATCATAGTTGTATAGGTTGGCCTTAAGCTCCTCCACAAACATGCCAGATTCTTCTCCTAAGCCAGCTAGATACCTAGCTATTGGTGCCCCGAAGTCCCCTAATTCGGGCCTAGGGGTCTCTGATACTATGTACTCTACTTCCTTAGGGTTGCTGATTCTGAGGCCTAGCTTGGCTGCTACCTTATCGAAAGCTTTAGCAAAGACCCTTGGAGGAGAATATTCGTACAATAGCTTGCTCGTCATCATTATAATTTAACCTCGTATGCTATCTACTATTCATTATTTAAGAGCGTTAGCAAGTATATCTATTATGTCTTCGCGTTTCACGTCTATGATCTCTACGCGTTTCGGGGAAGAGCGTTTACCGTAAACTATCCTTATTCTTGACGGTGGCGTGTTTAGTAGCCTGGATAAGACTCTTATTAGTGAAGCGTTAGCTCTAACCTCGTCATGCTCCTTAGTGTAAAATACCAGGTCGCCTGCTTCTAAGAGTATTTTGTCCTCACTAGCCCCAGGCTTAACGTAAATGGTCATGTAGACTCTATTATTTGATTCAGCTATAAGCTCTTCCAATACCTGTCTAACCTTGTTATCAAGCTGCATAGCTTTACCCCTACTCCTCTACATGTCCTCACCATTCTCAAAAACTTTAACCAGGCTATGACTAACTTGTAACATGGGGGGTATACTGACCAGATACGAGGCTTACCTAAGACTGGGTTTTGGAGTAGTCGATACAAGTGCTAGTATAAAGGAAGCAATTAGATCTATGTACCTTGAAGGCGTGGAATACTTAGCCATTGTTGATGAGGAAGAGAGGCTAGTTGGCATAGTCTCGGTGAGAGACATAGCAAGACGGATCATGGAGTTTTTCGAGGAGTCCTCGATAGTAGAGTTTCCAGGTTTTAAGCTTGTATTATCCGAGCCCTTGACAAGTATAGCTAGGAAACCAGAGATTGTACTTAGTGAGGAGAGTAGTTTCAAAGAGGCCCTTAGGATTATAGTTGAAAAGGGTGTTGGATTCGTACCAATAGTGAGAGGAGGCAAGCTTAGGGGAGGCTATACAGAACTCCATGCGGCTCTACTGTTGTTAGGATCCAGTAAACCTGCTTTAGAATATGCTACTCCAAACCCTGTATGGGGTGATAGCAGCCAGCCTTTGATTGAAGCACTAGGTTTCATGCTTAGTAAAGGATTTAGAAGAATACCTTTATCACGTGATGGTGAGATATACTTAGCGAGTATGCATAAGCTTCTCTACGTGATGGCGAAAGCCCGCTCAGTAGAAGGGCTTATAGCTAATGTAGTTGAGGCCGCAGCGTCAGCAATAGTATTGGAGGAGCCCTCCTTAAGCCTAGTGGCTGAAACAATACTAGCAGTACCCGAGAGAGCAGTGCTCCTCCGGGAAAAGGGTACGGGAAAAATATACATAATGACTGAGAGCGACCTGGCTAGAGCAGCTCAGGATGCAATTGAGGACGGGGAAGCCTCGTGGAGTATAGTCTTATAGTAATCACGTGTCCGGGTAAGATGATAGCAATACTTTACCTGCTCTTGCTAATCATATTCCTGCTGATAGCGATTTACCGCCAGGGTAAAATGGCTAGGAGGGCTAGCACTTATAGTTCTCGTAGATAATGTTGAAGCGTTCTGCGAGCCTGCATAGCTCCTGGGCGGGAACTACCGCTATGCCTCCATCCTCAAGCTCTACTATGGCTAGCTCGCCTCTAACTCTCACTTTCGCCCTAACCTCTCTTACAGGCCTAGCAAGCCTCAAGACCTCTGAGGATGGAGAAGACATTATATGTACACCCACCTAGTTTTATAATCCTAGAAGCCACGCAGTCTATTAGGCTAACAGAGGCAAATAACTCCACGAGTTAATGATACTTGTGATGCATGTTACGTCGTCCTCAGTACTTTGTTATCCGAAAGCGTGAGAACACCATGCCATGGCGGAGGCTAGCTTCGTTCTTACGCGATCTCTCACGATACGCTTCTATACTTGAGGCAAAGAGCATTGCCAGAAGAATGTTCGTAACCAATAGCTTTGATGGACTACTATCATCACTGGGAGTTATACTAGGAGGTTACATAGCTGGCATCAATAATCCACTAGCATACTTTGCCGCAGTCGGTGGGGCCTCGGTGGCAATGGGCGTGTTCAGCGGGATGATAGCAACCTACTTCTCGGAAAGAGCTGAGAGACTAAGAGAGTTAAAGGAGACTGAGAGAGCAATGCTTCATAGGCTCAGAGGGAGTATTTACGAGAAAGCAGCAAAGATAGTACCAGTCTATGTAGCTTTATGGAGCGGTGTTGGAGCGACGATCCTACCGCTAGTAGGTGCAACACCATTCCTGGTATATCATATGCTGGGTTGCAAGTACGACATAGGCTTTGCCGTCTATTCGTCGGTAGGCGTGATCCTAGCTGAAATATTTGCGTTAGGCTACTACCTAGGTAGAATAGCTGGGGAAAACCCATTAAGAAATGGGCTAAGATTGCTAGCGATAGGCTTGAGCGCTGCTATGCTCCTAACAATCCTTAATATAGTGCTATGATTCTCCTGTTAAATTCGAAGCAGGAGAAATCTTAGTCTAATCCTACCCTAACCAGGTGGTTAGATGAATAAGAGAGGGAGGAGGAAGATTAGGGTAAAGGTAAGCTTCTTCACCATATTAGCTGATGTAGTAGGCACCGAGAAAGCTGAAGTAGAGCTTCAAGACAATAGTGGTGAGCTTAGCGTAAACGAGATGCTAGAACAGCTTGCCAAGATCTACCCGGGGCTCCAGAGTATAATCGACGAGATCATAGTCATTAGAGGAGAAGAAATACTGACGCTTAATGATAAGGTACGAGACGGAGACGAGCTATTACTATTACCCCCTGGTTCAGGCGGTTAATGCTAACAAGAAAGAGGGTATTAAGATGGAGGGTGCCGACAGACAGAGGTATCTTATAGGCTCCGAGGACATAGACTTGAACAAGCTTGTTAAAGAGATAGCTGCAAGAACAGCCCCCAAGGGTGCTGGTGCAATAGTTTTATTTGTGGGCTTCGTGAAAGGCATTGTTGAGGGTAAGAAGGTTCAAGAACTAGAATATATGGCTTATGAGCCATACGCTAATAAGAAGATTAGCGAAATCCTTAAAGAAGCTACGGAAGACCCAGAGGTCCTTGAGGCCATAGTATACCATAAGCTTGGCAAGTTCAAGCCGGGTGAGACCACAGTCTATGTAGTTGTTAGTGCCACTACGAGGCATAAAGCCTTCGAAAAAGCCGCGTGGATACTGGAAAGAGTAAAACATGAGACTCCGATATACAAGCTGGAGAGACGAAGCGATGGAGAGTATTGGGTTGTGGGAGATAATAGACGTATACCCCACCAACCAAGAAGAAAGACCTAATAAATAGCTATACCTGGTAAACCTATCTACACGTAGCTTGTAAAGTATCTGCCATCGTCGTCGCTAAAGACCATACCCTCCTCCATCAGCTCTGTAAGAGCATGTCTTATCTTATCCTCGCTAGCAAGCCCTGATAAGATGCTATGAAGCTCCTTGATTGTCATCGGCTGCTTTCTTAGCAAGTTAAGAATAATATCCTTAAGCTGGGACTCGTTTGGAGCGATTATCACGACTACCTCATCGTCCTCGTAGATCTTCGAGAGAACTATACCCCCCTCCTTGTCGTAAATAAAAAACTCAGAATCCTTAGTAGAATTGTTCGTATAGCTTTGAGTGTTTCTCGTCAAGCCATATTCCCCAAAGCTTTTAAACTATCAGCCTCTTATATATACCCTCCCCTAATGACTAATAATATACTTTCCTAAACTATTCAATTATAGCATTAACATCAGCCTGTGGCCTTAATACATCAATGGTTAAAAAGAGTCTTACTAGCCCTATTCCTTAATAGCCGCCTTAATATTTACTACTTATGAAGCTGAGTGGATAAGGCTAAAGCCTTAGAGGCGAGTAAATCGAAAAACGTAATTAACATCACTATGGTGCTTCATATGGCCTCTATAGCGTTTCTTAGGCCAATTATATGCTTGAAGCTCTCAACACTGATAACCGAGCTAAACAATTACAAGAATCGATTCGTAGAGAGGCTTGAAATGATAAGAGAAGCTAAGAAGTTGCCAGAGGCTCTCATGGAGAAGGAGAGGAAGAATCTAACCAGTGTGATAGATGAGCTGAGCGCCATACATAATGACCTGGTTAAGGTATATCAACAGGTTTGTAAGAATGATAGCATAGCAAGCCTCCAGAAGGCAAAAGGAATCTGTGATAAATTATACCTACATATAATTACGAGTAACAGGAGGATCCCGAGGCCGATAATCCCTAAATTCTACGAGGTCTATACTTTAATTAAGAAGATCGAGTAAGCCCCTGCTTCACATCACTAGGCTTTAAGGGGTCAACGGCCTAAAGCTTCATCATTTTCAGTAGAGGCCGAATAATCTATCATCCCCTTAGTGTCACCAGGTATGATTTAAGAATTCATTTGAGTGTTTAAAGATTGTTTTCGACTATGTAAATAAGGATAAGCTTCACTTACTACAATAACTGTGGTCAGGTCAAAATCAGTACCTAATACACCATAGCCTAAGGAAGGAGAAGTGTATATGGGCTCCTCAATACGTTGTTTAAGCAACTTTGATGGGGAGAAGCCCCCGTGAAGATAAGGGATGTTGTGGAAAAGGCCTTGCGAGCTGCAAAGGTACCGGGCATAATTAGATCGAAGGTTTTAGCATACTTAGACAGCGTTTTACTAAGATACGGGATATATGATCACAAAGAGTTAGCTAGTCTAGCTGAGTGGGAAATATGGCTTATTCTGATAAAATCTATACTATCGCCATTATCACGAATGTTAAGAGAAGAGGGTTATTGTGGTGCAACAGCATATTTATTAGCAGGTTTTATATCGTTGGATGAAAGCATAGCTGAGCTTATAAGGATCTGGGTTAGAGGGAGATGTAATAGCGGATATGACCCATGTTGTTCAAGCCCAAGATGCTGCAATGTAAGCGTTTAGCCTAAGCCAAGATAAATTCTCACAAGCCTTAGAATAATTAGCTCGGAGGGAAAATAGATGCCTTGCCCCTGGTACAAGAACGGCATGTGTACGTCGCCAAAACTTCCACGTCCTTCCTCGCTAGTGGTATCCAAGGATAGATGCCTTGAAAGTGAGTCAGAGTATAAATCTTGCAGGTTCTACGTAGAACCAGCAAGGAATTCTAGCCAAGGAGGGCTCGAAACACATGTAAAGCCCTCTATAGTCCAACAGCTTAAGCCTTACCTCCCAATACACCTCATAGAAGACGATATACAATCTGGATGCCCGTTTCTGAAGAAAATAGAGTATATGGGAGGATTCCTGGCGAAATGCACTGTTCTTGATAGGCTCTTGACAAAAAGCGAGGCCAGACTATGCGCAAAATATTGGAGGGACTGCCCTTACTATAAGGCTACGCTACAAAAGGCTCAGCAGCCTCTTTAGATAATAGTACAAAGTATTACGTCGACTACTCTTTCTTACACTGTCTGACTCCAACATAAATACTACAACTTGGTGGTTGGGTTGCCTAGCATACTTGTGATTAAGGGCATTGGCGCGAAGAGTAGGGATGCTGAGAGATTAGTGAGAGAGGCTATAGCTAAAAGCTTTAAGAATATGCGGAAAATAAGTGAGTTCCCAAACGTAAGTATAGTCAGCATACCATTTATGGACGAGGAACTCGGTTTACCCTGGATACTAATAGATGGTATGGAGGTCGGCATTGAGAATATTGAAGACGTAGCGAGGTACGCTGATTCTAATTATGCTGATACCATTAGTATAACTAGTGTTATGGGCAAGGAAAAACTCCTAGTAATGGAGGCTTGAAATTATTGCTCCCTAGCAACCCAGTAGCTCTTTCATTTTCTCGATAAGCTCTTTATAGCTTTTAAGCTCGTTGATCTGTTTTCTGAGGCTTTCATTCTCCTTCTCAACTTCGTCAAGGAGGTTTTTCATCTCATTAAGTTTTCTTTCAATATCCTCTGGCTTAACACAGTTCTCTAAATCTCTTTTTAGTCTCTCATTCTCCCTTCTAAGGGCCTCAAGTTCTTGTTCAAGCTTTTTCACCTTCTCACTCAAAGCTAATAACTCCTTAATCTCCTCAACCTTCATCTCTGTTCGTGTGAAGGGGATTATTACACGCAATTCTCCTCTCACAAGTTTCTCATAAGTACCTCTGACTAGCTTACCAGCCTTAGTTTTACCTTGCAAGTGAGATCTTATTGTAGCTTCGCTTCTTCCAAGCTCCTCGGCAATCTGAGGTATAGTATAGCCTGCCTTCTCTCGTGCAAGCGCTGCTGCAGCTACCGCTAAGCTATCAACCCACGTAGCTTTCTCGAGAGGGTCTCTTATCAGCTCGAGGACTTCGGGACTGTATATAGTTCCTATTATTAGTGCTGTCTCCAGTTGCTGGATCTCTTTCTTCGAGGTAGGTCTTACAGGGACATTTGTAAAATCGAGTTCAGGTACGCTCACAGCTATCACCTACCCTCAAAATAAATTGATATACAATGGCTTAATATACTCTTTACCTTGCATTACATGGCAAGCCCCATCAGACTAGAGTTTTATTACTGAGAGGTTAGAGATTGTTATTAAAAGCGTGTATATAAGCTAGTATAGTGAAAGCTTGGGGGATCGTATGCCGGTAAGTCTTGAGGAGAAGCTTCGGGTGGATAAACGAGACTTAAAGAAGATTATCAGGGAGCTGAAGAAATGGAGGGCTCCAGCCACAGTCCTGTTAAGCCTCTACATACCGCCAGGAAGACCGCTAAGCGACGTAATGAACTTACTTAGACAAGAGTACTCTATTACTGATAATATTAAGCTTAAGAGGACACGTGAGGCAGTGCAACGAGCATTATCGTCGGCGATGGATAGGCTGTCAATGTTTCAAAAAGTCCCAGATAAAGGTCTAGTCGTATTTTGCGGAGAGGATATGAACACAAGGGATTTCATATGCCTGGTCTTTGTCCCACCTGAACCTGTACCCGTCTTCTTCTATAGAACTGACAAGTTCTTTCATACAGAATTTCTCGAGGAGATGATAGAAGCCGAGGATACTTACGGCCTCGTCATAATTGAAAGGGACCAGGCTACTATAGGCCTATTGAAAGGGACGAGAATAATACTACTTGAGGAGCTTGAGGGCTATGTTCCTGGGAAGCACCATAGAGGAGGACAAAGCCAGCGCAGATTTGATAGGCAGATAGAGCAGTTCGTAAGAGGATTCTACAAGGAGGCCGCTGATGCTATTAACAAGCATTTCCTCCCCCTACTTGAGAAGGGTGTATTAAAGGCCATAATCATAGGCGGGCCTGGGTATGCTAAACGAGACTTCCTCGAGACAGGCTTCCTAGATTATAGGCTACGTAAGCTAGTTGTGCCACAGCTAGTAGATGTCTCCTATCAAGGTGAAGCTGGATTACGAGAACTAGTTATAAGAGCTGAGAAGATAATAGAACAGAATAAGTACGCTGAACTCGTAAAAGCTGTAGAGGAGTTTAAGTATCACTTAGCAAAAGATGATGGGCTAGCAGTTTATGGCGAGAGAGAAATAAAAACCGCACTAGAGTATGGTGCATTAAAATTCATAGTAGTTGACGAGGAAAGAGATGACCTCGAATACTGGGAGGAGGAAGCCCAGAAATATGGCACCATAGTATACACGCTTAGCAGCGATATACCTGAAGCCGAGTGGATAAGAAAGACGTTTAAAGGCCTTATAGGGGTATTAAGATTCAAAATATACTAAGGCATTGTGGCATCATTCCCCCATAGACGTAATAGATGAGGCTTAATCAACATAGTGTTCTCCTTCGGTTAAGTACTTAACCCACATTAAGAGACAACTATGTAGTAGAGTAGGAGGGGGTGACAAGTGGCTCAGTTATCCACAGGGCTAGTCATAGCAGGTGCCTATGCTGATAAAATAAGGCGTGTACTCTTCGCACAACTTAGAGATGATATAAAGTCGGGAAAGATTAGTTCCCAGCAAGTAGCTTTCAGAGCAGGTGAGCTTAATAGGCTACTATACGAGATTCTCGTTAATAGACTGAAAATGGATAAGGGTGATGTGGTTAGGATTAGGGTAGAGTACGAGCTAGTAGATTCTGATATCAAATGGAATCTTGAAAGTCTACAACTAGAAGCCTTTAGAAGGCTGCCTGCCGAAGAAGTCGAAAAGGCTGTTAAGGAGGTAATTGAAAAGGCCGGTGAGATCCTAAAAGCACCCCCAACTGAGGCTGAACGTGAATGGACTGGTGAAGCCGTACAAGCCGTGAAAATAAGCATAGCCTCAGCAGTTGAGCTTGGAGAAACCCCTTCCGGGGAAAAGATCTTCCTACTTAAGGACGAGAAGGGGGAGAACCTAGGAATAGCTATTGCTTCAGGAAGCGAAGGGAGGAGAAGTGTCCAGGCAATTGTGGTTAAAGATCATGAAGCTTACCATGCCGAGATCCCAATAGAGGAGCTTATGGCAGAAGAGCTGGCTAAAAGACTGAGTGAAGCAAGCTTCCAGAAGATGGATAAGTCGGAAGCGGAGAAAATCATCAAAGAGAAAATGCTAGAAATAGTTTAACCTAGTAATGTAAGTTTTAATCTAGTTTCTAGGCAACCATGTAAGTAGTAGGCTCTAAATAAGACTAAGCCGAAAGTTTTGCCTAACCTCATTTAAACCATCCATCCATAATTCCAGGAAGTATTTATGGTATAAATCGGGTACTAGATAACTTAAAACATACAGCCTATATACTTACTCATCCAGGATAATATTAAATGATGGGCGTTGATCAATGACATACAATTGGAGAGTACTATTAGAGTTTATGCTTTAATCCAGGCTATTACTGTAACCATGGCATCATTAACACTCTATGTTATAATTCATGAGATAGTTCACGCTATATCCGCATATATTCTTGGCTGTAAAGTTAAGCCTATAATATCCAGTGATGGAGTTCTACCCTCATTAGGACTAAAGGTCAGTAACAATTGTGATACAACTGTAAAAAAGGTTATGGTGCTTTACGCACCTTATTTAACGAATATTTTGGCCATCATGGCAGCATTACTAGGGCTTTACCCATCCAGCCTTAAAAGCTTTAGCCTAGTTTTCACCATAATAGCTGTCACCACGTTGCCTGCAATGCTTCTTGAAGACGAGAACTTTATTAGGAGGCGTATTACAAAGGCCATCTATCCTAAAAAAACAATGTCTAAAAAAGTTACATTCTAGTAGGCCAGTATTATACAGCGAGAGTGAGGTCCAGGAAATCCATGGGGAGAGGTTTCCCTTTAGACTTAAGTTCATCATATTTTTTGGATAGCCATGCAATGAAGACCGGACATCCATCAAATCTACCATCTCTATCACATCTCTCGCCTAGCTGTAAGAAGCATTTACCCGTCCTTTTATCATAGTATGGACACATTTTATGATATTGTTTAGCGCTTCTAAGCATTCTCAATACCCATCTCTTCTTCGGATCTCTTCTATCCTTCTCCTCAAACTGGTTCATTATCCTTCTAAGTTCCTCTTCAGGGATCTTGATCGACATCATTCCTCACCCCTCTCCCTTAGAGGGTTCCTATGAAAGCTATACTTCTTCTAAGAGGTTTTAGGCCTCTAAGAGTAAAATCAAGATATGATTAAAAAACCACTAGTATTGAATCTTAGCTCTTCAATATCGCTATATATGTTGCTCCGAGCGTAAGAAAGATGTTACTGCTACCTTAAATAAGTATATTATGATCTTGTTGAAGTGATCATAATTTAAAGTAGGTATGGAAGAAGGTATACAGGAAGCCGAGGAGAGAAACCTAGGAGAATCTACTTATGAAGCGTATTGTAGCACGAGATAAGGTAATAATATGTGGCGCAGGGGTTGCAGGTTCTAGTCTAGCCTACATACTGACTACCAGGCTTGGCGGTAAAGTGGACTTAGAAGTCTATGATATCTTAAAAAGATATCTTAAGCCCTGCGGTGAAGCAGTGCCAACGAGAACTCTTAGCATACTATCAGCTCATGGCCTCCCCGAGCCCAGAATCCTTAACCACATAAAACGTTTTATCCTCTTTGATGGCAAAGAAGTAATACGAGAATTGGATGTTGACAAGCCTTTATGGGTCATTATCGATAAGAGGGATTGGATAGAGAAAATGCGATCAAATATCAATATAAAGGGGGTTGCAAGCAGAGATACCTGCAAAGGCCGGGAAGACTCATTGATGTTTGATGCAAGGGGACCCTTCGCCGCATCCCCTGAAACTACTATCGTGGCTACGAGATATTATATTGAGTTAGAGAAGTGGCCTTCAGATACTGTTGCATTCTCATTTCTATTTGGTAGAGTATTTGGGCTTGCATGGATCTTCCCGCATGGTGCATACATTAATGCTGGAGGAGGATACATAGGCATAAAAAACCCTGAAACATACGCTCTAAGATACATCAGTAGCATGATAGGTAGTATTGTGGGTGAGAGAGAGGTAAAAATTGTTGATAAACGCTCATCTCTAATAACAGTTAAGCCTAGGGTAAGACTAGTTGATGAAAAACATGGTATAGTAAGGGTTGGGGAAGCAGCAGGCCTAGTACTATCACTCGGAGGAGAGGGGATAAGGCCTGCAATACTATCGGCTATAGCTGCTTCCAACTCCTTAGAAGTAGGCGGTGGGAAACTCGTTTTTTATCCAGGACGCTACAAGACCCTGCTTCACGAGCTAATAGGACAAGTAAGGCTACATAGAATCCTGGTAGAGGTATTCTCGAGGACAGGGTCTAAGCTCCCAAAACGCATTCTTAAAAAAACTCCATCTAGCATCTTAATCAAATGGTTTAATGGCGAACTCTCTACTAAAGATGTACTATTACTGTTAAAAAAGCTTATTTAGTGCTCTCTTCCCGCACCCTCTCTATCTCCTTTAGCCTCTTCTCTATGGCCTCAACTACGCTAGGAACATCCTTATAGGCTTCCATAGCCTTAGTCATTATCCTTTTTAGCTCCTCTATACCGTTAGCTGATTTAAATGACTGTATTAGAGTATCGAAGTCCTTACTAAGGATATAGTCTGCTAGCTTCTCTACATTACCACCGAAGGAGCTAAACTTGTATCTCTCCTCAGCATAGGCGATCTGTTTACGTATATCATCAACAACTTGTGAAGGTAGCCTTGACTCGGCTAAGATCCTGTTAACTATTTGTCTTAGGAAGTCGGGCTTTCTTGCCATCGGGTCACACCGTTGCCAGAATCTCTTCCTAGCATTTTCCTAGAGCATTAACTTGGCAGGATTTAAACGGTTTTCTTGCAACCTATCAAAAGAGGCTGTAAACAGAGGTATGGAAGTAAAAATAAGATTTTATTTTATATGATTTTCTTTTATAGGGTCTAGTCGATTTAAGGGAAGGGCAGGCATTATGCAAATAAGGCTTCATCCAAGGATAATACATGATAACGTGTCATTCCTAGAGGTACGTAGAGGAGAAGGAATTGAAGGTGGCGATAGGATAATCGTCGCTACATCTCTTACCAGCAACAAGAAAGACATAATATATTTCCCTCCTGGAGAAATACAGCTTCATACCTATGACCTAAGGTTAAGGATACACGAAATAATGCTTGGAGAGGGGCTTCAACTTGAAGACAACGGAGCCGATGATACGAAGATGATAAGGATTACACCTAAGGGCAAATGCAGCAAAATAGCTATCGAACTATATGTGGACGGGGCGAAAGCCTCGCTTAGGGCCTCTTGCATAGAGGCCTAAGCTCGTATACTAATAAGGCTTAATATGAACTTGCTTTACTAATAGTTTCTATGGCCTCTGCCCTGCCCGAGAAGTCAACCCATAATAGCATCCGGGGTAGTAAAATGAGTTCGGCGAGCATAAGAATAGAAGTAATTGACGTACCTGTCCCAGAAGGCACCAATATAATTATAGGTCAAGCACACTTCATCAAGACAGTTGAGGACATATACGAGGCCCTATCTACGAGCGTACCTGGTATAAGGTTTGGTGTTGCATTTAACGAGTCTAGCGGTAAAAGGCTTGTGAGGCATGAAGGTAACGACAACGAGCTAAGAAAGCTTGCTGCTGAAACAGCATATAAGATAGGTGTTGGACACTTGTTTGTAATCTACATGCGTAATGCATGGCCCATAAACGTACTTAATTCTTTAAGAAATATACAAGAAATAACTTATATACATGTAGCAACAGCAAATCCTATACAAGTAATAATCGCTGATACTGGACAAGGACGGGCTCTACTAGGCGTCGTTGACGGGATGAAACCTTTAGGGATAGAGGACGAGAAGGAAATAGAGGAGCGAAGAAAGTTCCTGAGACAGATAGGCTATAAGTTGTGACATTAGCTTCAAAACACTTAAACACTATTCGAGGAAAACATATTGAAGGCTGTTATAGAATATTATCGTAGAAAACCTTACATTATAGATGAGACGAAGATCTATGTCTACATTCCCTTTGAGAGGAAGGAGATAACATTCAGATACAATGGAAAGCGTGATCTCGGAGATGTGCTATTAGAAGAAATAGCGTTTGAAGCCGAGAGATATAGCAAAGAAGGTGATGTACTAGTTGTTGCTAGAATTGATGAGGCTAAAGAAAAGATAGTAATAGGCTATAAAGGTGGATCTGGCAACGAAGCAATCTTGTTCCCAAGCCTAGCAAGGCTTAAAAAGATAGGCATAGTGAAGGCTAATAGCGATCCTCAACAGGGTAATGTAAAATACGTAAACTTTGATGAAGAGGCCTATGTATATGACATGCCGCTAGAAGAGCTAAAGAACATAGAAGCAGTAATTATCGAGACCAATGAAGGCACAAAGATAATAACGAGAGGTGAGCTAGAGGAGTTAGCTAGTGGGAAAAGAGTAAAGGTCGTACGAAGAAAGCGGAGCAAGAGGAAAACCAGGAGAAGAAGGAGGTCGAAGACGGAATAGGCTTCTAGTGAGAGTAGGGGATGATGATTGACTCCAATGAATGAGACACTTATATGATTATGCTCCGCCCCTCCTGACCCCTTCTCCCCCACCATTTTATTTAGTCTAAAACTATGGTGCCTTGTGCCTACGGGGAGTTCCTACC
>JBEVCE010000066.1:0-9490 GCA_040514295.1 Pyrodictiaceae archaeon | reverse complement strand
CCTAGCCTAGCCGCTATCTCAGAGGCACTATAGCCCTTACTAAGCTTTACGTAGGCTTTTTTCTCGCCACGTGGCGTTATAAGAGTATTAACTTTCTCCACCTTGACGCCGAAGGCTTGCTCGATAGCTCTTTTTATGTCATGCTTTGTAGCTCTCCTATCAACTATAAATGTGAGTGTGTTAGAGCGTTCTATGAGGCGTAGTGCTTTCTCGGTTTGTAGGGGCCTTATGATGATCTTGTATGGGTCGTCCATAGATTAGATCACCCCCAGGTACTAGTAGTAGTCATTAACTTAGGCTGTACTCGTGACTATGAGTTTAAATCTCTTAGAAAGCTCCTCTAGAGCTGACCTTGTTATCACCGTCAATCTTCCTGGAACTCCTCCAGGTGCCAGCTGGAGTATGTTTACATTAAGGGGCTCTGCTACGTCAACACCTGGCAGCGACCTCACTGCACGCGCGAAGAACGAGTCATGGCTTCTAAGTATGAATAGTACGCTTCGTGGTGTTATATACCTTCTACCCCTCATTTTGCCCTTACCTGCTCTTATCCTGGTCCTCTCCTTGGCTCTAACTATGTCGGGCCATACTCCTATCTTCTCTAGGAAGGTCTTGGCTGATTTAGTAGTCGCTACTACCCGCTCCACATCATCTTCTATTATTATGGGTGTAGCCTCTGCGTTAAACACGTGACCTCTCGCCTTAACCATGTCTGGTATTGCTGTTGCTGCTAGGGCAGAGGCTGTGGCAAGGATCTTCTCTTTCCTGTTTATCTCCTCGTGAATCCTCTTCTCCGGCCTTGGTGGATGGGCTAGGTGGCCTCCTACGGCCGAGTTTATGAAGGCTGCTCTACCGAGCCCTGGGATCCTAGGCACTCTGGCAATGCCTAGGCCTACGCCGAAGCTGCGAGCTGTTGTCCTCTTACCAGCTAAAGGGTCACGTCCCTTAGGCTGTAATCTGGCAGTAAACTCCGAGAAGAAAGCTCTCCTAATGAGATCCTTTCTCACGGGGAGGCCAAAGACTGGTGGTAGCTTGACCCTGTCTGCCTCCTCTCCACTAGTGTTGTATACAGGTACCTCGCCTGGCTCCCTAGCCAGCAGGAAAATCGTGGAGCCAAAAACGGGTTTGACCATAGGCCGGCCACCTGCTAATTGCCCTGCTTGCTTTGAAGACTAATGTAGGTTATCTTGGGGGCTGATTCAGGGCTCCATGTAGGCCTTACCGGGTATCTGAGAACCACCGGCCTCTTAGCTGGCCCAGGGATGCTTCCCGCAAGAACTATGTAAGTGCTCCTCACTATGCCGTAGTGTAGGAACCCGCCTGCAGGGGTAATCTCATAGCCGTTATCCCCTATTAGTAATATGCGTTTATTGTACTCTGTCCTCCTATGGAACCCGGTCTGGCCTGGCTGTGGAACCTCACTCCAGGAGAAAGATGTTGCCGGGCCTCTTGAGCCAACCTTCCTACTACCCTTCCTATGCTTATGCCATCTAGGTAACTCCTTTACTCCAAACCTCTTTATTACCCCCTGGAAGCCCTTACCCTTGGTCACAGCTATAACGTCCACTAACTGGCCTGGCTTAAACACGTCTCTAACGTCTATGGTTGAACCCAGCAGCTTCACTGCATAATCGTATATAGCGTCTATACTGGGTCCAGCGATTCTTATCTCTAGGAGATCTGGCTTCTTCTTGCTAAGTCCGCCTACGAGCCTAGGCTGTGTAGCAGCAATTATCCTTACATCATACGCTTTTTCTAGTAGCCCACTTAGCCTATTAAGCATCTTCTCCGTATCTACCCTTAAGGGGTAAACCTTCCTGTCAATCTCGAGCCCATACTTCTCCTTGAGCTGACCGGGCTCAGCCCATGCCTCGCCAAGGGTGTAAAGGCCCCTATTGGGATCGTAACCGTATAGCCTCGTGGCTACAACAACCATGGGGGGAGCCTCTACCACCGTTACCGGGACGAATATCTCCCTTCCATACGTCAAGGAGCCGGGTACATCATCTATCATGTATACGTGTGTCATACCTGCCTTGTAGCCTACGAAGGCTAATGGTGTGGGCTGCTCTGTCTTCACTTCTGGCCACGTCTTGACCCTCGGCAGTAGCCTTGAAGCCCTCTTTCTGGGTCTAACTGCTAAGCTGCCTCGTCTAGGTGCTCTCTTCTTCCGTGCACCCATCTCTAGTCACTCCCATTAACGCTTAGAGGCGATGAAGGTAGGATTATAAATTTCTCAATGTCCCCTCGCGTCCTAGCTCGTGGATCATAGCCCAAACTAGTTAATAAACCCTATGTCCTAGCTTTAAGTCTAGCAAGGTTTAGTATGGCTAATGTTGCCGCCAAAGCCTCCTCTGTTCTTACAACAAGAACCCCCTGGCTAGGAATAGTGTTTAGTATGAGGTCAGCATAGTCCTCCAGCCTAAACCCCTCAACACCCGCGATATCGTATAAGCCTCGACGAGGGCCTCCGAAGACGATGAGGATGCAACTAGCGTTGGCGGTTATCGTGTCAAGGCTAGCTTCAGCCACGGGCTTACCGTATCTTGATGTAGCTATTACAAGGCACTTGCCTCGGGTAGACCTAAGCAGCGATAAAAGAGAGCTGTGAACATTAACCACGTAGCCTGTGTAGAGCCCCTTCCTAGCCAGCTCTTCTAGGGAGACTAGCCTAGCCCTCAACGGGTTAATGGACTCCAGGAGAACGTGTACAATCCTTTTACTAGCCACCACCATGAAAGTACTGGACTCCACGAGAGTTCTAGAAGACTCAAGCTCTAGAGGGGTTTGTAGGCCAGCTTCTAGCCTAATTCGCCCCCTCTTCACCGAGAGGAGTAGGGCCTGGCGTACCTCACCTTCTCTAGGACCCTTGACACCATGTGTTGCAAGCTGTAGTGGGGGGAGTACCCCCGCGTAGGAGAGGTCAGGGTCTTGCGGGAAGACGTGACGCCTAAGATAGGGTGCTACAAGCATGTACTCTAGCAGCTTTTTCGTCTTCCGCGTAATCCCTGCAAGGCTTGGCTCGTCGTTGTACAAATGTATGGTGCTGACACGGAAAACTGCTGCAAGTCTTCCAATGACACCTATCTTGTATGCTCTTAGCTCCTCGCCCTGCTCTACACTTATAGTTGACGAGGGTATGGCTACTTCTAATTTAGGCTCCCTATGCTTCATGGCCTCTTATCGAAGCTATTTACGCTTCTGCCTACCCTTCCTCTCCTGCTCGCGCTTCTTTGAGCTTGTTTCCTCGCTTCCCAAGAAGAGGCTCGTTCTCTGCCGACCACCCAAAGTCATACACCTCCTCGGGCCTCTTGCCTTAAAGCCCCTATGCATGTGGAGTCCTAGACAAAGTATTAATAGTTTTAGCTTACTCTAAGCCTATACGGAGCATGATGTATTTGCCGAGTGCTGATGAAGATTATGATGAACACCACCTTCTCCTGATAAAGCCTATGAGGCCACCAGCTTAGGTTATGGAAGGCTCCAGGGACTGTGCTTAGACGTACCAGTGTAAAATGCTCAAGCAAGCTCTTTTGGGCCCTGGGGGACCGGAAAAACCAATGAGATATAATGCCTTGAGATCCTAGTCGTACCATAGAATGCTCAGCTCGGGTTCAAAGCTCATAGCCCTATGGGGTAAGGCTCGCCGTTTGCACCCTTCATCATAGCATTGTGTCGACATGTCACTCTAGGATAAGGTGTAGTTAGGGATACCTGGATAAATCCGGGGAGGCGTGGAGGATTATAGCCGTGGCCATAAAGGGTCTTCCAAAGTTTAGGTGCCTGGGCTGCGCCTACTGTTGTTTCTTTAGCGAAGAATGGGAGTCCCCAGTCATATTTCCCTGGGAGAAGAGGATCCTTGAGGAGCTTGGCGCCTGGTATGGAGCCCAGCTCGAGTTCAAGCCCTTAGAGATTTTTGGGGATGAGGAGGGGAAATGTGTTGCAGTGGTATACAAGTGGGTTATTAAGGGCTTCTGTCCATTTTATAGCATTCTCTCAAGGTCATGCAAGATCCACGAGTATAAGCCCTTGGCCTGTAAGATGTACCCACTTTTAATAAATCTATCAAGCGCAGAGATCATAGCGTCAGCTAAGTGTAAGTGGGTTAAGGAGAGGAGTAGTGCCATAAGACTCTTGGGAAGGGAGGAGTTGTTGAGGCATGTTCTCCCGAAAGAATATAGAGCTCTGAGGCAAGCCTTTATGATCTACACCACGCTTGTAGAGTCTTTAAATAGGAGGGGTTTCTATAGGATAAATGATCCTTCACACTGTGCTAGCATGATAGAGCTTGAGGATGCACTTAAGGGTGCAGGTCATGGTAGAGAGGCATAAAAGGCTTATCAGGATCTTCTTTAATACGTACTATGATGACGTGGCGTCCGAGCTGCTTAGAAGGCTCTCAGAGTACGGTAAACTAAACTATACTAGATCCAAGATCGTGCCAGAGCTATACTATGTAGAACTATCCGGTGTTGAAGGAGACCTAGAGGAGAAGACTAGAGAGATAGAGAGGATGCTAAAAGACTATGATACCGTGTTTGGTGTAAAAGTATACAAGGTTGAGACATGATGAGGCCCCCTGTAGCCTTAGATGCACATACATGCTTCTATTATCTCCCTTCTAGGTCACCTCCGGGTATGGAGAAGAGAGTGAAGATAGGCCTAGAGACGCACATTATCGCTATAATCGCCTAGCTAGTTGATCGATTATCAATAGCCTTGTCTCCTTCTATGAGCCTAACCCTTCTTCAAGCCTCCGGGAGGTGATGCAGATGGCTGTTAGAAGAATTGTAGGAGGCTATGACCCACATAGGGTCGAGAGCGAGGTTAAGAGGTTCTGGGAGGAGAACAATATCTATAAGAAGGTAAAGGAGATGCTTAAAGGAAAGCCTACACTATACTTCCTAGACGGCCCACCATACCCCTCAAGCGATGTACCCCATGCCGGAACCGCATGGAACAAAGTATTGAAGGATTCTCTCCTAAGATTCTGGAGGATGAATGGCTACAACGTCATCGATACGCCTGGCTACGACTGCCACGGATTGCCCATAGAGGTCGCTGTTGAGAAAAAGCTAGGGGTCAAGGTGAAGAGAGAGATCGAAAGCCGTATTGGCGTTGAGAGGTTTATAGAAGAGTGTCGTAGAATGGTTGAGGAGAACATTAGGGGGCTTACACATTGGTTTAAGGAGCTCGGAGTATTCATGGACTGGGATAACCCGTACCTAACTATGAGGGACGAGTACATTGAGGCAGCATGGTGGCTGATAAAAAAAGCCCATGAAAGGGGTTTACTGGAGAGGGATAAACGTATCGTATATTGGTGTCCACGCTGTGGTACAACGCTTGCCGAATATGAGGTAGAGTATAGGGAGATAGAAGATCCGTCGATATACGTGAAGTTCCCTATAAGGGCCAGAGAGAACGAGTACCTCCTCGTATGGACCACAACGCCTTGGACTCTACCAGCGAACACGTTTGTGATGGCTCACCCCGAGGCTATATACGTTAAGGTACGTGTTGGTGATGAGTATCTGATCCTTGCTAAGCCTAGGCTCCACGAGGTTATGGAGGAGGCTGGTGTAAGCAATTATGAGGTTGTAGACGAGTTCCCTGGTAGAATCCTAGAGGGACTAGAATACATACATCCTCTAAGCGAGGTAGTCCCTGCCCAGAAGAGGCTGGAGAAGTATCATAGGGTCTACTTGTTCCCAGAATACGTCAGCTTATACGAGGGGACAGGGCTAGTACATTCAGCGCCAGGCCATGGTTTCGAGGATTTTGAGGCTGCAAAGAGGCTTGGCATAGAGGAGATAGTATCCCCTATTGACGATGAGGGTAGATTCACTGAGGAAGCTGGCAGATATACTGGCATCCCTGCACGCGAGGCGAATAAGCTTATAATAGAGGATCTGAAGAAGAAGGGAGCATTATTTCATGCATCAATAGTCAAGCACAGGTATCCGGTGTGCTGGAGATGCAAGACACCTACATTGCTAAGAGCTACGACCCAGTGGGTGATAAAGGTAACAAAGCTAAAGGATAGACTTAGGGAAGAGTCTCGTAAAGCTAGGTGGATACCGGGCTGGGCCTATGAGAGGCTAAGCTTCATGATAGATAATTTGCAGGACTGGGTTCTGAGCAGGCAAAGGTATTGGGGTACTCCTCTACCCATATGGCAGTGCCCCCACTGCGGCTATACACTGGTAGTAGGTAGTATTGAGGAGATGGAAAAGTATGGTGGTAGGAGGCCGAAAGAGCTGCACAAGCCATGGATAGACGAGGTTACGTTGAGATGTCCTAAATGCGGTCATGAGATGAAAAGGGTACCTGATGTAGCTGATGTCTGGTTTGATAGTGGTGTATCGTTCTATGCAAGCCTAGGCCATCCTGAGAAAAAGCGTAGTCTGCTTTACGAGAAAAGATTCAAAGCCAAATTTATAACGGAGGGACATGATCAGACTCGAGGCTGGTTCTTCAGCCTCTTGAGGGCCGGTGTTATAGGATTCAATGAGATACCCTATGAAAACGTCCTGGTACACGGGTTCATGCTCGATGAGAAAGGCAGAGAGATGCATAAGAGTCTAGGAAACTATGTTGCCACAGACGAGATCCTTAGACGAGCCGGCGCTGATGTATTCAGGCTATGGGTGCTACAGAACACTATATGGGAGGATGCTAAGTTCTCCTGGAAAGCCTTAGACGAGGCTAGATCAGTGCTCAATGTAGCCTGGAATGTCTTCGTCTTCGCATCAACCTATATGGAGCTTGACCGCTTCTCTCCTAAGGAGCATAGCCTTGAGAAGTACTGGGAGCATTTAAGGCCTGAGGATAAATGGATACTGAGCAGAACTTATAGGATCATAAACGAGGCTACAAGGGATTTCATGGAGTACCGTGTTCACGAAGCTGTAAAAAAGCTAGCATCATTCATTATCGAGGACGTAAGCCACTGGTATGTTAGGCTGATAAGAAGGAGGGTATGGGTTGAGGAGGAGACAGCCGATAAGTATGCAGCCTATGCTACCCTCTACAA
Source organism: Pyrodictiaceae archaeon (assembly GCA_040514295.1). Taxonomy (GTDB): domain Archaea; phylum Thermoproteota; class Thermoprotei_A; order Sulfolobales; family Pyrodictiaceae; genus JBEVCE01. The sequence continues at coordinate 2,454 of JBEVCE010000066.1, read as the reverse complement.
CGTGCTTAAGACCTGGCTCATAGCAATATCAGCTATAACCCCATTCTTCGCTGAGAAGCTCTACCAGGAGTTCGTTAGGCCTAGCGATCCCAGCGCAAAGGAGTCCATCCATATGGAGGAGTGGCCCAAGCCGCCTAGAAACTGGGAGGACAGGAGAATAGAGGAATATATGAAGGTTGTGAGGGAGGTTCTAGAGGCTGTAGCAGCACTTAGAATGAAAGCTAGACTAAAGCTAAGACAACCGATAAGGAGAGTCATGGTGTTCACCGAGGACAAGAGGGTTATAGAGGCCATTAGCAGGTTAAAAGACATATTACTCTATACGGCTAATGCCAAGGAGGTGGAAGTAGTAGAGCCCAAACGCATGGAAGAATATGTAACTTATGTAGTCGAACCAATCTACTCTACTATAGGCCCCGAGTTCAAGGCTCTCTCAAAAAGCATATTCAGATACCTAGAGGAGAATGGGGATAAAGTGGCTAGAGACATCCTATCCAAAGGCTATCACGAGGCGATAATAGAAGGTACTAAGATTAGGCTAGAGGAGAGGCATGTCAAGATAACTCCCTCCTATAAGGCTGGCTATTATGCTAAAACCCTTGACTGGGGTAGTATCGTAATAGACACCACGCTATCTGAAAGGGAGATTGCCGAGGGCTTTGCAAGAGATGTCGTCAGGAGGATTCAATACATGAGGAAGGAGATGAACCTAGATATCGAGGACAAGATAAGGATTACGATAATAGTAGCTGATAAAGAGTATGCAGATTACATAGAAATGTTTAGGGACTACATTATGGGTGAGACAAGAGCCACTAAGCTAGACGTGAGCATCACTAGCTCCTCCAAGGAAGCTAAGACTAGAGGCTATGCAAGAAAATGGAGTATAGGTCCAGTAGAAGTTATAATAGCTCTTGAGAAGGAGTCAGCCGGTTGATCCATCCTCATAGCTTGTGAGCTCAGCTTCAAGCCAATCATCACATAGTTAATGTTTTTAGGGTTAAGGAGAGCTTTGACAACGTTGCTCTATCATCCTCCGGATCCTCCTAACTTGGGCTTTTACAAGGTCTCTTATCTTGGGCGAAGCTTCTAGTCTAAGCCTATTACCATTACTAAGTATGAGTTCTAGGACTAAAATAGTCTCACCTTGAGACCCCAGCTCCCTCTCAACCTCAATATCCTTTATAGAGCATAGGTCTATCTCTATATCCCTTGAGCTTATCTGGGTCTGCATGGATCTCCTTCTACGCTTAACTATTCTGTAAAGTTGTAGATCCTGTTGCTTAGGTAGCACTGTTCGGGGCCTGATGTCCTCAGCGTGCTCACCTAGATATATTAGCCTTATCTTACCCTCTTCCTCGTCCAGGACAAAGTCATAATGTTCTATATCTGGTCCTCTACGCTTAATAACACTGTAGAGGACTATTCTTTTGTCATCAAGCCGTCTTGCATATCGCCTCTCCGGCATTTTCGAGCATCCCAGACTGAAAGCTATACTAGCAGCTAAAAGATAATTAGGGCTATAGGGTTAGATAGCGCTATTTCTCGGGCTACACAGATGCATAAGGAAGACGAGGAGAGTATTAGAAAGAGTGTTATTGGAAGTATGCTGGAGGAGCTAGAAGAGACAGGAGGCTCCAGTAGTTCCATAGCTGAGGCTATAGAGAAGAAGGTTTACGAGATATACGCCCCCGTCATAAAGAAGAGGAAGCCCGTCAGGTCGCCTAGTGAAATGGTTAGGGTTCTTGAAAAGGAGTACAAGCTTATAGTTGATGAACAAATAGTCTCGTTAACCATTGCAGCGCTTTTAGCAGGTAGACCTGTGCTCTTCGAGGGGCCTCCTGGCACTGGGAAAACGGAGGTGGGAGAGGCTATACTAACACTATGGTCCGGCAAAACAGCTTTTGTACTACCTTGTAGCGAGAATTATGACGAGTATAGGATTATAGGCGACTTTCATCCTCTCATGGCATTAAAATACGGCTTTAATGAGAAAAGTTACATCCCTAAGCCTCTATTAGCCGCCATGATACTCGATACTGGGGTACTTGTCGACGAGATAAGGAGGAGTAGTGAGGAGTTCCAGAACCTTCTCCTCGACATAATAGATAAGAGGAGAATAATTGTACCCGAGCTCAAGACCGTCTTCCGGGCAAAGGGGGAGGGCTTCCAAATAATATTCACCAGTAATCCAGAAGATATAGCTCAGAATGAGCTTAGTGACGCATTCCTTAGAAGGGTCGTAAGGGTGCAATTCACGTATCCGGATCCAGAAACAGAGCTCAGAATAATAAAGCTACGATATGATGCAGAGCCGTACTTGCCCGACGAACTTGCCGCTAAGATGATTAAAGTTGCCAACATTCTTAGGGAGAAGTCTGTGTATAAGCCTGGACCAGCTGATACTACGCTTTGGGCTCGCATAGCTGGTAGGCTTGCATCGCTAAGAGGAGC
>JBEVCE010000065.1:0-31826 GCA_040514295.1 Pyrodictiaceae archaeon | reverse complement strand
ATATATTATCACATAATTCTTCCAGGAACCCTCGAAGAGTTTCTACGTTCTCTTTCCCCACTATATTAGCTAGGCTGACTCCAAGAAGAGGTAAGCCCAGTTTCATACATAAATTAGCTTCTTCTCCTCTACCACCATTTTCATCTAAGCTTGTACAGAAGTTTATCTCCTTGTAACTACTATCTTTTCTTATATCTGTAATGAGCTTTGTGTATGAACTATCAAAGAAGAGTTTCTCGATTCTATACCCCCTAAGTATTATGGCGAGAACAATTGTATTCGATTCCCTACACTTATAAACCAATAATATTCTAGTCTCTCTCTTTATGCCTGGTAAGATGGCCTTCATTTTTTAGCCTTAGCAAGCTCATCGTTAATTAATTTTGTGAGCTTCTCGATGTCTTGCAAGATGGTGTTTAGGACTTCGTATATAGCCTCAATAGCCTTCTTTTCCTTGGTTCTAATAATTATCTTTGGATTAGATATTAGCGGATGTTCTATTGAATACGCTGAATACTTTATGTTGGGGTGGTTGATAGCATACTTTGCTATGAGATTAGCTATAGTGTAGTCTTCTCCTACAAGCTCAAACTCTACATAATTATCTTCCAGCTTAAGTATTTTTACTACATGTCCTTCTCTATTGCTCATGACGTCCTTCACCAAGCTTTTTAAGTGAATTAGCGCCACCTAGAAGTAATGCAAGTTTACGTAACCCTTGTCTCCATTCCACTTTTGCTAGTACTCTACCGTCTTCATCTTCACCTAATACGCCTGTTTTAATACCTATTTCTATTATCTCGTTAATGTTTTTGTTAAAGGCTGAAGCTAATGAAGCTATAAGCTTCTTGGCTGATGCGCCTTTGACCTTAAATTTAGTTTCCTCCAACACTTCTACTATTCTTCTTGCTGTATCTAATACTATGTTAAAAGGTGCCTTGGTTTTCAATACTTTATTGTCAGTTATGAAAGCCTCATAACCCTTTAGTCTAAGTGCATAGACAAGGGCTTCAGGAGGAAATGTTCCTCCGATCTCCTTAGATATGGTCTCTATACTGGCCTCTGAAAACCTCATGAACTTGTATAAGTCCCAGAGTTCGCTAATAGAGTTTCTTATTTGTATCCATGTCTCCTTAATATCGTGTTCAGTTCCAACCAGCTTTATCCTTAGCCTATTTCCTTCAAATTTCACTTCAGAGTATGTTGTCTTAAGCGCTTCGCTTAATTTTTCATAGACTTTATCCATGGGGATTCCTAATGGTATGTTAATCAAGAATGTTCGTGTCTTAATAACTTTTCTTCTTGCCATCCTGAATCAACCTATTCCTTGTACTCTCCGTTAGAGGCCCTTCGTTCCCCTCACTTGTCTAACTCTTAGATTTTATCTTCTCCTGGAGGACAAGCATGTAGCGAGCAGCGGTTTTTCTTTTTTCTCTATTGCCGCATCTAGGGCATACTAGTCCTTCTTCCCCAGGAACTTTAAATAACGGTGCTCCACACTTACTGCAGAAGGCTAGAACGACCCCATTAGTAGCATGTTTTGTTGATACTATGTAAGGGCTGGTCGAATTCAGTATGGTTACCTTGACTACATCACCTACTCTCAGCACTTCATACATGTTGTTAACTTTCTGTGGTGTAGCCTGCGAAATGTGAAGTATTCCTGTGAACTCCCCAGAGAACATTTGTCCTCTTTCATCAAAGATTATTTTTATGAGTGCAAGGTCATCCCGGATTATACTGGCTACGTATCCATAGACCTGCATGTTTTTCCTAGGAATATGTGGCTTTCCACTTAATGGATGTACGCTTATCCTACGTGTTGACATATTCAGCTGCACTCTACCTATTATCGCTGAGTATATTTTAGAATCATGTACGTAGCAACCATCACCAGGTATGAACTCTTCTATTGTTGCAAGTTCCTCGCCAGGATAAACGAGCTTATTTTGTAGCAATGCTAACCTTGCACTCATAGCTGATTACCTGCTAAACACCTTGTTTTCAAGTTATTATTTGTTACTTGAAGCTCCTTTTATTAATGGCTATAAGTATTGAAGCTCTCGTATAATATGCTTCTCTAGTGTGGTGTTTCATGCGCTGTCTTATTAGTATCTTTTTGCACTCTACAGTTACTACTTTGTAGCCTCTATTCGTCAGCTCCTTAGACAATATGCTGACTAGTTTATTGTTGCAACTATGGACAGATGCTATTATTTTTGGCCTAAGCTTAGTAAGGGATAGCAAAAATAACCTATCTATCATGGCCCTTCTTGTGCCGAAGGGCGGGTTCTGTGCTCCGTAGTCGGCTTTTCTAAGAGGTGGTGCAAGGGCATTAGCTTGTACAAAGTCTATGTTAGGTAGTTGTCTCCAAAGCTTAGTCTTTACGGCAGCCTGGATAGCTTCTTCATCGATTTCTATGCCTATGGAGTAGGTCATGGCTGCTAGTGAGAATCCATAGGCTATCATGCCTGTGCCAGATCCCAGATCTACTAGGACAGCTTCCTTCTTCTCGCTTAGAATATATGGCATCATATAATTGATCATGGCTAATAGGATTTCCGGTGGTGTACGATACTGCTCTAGGAAATCCTTAGGCTTTGTAAAGTCTGGTACTTCCTTCTCTAGGATTATTTTGAGTTGTTTTAGTTTCATAGCATCACCTTTCCTCACCAAGGGAATAGGTAGTTCTCCAGTTTCTTAGTAAGTACCATTCTAGCTTCACCTGGTGTCAACACAGGTTTCCAATAGTCGCCCAAATCGTCTATGGCTATGCGGGGGCATGATGTGATTATATAAGCATCGTAGTCATAAGGGTTGAGGTTATCTAGATACTCTCTGTTGATGATGTTTGATGCCAGTAAGCTTACTTTTTTCCTCCTCATGGAGGCTAGCCTAATAAGATGGTTTACTATCCATGGCCTATATTGGCCTAGTTTAAAGCCTACTATTATTGCAAAACTTTGGGCATCGAGGGCTTTTAGTATAGTTAGATAACGTTTTTTCAAGAGCCTCTCTACTTCTCCTCTAATATCTGTTATCTTTGGACTATAAGGGTCGAGGTGTAGTATAGGCTTCTCAGCTCGCGTAGCCAGTCCTAGGCCTAAGGGATGAAATACTCCTCCACTGATGACTATGAAGCCGTCTACCTCCTTACTAAACTTAGTTATCCCGTAGTAGTGACAGCCTAATACGATACTCCGCGCTAATACTCTAATATTTTTTCGTGAGAGTTCAGTGGCTATTTTCTCGGCAAGCTTTGTATGCTGAGCGGTGAAGCCTATTGCTGTCCTCTTTATGTTATTTTCTCTAAGGGCAGCTAATAAGTCTCCTATGTAATCCCTTATACCGCCTATGTATTCAGCTTTCACGAATATTATTCTAACTTTTGCAACCCTTTCTAGACTCTCAAGGTCGAGATACTGATTGTTTACCACATATTGGTATGGATATCGTGCATGCCCTATATGGACTATAATGTCAATACTAGAGTGTAGAGCATAATCTAGTCCTATATCGCATGATCCATATGCTGGGTCGATACGTATGAGGGTTTTAGTCTTTAAATTATATTTTGCAGTGCATTCAGCTAAATTCTGCTTCACAATGCTGAGGAATTGTATTAAGCCGGGCGGTGCTTCAATCATCACTGAGGGACTTTGTTTTTTAAGGTTATTCCTAGCGTACTCTACTATCTCCTTACATGCTTCGCTTAATTCTATTTCGTAACCACTAGCTATTACCTTGCTTTTATCCATGCATCTTCTCTACCATATTTTATTTATTATGCTTATGGTCCCTAATTAGGCGTAGAAAAGATTAGCTGATTTAGCTAGGTATTGACTCAACTGTAGGTTTTAAAGGTCTCACTCGTATCCTGGAAGGTAGAGGAAGCTTTGAGGCTCCTCTTCTTAGGGCTTCTTTAGCTTGATCTATATGCTCCTTGTTCACTCTTACCTCTAGCACTACTTGGCCTGGATATACCCTGGCTGCCGTGCCCACGGGTTTACCAAAGGCCTGCCTCATACCCTCTTGGAGTCTATCCGCGCCAGCGAACGCCATCATCTTATTCTCTCTTAGTACGTGGTGTGGGTATACACGTATCCTAAACAAGTAATTAGTATCACCTATTGTTGTTGAAAGATACTTGTGGGCCATTACCCTTGCCGCTTCAAGGGCATTGTGCCTTATTTGCCCCCTTTCTAGCACGTACAATTCAACGGCATAATCGAAGTCTCCATGTACGTTACCCATGACGAACTTGGTTATCTTGGGCGGTGGTACACCGTGGATATACTCCTTCCTAGTATAAGGTGGGCCTGAGAATGCTTTAGCTGTACGCTTCGTATAGCATCTTGCCGGCTTCTGTGGCACCTAGCTTCCCCTCCTAGTTTTCTCTCTTAGGATCCGAAGCTTTAGGAAGTCTAACTCCTCTTATAAATAACGCTTACTTCCATTCCTAGCCATTCCTATGACTGCTACTTAGCCTTAATAATCTTTAGCCATAAACCTCCATGTGCTACGTCTCTCTCATGTACTATGCTCAGCCCATTCTCCGTGAGAAGGTTTTTTAGGAACCTATGTTCAGCACTTATTATTACAAGAGACTTATTTAGAACTCTTGCAGCTGCAGCCACGAACTTCTCATAAAGTTCTTTTATCCTCCCTGGCGAACCCATTCTTATCCCATACGGTGGGTTTGTCACGATAATATCTATAGAGTTATAATGTTTATGGAGTTCTTTGGCATCGATTAGCCCAAACCTTATTCTAGAGGAAACTCTAGCTGCGATGGCATTCATCATAGCCCCTTTAAGGTAGCTTTTATTGACGTCGTTACAGTGGATAGGAGAGTGTTCCAATAAATAAGCTGCTTCAATAGCTATTGTGCCTCCCCCGCACATGGGGTCTACGACAAGCTCGCCATCGTGTACACCAGAGATCATTAGCATTGCGTAGGCTAATGTAGGTTTAAGAGCAGCCGGATGATCATATATTCTATATCCTCTCCTATGTAATGATATTTCACCAGTAAGCTCTACACCAATGAGGATCTCACTACCAATAATGTCTATGGCTATTATTATGTTAGGGTAATCTAGGTCGACACGTGGTTTTGCTGAGTATCTTCTTGCTACTTCCTCCTGTACTACTCTCCCAGCGAGCTTAGCCACGTCCATAGAGTTGTATTCATGGTCTCCTACTCTTTCTACCCTTACAGCAAAGGTGGTATGTGGAGTTATATAGATATGATAATCGATGCTCCTAAGTACTTCTTCAAGATTACGTAAGCACTCTAGACTACTACACACCTTACCCTGATGGAGTAATATTCTTGCATGGTGTATACTTCTCATCTTCTCAACTAGGTAAAGGTTTTCATCATCTAGATCAACTATTATCCTACCTCTAGCTCGTCTGTATTCAATAATTCTTGCATTGAGCTTATACCTAGCCTCCTCGGCAACTATATCTTCTATCCCTGGGCTTGTAGTAAGTAACAGCTTCATGACAAACTCCTCTTAAGCAACACGTATACCTTTTTAAAGAGGTGATAAAGGGCTGAGGCTTCACTAGTCGTCAATCTAGCCTTTGCTATGCAACGTGTTATTGCTATCACTGCCTGCTCTCTCCTATTGGGATCTGTTACAAGCTCTGCAATACTCCTTGCTAAACTCTTAACCCTATTAAGCTGCTCTGCAGATGCAGTTTCATAGATCCTTGTAGCCTTGTTCTTGGCTATCCAGAGCCTATAAAGAACTATAGCTACGGCATGGCTTAAGTTTAAGGTGGGGTATTCTGGGTTTGCCGGTATTGTTATTATTATATCGCATTTAGATAGTTCTTCCCTAGTTAGTCCTACACTCTCCCTGCCGAAGACTATGGATATGCTCCTATAAGATAATATGAGTTGCAGGGCATCCTCTAGCGACATAACATTACGCAATACGTCTGTTTTATATCCAGTTTTAGCCGTTGTACATACGGATAATTCTACATCTTTTAATGCGTCTTCAAGCTTCTCGACAATAATTAATCTTTTTAAGACTTCTTTTGCCCTTGCAGCATACCTTTGTGCTTCATCGCTATAGGGGCTGGCTTTGGGCGAGACTAGGTACACCTCATCTACACTGAAGTTCATGGCAAGCCTTGCTATGAAACCTAGGTTCACATTTCCTTCAATACCTACTATCACTAGTCTTATCTTAGTAGTCATTCTTTCTCCCTTTTATCCTATGAATACTGTTAAAGATACACTGTTAATCCTCGTTCTCCTCTTTGCGCTGAAATACCATAGCTATTATATCCTCAAAGAATACATGCATCCTCCTTGTAGCATATAGCTTATAGCCTTTTCTTTCAAACTCTTGTCTAAGCTCAGCATCATTACCGGCAAGGCTCGAAAATGTTAATCCTATTATCTTGAACCCCTTCGAAGTAGTATCATATATAAAAGCTATAGCCTCCTCGCGGCCGCCGCTCCATTGTAGCCCTTCTAGCCCAGCCCACTCATCAGTAACAGGCAGGTATGGTAAATTGTATACCGCTACATCTCCCTTTCTTACGCAGTCAAGCCTATTACACTGAACCAGATCGGCTTGATGTTCTAATCTATTCTTGGCAATATTAAGCCTAGCACATTTTAGTGCGCAAGGGCTTACATCTGTTAACACTGCGTATGCTACTTTCATTGAGAGGAGGCATGTTATACCCTGAATACCAGTACCAGTTCCCACATCTATGCACGTAGCTAAGGTTTCTTCTTGTCTATTTAGACTATCCTTCATTAACTCTAAGATGAGCCAACTGTCTTCTGCAGGCTCGTAAACGAAGTCGCATAGTGATATTTTATGCCCTTCGCCTAAATCGATCTCATAAAGAGTCCTAACGTCGCAATTATAGCTAATTTCGCTTAGAGCGATTGTCACAGCCCTTCTCTACCCGCAATACAGTTTTGTAATGACTTCTATTTCATCTAAAGTCAGTTGGTAGACTCGTTTGCTAAGGATCACGGGTTTTATAGCTGCTATTTCCTCTATGATTTTAGTAGGTAGGCATGATCCTATAACTTTTCTTGAAAGCTTTCTCCTTTGCGAGAAAAGACATGCAGTAACCTCTTCTAAGCATCTTATAAATCTAGTACTGACTTTCCTCCTAGGCTTAAGTATTATCAATTGTGAGTATACTTGAGGAGGCGGGTTAAAAGCATAGGGTGGAATTACCTTACCTAGTTTTACGTCGTAGACTTCCCTAACAAGTATTGTGAGTCTTCCATAAGATTTTGTACCAGGTTTTGCAGCTAATCTTCTTGCAACTTCTCTCTGTACTATTAGTATTGCCTTACCCTGATATTCTTTAACGAGGAGTTCAAGAACATATGAGGTTAGATTATAGGGTATACTTCCGAAAATTAGATCAAAGTAATCAAGTCTTACAGGGAGGTATCTTAGATCTGAGACTATAGCTGTTAGGTTTCCTAGTAAAATCCCTCTCCTGTGGCAGCATTGTACAAGGCTAGGATCTAGCTCTATGCCTATGACCTGTTCGCTACAATTAGCTATAGGTATACTAAAAGTGCCTGGTCCAGCTCCAAGCTCTAGTATTCTTCTATGCCTGCAAACCTCTTCCACTACTCTTTCTACGATGCTTCTATCAACTAGGAAATGTTGTCCTAGTCTCTTTCTTTTCGGCCGACATTCCTCCATAATGTACGCCACATAAGGGATCATGTACTCTGCTGCTGTCTAAGCCTCTCCTGTATCCTTTCTAGATAATTGAGGAATATAGGCTTCTCTACCTGGTCACGGACAAGTTTACGTGGTTCTAGGAACAAGTAGTACTTTTCTTTACCTTGAAGCTCAAGTATTATTCTTTCAACGAGTGGTTGTAATGGGTCTATACCAACCCTATTCTTTATGTCATCAAAGCTTGTGAAGGGCTTAATACTTCTCTGTTCTATTATCTTAATAACGGTCTTCTTTCCTATACCGGGGAGGAGTTCGAGGCTATGTAGTCTTATTGTTATTGCATCAGCCATGTTATAGAACTCAATAAATAATTGCTCCTTAGATCTTATTATCTGCTTTAATATTTCTGGAAGTGCCTCCCTTGCTATACTCGTCAAGTCATCGTAGGTTATTTCAGCGTCTATGTGGTGGATTTTAAGCCTTAGCCTTTCTATGGGTCCTATATAGACTCTTTCCCCTATCTCAACTTCCGCATCTTTCCGAGGAATCCCTTCAAGTAACATGAAATAGTCCTCTCCAATCAGCTGTACTATGGGCATAGATCGGTGTTGCGGGTGCCTATCAGTAGGATTGCCTAAGGGCTTATAGTCTAATACGTACGCGAATTCCTCAAACCTTCTTGGCCTAGCTGGCCTGTGTCTCCGCTGAGTCCTTTGCACAGAAAATCACTCTCATCATTGCCTTGATTGTAGAGTTGGGGCTCTAATCCCATTATTTAAAACCTAATGGACCCTATAAAATAGGCTGTGCCTTTGGCTATGTAGTCTAGGCTAAGTTTCTTTGTCCTACATTGTTCGTTATTCGTCTAGTTGACTCTTTCTATTAGCTTTAGCTTACGTACTCTCTTCTAAGCACTTTCTTCTTATAATGTCAAGTGCTTGTTCAAGAGTTTCTGTTTCTACAAGTCTTTTCTCAAAATCCAGTAAGACTCTGGCTTCATCAATGGTCTTAGGCACTATGTTTACTAGTATTGTAGCTGTAATGGGGCTGAAATCTAGTTTTTCTGTAAGCTCTCTCATGGCTTCTAGTGCTCTCTTTGCATCACATTTAGAAAATCTAGAAAGATACTCTAATGTACGCTCGATTATAGGATTACTTGTTCCCTGCTCCTTCACTTTCTTTACTATTTCTTTGGCAACTGGTATGGGTACAAATTCTTGGCTTAGAATCTGCTCCAATTCGCCTCACCATTACTACTATGAGGCTTGTTTTTAACGATTAGTTCGGTTATTGTGTAATGGACCTATTGTCCCTTCTCTTCCTTCCCCTTCCCCATTGCTTCAGGTGGCACTGGCCTCAGATGCTCTGGTCTAATGAATAAAGTTTTTGTCTTTTTACCTACTCGTACTTGGACTATATACGCCCTGCCTCGCTTCCCGACAATCATACCTACCTTGCCATGGTACCGTCTATGAGGCATTCCCTTCATTATGGATGGGTTTATTTTTATGTAGACTAGATCGCCAGGCTTATAGTCGTAGAGAAGTAGGCTTAGAGGTGGTATACTGCCTTTCTCACGTATATGCTTCCTTAATAGTTTACGTGTTCTATGGCGGTAGCCTTTTGAAGGCTTCATAGCTTATCCCACCTCCATAGAGTTTTTAGCTTGCTTACTCTAAATATTTATTCTAAATCATATTGTCTTCCTGGGCTCTCAACTGCCACAACATCTAGGCTTGCACAATAAAGTCTCGTATTTAGTTTTTCAGCAAAGCTAGGCCTCGTATCCCCTTCATCGCCGCTTATAAGTTCCTTAATGTAAAGTCCACCTTCAGCTTCAATTAATGCAGCGAAGACTCTTGGTGTAAGCATTCTTGTCTTTACTTGATACACTCTTTTAGTTCTTACGACATCAGGCCTCCTATGCCTTACTCTACGTGGCGTGCGTTGCCTTATGCTCCTATCTCGGAAGAATTCTTCAAGAGCTTTTAGATCGTTTTCGTCTAATTCTCTCTCGGAGACCACTATAGCATAATACGTCTTTCTATGCTTCTTGGCCTCTTCCTTTAGCTCAGCTACCCTCTTTCTATTTGCAGCAGCTGTAATGTATGCTTTGACAAAGCCTGGTATTATGAAACTTTTTCCTATCAGCTTAACGTACTCTACTCTATTTTTAGGCTCTTTTACCTCTAAGATGAATGGCCTACCAGTGCCTAACATTCGTACGTCGACATCCTCTCTACCAGAGCCATGCAATACTATTGTTGCTCCTTTAATTTGTTCAGCTATCTTATACAAGGCTTCTTCGACTGAGTATGGGTATTTTCGTTGCTTCTTCCTAGTAAGCCATAGTGTTTGCGATACTCTTCTTGCAAGTTTCCAGTAGGTGCCCTCAAGAAGTACTGGCTGTACTCTTAACTCTATAATACCGCTAGGATATTCTATCTCAGCTACTATATCGGGATTTTCGAAGTCTGGTCTAAGTCTACTCTTTTTCTGAATAATTTTACTTATTTCTCTTTTTATTTCAGAGGAAATGCTCTCCATGTACTCTAGGCCAAATTTTATTCTTATATCATCTTCATGACTTGTTACGTCTCTTGAGAGTCTTACACCTAGTAAAAAGCTATTTGCCCTTATCCCTCTTTTTTCAATCTCCTCTAGAAGTCTTTCAGCAGTCTCTTCAAAGAATTTTTCAAGTTTTCCTCCGCATATGCTACACTCTTCCTTAATTGGAGGTGACCCGAACAGCTCCTCGTAGAGTCTATCGCCATAAGGGGTAAGCCTGGGAGCAATTAGCTTAAATAGCTCTTTAGCTTCCTCATCTCCCTTCCTGATCATTTCATGAAGCGATAAAACTATTAGCTTCTTTATGGCCTCGCCGCGCTCAGCATTACTAAAGCCTCTGCCTAGGAGCCCAAATAGCCTCCCTAAGCACCTATCGCATAGGGGCTGGCTAAGCAGGATCTCTATAGCCTTACTTATTATTTCGGCTGTAGTCTTTGCCACGATATTTGCCTTATCTTTATAGTTAGTATTATAAATAATTGTGATTCTACTATTATCCTGCTCCTCTATCAAGCAGGTAGCCCCTCAAAGCTTTATCCTGTCTAGTAGTATGTTAAGTACTGAAATACCCCACCAAATACTTATAGTACTGCTGCAAGCACTGAAAAAGTAGCAGTTATTGTTATCGGACAACACACTCTGCTTAGATCTTCCTAGAGTAAGATTATAGAGCTTAACTAGTTCCCTGACCCCTTCTTTACAAGAAAGACGTATCTCGTTTAAGCTACTCTCTGATAGATCTTCTACCTTTACACCGCTTGCATCTCCTTGGATTAGAACTCTCTTTATGAAACCTCTTGAGGAACCTATATCAGGTCTGTAACCTCGTATCTTGCTACCCTCGATTAGTAAGAGGAGCCTTCTAGTTAGCTTTAGGGGTTTAAGTATCAAGTATAAGCATGTGTCCCTTCTTATGCCATGAGATAAGAGTAAGGCGGATGTTATGGTAAGGGAGGCGGCATCGAAAATCCTATCAGCTGGTATACAGCTTAGATCAGCTATAATGGTTCTTCTACATTCCTGGGAACTTCTTAGCGATCTTCTCAAGGAAATCCTTCCTCTTCTTCATCTGCCTAACAAATCTTTGTATCGTCTTATAATAGTTAACAAGTTCTTTAACATCGTTCTGCTCTACCCCTGCACCAATAGAGAGTCTCCTCATCCTGGACTTATCGATGATCTCTGGGTGATCAAGCTCCTCATAAGTCATAGACTCCATTATTGCAAGCCATTTCCCTATTTTCTCCTCGCTAAGCTTTGCAGCCTCATCAAGTGCTTCTATACTTGATGCTATCCCAGGTATCATTTGTATGATCTTCTTGAAGGGCCCAAGCCTTCTTATTTGCTTTAGTTGTCTATAGATGAGTCTATAGGTTATTTTCCCCGATAGTATTTCGCTCATAGTCTCTTGTAACTGGCTTGCCTCGGTAGCTCTTTCTATTCTTTCTAGGAGTGCCTCTAGATCTCCTAATCCAAGCAGTCTACTAACAAATCTTTTGGGGTTAAAGACTTCTATCTCGTCGATATCCTCTCCGGTGCCAATGAACTTTATTTTTGCTCCTGTCGCTGCTACAGCTGATAGTGCTCCTCCACCCTTTGCTGTACCATCCATCTTGGTTACAATTATGCTTCCTATGGGCGTTGTTTCATGGAATCTCTTTGCAAGCTCATAGCTTTTCTGGCCCATGGCGGCATCGATCACTAATACTACTTCATCTGGCTTCACCGCATCCGACATCATTTTCATTTCGTCGAGAAGGGCTTTCTCCTCTCCATAACCATGCCTACCAGCAGTATCGATTATTATGATCTGTGCACCTTCCTTCTTTAATCTCTCCACTCCCCTGGTTGCTATTGCTACGGGGTCTTTAGCTCCTTGCTCTCCATAGAAAAGTGCCCCTGCCTTTCTTGCTAGTTGTTCAAGCTGCTCATACGCCCCCGGCCTATATGTATCGGCAGCTATGACGCCAACAACATAACCTAGCCTTCTATAGTATTTAGCGAGCTTGCCTATAGTGGTGGTCTTGCCACTCCCTTGCACACCAACCATCATTATGACATAGGGCGTATAGGGAGGCCTCACTTCCGGCTCATAGTCTCCTCCAAATAACTTTACTAGCTCATCATACGTTATCTTTACAAGCCATTCACTCCTACTTATGCCTGGAGGAGCCTCCGTCTTAAACGCCTTCTCCTTAATGCTCCTGGTTATCTGTAGGACTAGTCTGGCATTCACATCGGCTGATAATAATGCACGTTGTAGGTCGCGTATGTACTCGTTAACTATCCTCTCGTAGGTGCCACTACGCTTGAATAATTTTACGACAGCCCTTCTTATATCATCTAGGCCGGGCACTTAACCCCCTCTAGCCGTAGTTAGCCTAGAAGCTGCTAATAACTACATCTAGCCCTAGAACCGTTAACTTATAAGGGGCTTAGAGACCGAGAGGAGATATGGTGAAGAAATATGAGTATAACTTATGCCACCTTAGGGGAGCTCAAACCAGGAAACTATATTGTCATCGATGGAGAGCCGTGCAGAATCATCGAAATAACCAAGGCTAAAACAGGTAAGCATGGAAGTGCCAAGGCACATGTAGTGGCTATAGGGCTTTTTACAGGAAATAAGAAGACCCTTACAGCGCCAGTCGATGCTAGAGTTGAGGTTCCCATAGTGGACAAGAGGATAGGGCAGGTTATTGCAGATACCGGGGATACCGTCCAACTTATGGACATGGAAACCTTTGATACGTTTGAGGTAGAGAAACCCCCTGAGGAGGATTTAAGATCTAAGCTAAAACCTGGTGCTGAGGTTGAGTACTGGGTAGTTATGGGTAAAAGGATCATAATGAGGGTAAGGCCTCCTCGCGAATAACAGGATTCTTTTAAACCTCACTGACTCAGGCCCCAACAACTCGATGAAGGAAATCATCTTGATTTATTTAAGCTCCTTTAAAACCCTAAATTAAGAGTTATTAATCGTAGATGATAAGAATGAAAACTACACGGAGGCTGCGGGGGTGCCCGAGCCAGGTCGAAGGGGGCGGGCTCAAGACCCGTTGGCGTAGGCCGGCGTGGGTTCAAATCCCACCCCCCGCACCACAAGTAATTTGTAGGCTAGGCTCTATGACCTCATAATCCTGTATCTTCAGAATATAGTTAAAAGATCATTTAACATGTTTAACGGAGGAAATTCTAGTACGCCTAGTCCCTCAGCAAGAACATAGGGCTTTATACTCCCAAGATCAATATCGTGTTTTAATATTGGTGAAAGATAGGTCTCCGGGAAGAGTGAGACCGTAGTCCCCGTTTGGTATTGGCCTACAGCTGGCAGCACTACTAGCATCGAGTTTTTATAAGGCGCTGTAAGAAAGCAAGGCATCTTAATTACACTACCCAGCTTGTCTCTAAGCTTTATACTAGGATGCTCATGACCCATTATTATTACTTCGTGATCCTTTCTAAGTTCCTCAACGCGTTTATGTCCATGTATCACGAGTATATCGGAGTCTTCATAAGCCTCTATAACGTCTATGTTGAACTTCCTAGCTACAATTGGTATGAAGTTGTCATGATTCCCTCTGACAATTACTACATCAACTCCCCTCTCCTCCTTCAAGAAGCTGAAAAGCCTCGTTAATTCCTCTCTCTCCCAGCGTGTGAGCTTCGAGAAATTATGCTTAACATCACCTGCAAATATTACGAGGCTAGCCTTTGTCTCCTTCAGGCCTGATGAAAGTACTTGTAGGCTACGGTAAAGCTGTACTCTTGGTATAAAGTAGCCTAGATTTGCAGCCTCCTCCTCAAACCCTAGATGAAGATCGGCTAGGATTAGGGCATTCAGCTTCTTAGAGTAAACTACTGGCAGGTCATTTACAGTGTAGAGATCCTTTACTATCTCAATGTACATTGCCTCTCCCTAGAATTTTGGTCAAATCGACCTTAACAATTATATGGATAGATGCTGGCCCCTACAATTTACGCTTTACCCGCTAAACTTATTAACCACTCGATCAAACTCTTTAATTTGCTTGGCTCGATGTAGCCCTCAATGAGCACAGAATAGTTCTTGCTCGGCAAACTTAATATGATCGTTGGTGTCGCCTCTATGCCTAAGTTATTTCGCAAGCTCTCTGTCTCTTTTACTATGGTCTTAGTCATCCCTGGCACACACTTCTTAATATCGTCAACAAGTGTTTGGGAGTTAACAGCCTCGCTTATGAGCTTCAAGGTCTTGTTATAAGTTGGTATATTTGTAATATTCTTAGCATAATCTATGTAAAGCTTGGCTACAAGCTTAAAATATAGGTTTTCATCTTTTACTTTATTAAGCATGCATCTAAGTAGAGCATGTATTTCTGTCGCGTCACGGTGGACTATAAAGTCGACAATGTTATACTCTAGTTTGCCTTCGTTAATAAATGACAATATGGTCTTCTCGCCGTTTAAGTAGAATTTAGCACAGTATGGGCACCAAACATCCTCGAAGATATATAGCTTTACCATAGCTTTCTTAGAGCCTATGGAAGCTGTGATCGGGATACTGTTCAAGTCTTTATAAAAGTCTACGGCCTGTACGCCTAGTACGTTGAAGGCTATGCGGAGGGCATACTTATCGCTGATTTTATAATATTTGCCACCTATGCTTTCAAGGTAAGCTACTCCTTGTGAAAGATTATAATCGGACTTGAATACTATGTAGGGTAGTATATATGGTCTTATACCTAGCCTTAATTCGTCTACGTTCACGAATTTGATCTCAGTTATGTTTGCTATGGAGATTACGGAGAGAGCTTCTTTAAGCATCTTCTTGTTAATTTTAATCTCTCCTAGAGGGTTTTTAGCTGTAATGATTATAGCTGAAGCTGGTATGGTAAATGTTGGTTTTACTCCAATATACCTAAGCATGGCCAGATCCACTACGGGGTTTAGCACCCTGATGCCATTTACTTCACTGGTGTAATTCTTAAGCTTATTGTCAATACCTCCTTTAAAAACTATTATAGGATATAATCTTAATTGATATCCTAAATCATTCTTACTCACATAACATATTGTATAGTTTTCAAGACTTATACCGTTTAGAAGCATGACTTTCTTAAAGAAGCTTATAACGTTCTGAGCGCTCTTCTTCTGCTCATCAGTGTCATATACATAGATTAATGCTGGCTTGCTACACCTCTTTACTGTAGCTGGCTTTACTGAAGGATAAGTATAGGCTATTATTAATCCTACTGCAATAACTAGGATGACACTCATTATGATGATAAGAGTTTTACGCTTCATATTGATCACTCTTAAATCAATGATAGTCTTCTTAGAGGAACAAAAATATGTTTCCCTCCCCGAGACAGTAGCGTGGACCTCAGTGTCTTGAAGCGTAGAGGCCTAGGCTCCTCTTAGGAGATAGTCCATGCAGGGCTCAAGGATCATAGTTGCATTAGATAAACCCACGCCTAGGGAAATATTGGAGAAGCTTGTCTCGAGTCTTTGTGACCTTGTTTCTGGATATAAAATAGGCCTGCCATTGTTGCTAGTGAACGGAGTAAGCATCGTAGGCGAGCTTAGAGAGCAATGTCCTAAGGTGCTTTGGATGGCTGACCTAAAACTAGCCGATATCGGCTATATCATGTCATTAACAGCGAGTGTCGTAGGAGAGTATTTTGATGCAATAATTGCACATAGCTTTGTAGGCTATGACGATGCTTTAGATAAGCTTAAAGAGGCTTGCAAAGAATCCAACTTGAAGCTAGTCCTAGTATATTCCATGACTCATAAAGGCGCCCTCGAAATCTATATGAAGCTGAGAAAGCTCCTTGCCGAAATTATTAGGAGAACTGATCCATGGGGGATTATAGCGCCAGCTACACTTCCAGAGATTATTAAAGAAGCTAGGGCCTTGTTCCCAGGAAAGAAGATTTTCTCGCCTGGTATTGGCGCACAAGGCGCTAGGCCTGGACAAGCGTTATGCGCGGGCGCAGACTATGAGATTATAGGTAGAATGATCGTAGAATCAAGTAATCCGCGCAAAGCTATAGAAGAAGTTATTAGGGCACAGGAGGAGGCTTTACAATGCAGAACTGCGATATAGCCGAGACCTTATATGAAGTTGGTAGCATTAGTATAGGTGAGTACATTCTTTCGTCGGGTTTGAAAAGCAAGATCTACATAGATCTGAGGAAGGTGCTATCGTTTGTTAAAGCGAGAAACATTATAAAAAACGCACTCCTAGCTGAGCTCGCCAACAAGATAAATATTATTGATGTAGTGGTAGGGATTGCTACTGGGGGGATACCATGGGCTACCATGATCGCAGATTATTACGGTAAACCACTTAGCTATGTAAGGCCCGAGAGAAAGGATCATGGAACAGGCAAACTCCTAGAAGGAGTTATTGAGGGTAAGAACGTGCTCCTAGTAGATGATGTTGCAACTACTGGCTTGTCGCTCGAAAAGGCTATAAAAGTATTAAACTCCTACAATATAATGCCTTCAAACGTGACGGCAATAGTGATCGTTGATAGAGGGCAAGGCGCGTCAGAGAGACTTAGGAGGTTGGGTTCAAGGCTTATTAGTATAATATCTTTAAAAGATATTCTTTATTGTCTCAAGACTAAGGGGTTTTTAAGTGACGACAAATACTATGAAATCATTAGTTCAATAAGTTCCTAAGCTAAGGCGCCACAAGACTTATATCTATTCGAAGCTCTTACTTAAAGATCCGCCTCGGGTAGTCCTTGAATACCGTAGCACGTTTTAAGAATCGTGATGTAATCTCTATACTTGACTTCACTAGGGAGGAGCTCCATACTATTTTTAAGCTTGCAGATAACTATGAGAAGCTAATGCTCGACCACCCCTTGGAAGGTAAGATACTAGCACTAGCATTCTTTGAGCCTTCTACTAGAACTAGGTTAAGTTTCGAAACAGCTATGAAGAGGCTTGGTGGTGATACAATAGGCTTTGCGGGGACCGAGGCAACGAGCATCGCCAAGGGCGAATCGTTTACCGACACTATAAGGATGCTGGATCGTTACGCTGATGCGATAGTCATTCGCCATCCTATGGAGGGTGCAGCTAAATATGCTGCAGAGGTTGCGAGGCATCCAGTAATAAATGGTGGTGATGGGAAACAGCATCATCCTACCCAGGCTATGCTCGACCTTTATACGATATACAAGTTGTTTGGAGAGATAGATGGGTTAACCTATACTGTGCTAGGAGACCTTAGATACGCTAGAACAGCTGCAAGCTTCCTACTGGCACTAACCCTATTTAAACCAAGAAAAGTCTACCTAGTATCTCCTCCACAGCTGAAACTAAGAAGAGAAGTAAAGATGGAAATCGATAGAAGGAGACTGAGTTATGAGGAAGCTGAGAGCCTGGAAGAGGTCCTCCCAGAGACCGACGTGCTATACGTGGTCAGGATACAGAAAGAGAGGTTCCCTGACCCAGAGGAATATGAGAGGGTTAGAGGAAGTTACAGGGTCACGCTAGAACTTTTAGAGAAGTATGCAAAGCCATCATTAAAGATACTCCATCCGCTACCCAAGATAGACGAAATAGACTATAGAGTTGATCAGAGTGATTATGCAGCATACTTTACGCAGGCAGAGTATGGTGTCAGAGTTAGAATGGCTCTCTTATATTCCATTCTAGCAGACTAACCCCTCCTAACCCTTAATACCCTCCTGCAAAGACCTAGCTTTACTTTCTGGGTATAGAATGGCAGAAGATAGTCTACTTGTACGTAGGATACGTAACGGCACGGTGATAGACCATATTCCAGCTGGCAGGGCTCTAATGGTTCTACGTCTTCTTGGCATAGAGGGTAGTGAGGGGCTTAGAGTAGCACTAGTTATGAATGCTGAGAGTAAGAAAATGGGACATAAGGATATAGTTAAAATTGAGAATCGTTACTTGAGTAAAGAGGAGACGGATAAGCTCGCACTAATTGCGCCAACAGCCACAATCAATATTATTAAAGAATTTAAGGTTATCGAGAAGAGAAAGGTTGAGCCCCCACTTAGAATCACCGGGATACTTAAGTGTCCAAACCCTACATGCATTACTAGAAAAGATAATGAGCCTATAACGTCACGCTTCAAGAGAATATCGCTAAGCCCGCTCCTCTATCAATGTGAATATTGTGGAACAATACTAGACGAGAACACTATAATTAGGCAAATAGTAGGCGAGGAGTACTAGGCTTGAATTATATCGGGAGAGGACTAGGATTATGTGTAGACTTATTGGTGACAACTAGAGGAGCATACAATAATAAATGTGTATTCTTATCAAAGGATGGTCGCATTGGATCCATCAAGAATCTTGAAGGACGGAGACCGGGCCTATACGTGTCGGATAAGCCACTATTATATTTCGATAGTAAGGTAGTTGCCCTCCCATCTATCGTGGATATTCATGTCCACTTGCGAGGACTTCGACAACGGTATAAAGAGGATCCGTTAAGCGGCACAGCTGCTGCAGCGGCGAGCGGTATAGCTATTGTAGCAGATATGCCTAATACTGATCCTCCTCTAAGGGATCCATCAGCTCTTAAGGCTAAGCTTGAGGAGCTGGAGTCTAAGGCATTCGTGGATTTTGGAGTATATGCGGGTGTGCCGTACGATATTAACGATATCCAATTACTGGCGTCAAAGGAGATAATAGGGTTTAAGATCTATCCTGAGGATCTTCACGAGAGTGAAGACAAGCTATGCAAGCTCTTCTTGAAAGCCCGAGAGAAAGACCTTCTAGTAATAGTGCATCCTGAGGATCCTGACCTCATAAAGCTTGAAGAAGGCTGGAGCCGTGAAACAATGCGGGGATGCCATGTCGAAGAGTCCTCTCTTCTCCATGTAGCTGAAATTGCCCAGAAGTGTGGGTCTCCAAGACTTCATATAACGCATGTATCATGTCCACATACTCTTCTCAAAGCCCAGCAAATGGGCTTTAGCGTTGATGTAACACCTCACCACTTACTACTAGATAGTGAGCCTAGCTCCTTGTTTAGCGATCAAGCATGTTTATTTAAGGTTAACCCGCCTCTAAGGAATTCTATTACACGCTGGAACCTTTTCCTTAAAGCGTTAGTTGACGATAATATAATAATAG
The DNA here is from genome assembly GCA_040514295.1 of Pyrodictiaceae archaeon. Lineage (GTDB taxonomy): Archaea > Thermoproteota > Thermoprotei_A > Sulfolobales > Pyrodictiaceae > JBEVCE01. The sequence goes on along the minus strand of JBEVCE010000065.1, from coordinate 12,453 downwards.
CTAGTGACCATGCACCCCACGCGCCCGAAGAGAAGAGCATGCATCCTCTCCTCTGCCCGCCAGGAGTATCATCACTAGAGTATTGGCCTCGAATACTTATACACTTATACAGTAGCATGAGAATAAGCCTTACAGACCTTGCCAAGAAGACGTCTAAGAGGCCTGCATCACTAATCAAGGTTAGTGATAGAGGTGATATAGCTCCCGGCAACATGGGCGACATAGTAGTATATAGGCTTGAAGACTATGAACGCGTTGTGTCGCCTATCTACTCGAAAGCTACTCGTACCCCATACTTCATGCTAGAGGCAAGCATAGTCGAGTCACACATCATTAGAGGTAGACTAGTCTATACTATAGAGGATGGGCTATTAGTTGAGCCCGGCTTCGGTGAGAACGTAGCTAAATTATCTAGGAGCAGGATGAGGTAAATATCATCTCAAGAGCGAGTAGGGGGTGGACATAGGCCTTGGCAAAACGAGAGGTGTGTTTTTCTAGATCATTTAAGTGCTCTTCAGGTGACATACTGATAGTATTCTGTATGGACTCGCAGAGCCTACTCAGAAATCCCCGTGTAAGAGTAGAGAAGTTTAGTAGCATAGTCCCAGCCTCTGTCTCCGCTGCGTTTGAAGAGGACTGGTCTAGAGCTTATTTCATATACTTGAAAGATCTTGAGAATGGCGGCTTCTATATAGAAGCCCACCTAGATGCGCTTGAAGACGCCTCATGCGCGTCTATAGCACTACCTTATTTGTTCCAATACATAAGAATGCTAAGGCTTAGTAAGGAGCAACTCTCACTACTTGAGCATATCTTATCGAGAAAAATTTTCTTAACTAGCTGAAAATATATTCGTGTAATAATATTGTTCTATGTATCCTTTTTCTTATGTTCGTTTACTGTCATTAGACCCCTCTGTAATCTTTTTAGGCGAAAAATTCTATACTCCCGGGCTTACCATTAAAGACTAGTGTTGTACCTCGAGGGTGCTCCCTGTTGTACGGGCTCAGTAAATTAGCAGCTATAGGAATAGCTATTGTTGTGATTATCGTCGTCTCAGCCGCTGTAGCCTTACTCTATTACCAGCAAGCAGCTCCAGCAACACCATCACTTACAGTAACTACGTCTTCGCCTACAGTAACTACAGAAACCACGTCGAAGGTAACAGCTACCCAAACTCCTACTACGAGTTCTCCAGCAACCACATCTGCTGCTCAAGGATTTGCAGGAGTAATCAAGATAGGCACCACTATTTCAGAACAAGGCAAGTTTGCTCATGAGGGTAAGCAGGCTCTATGTGGATTTAAGCTTGCGGTGGAATGGGTTAACAATCATGGGGGTGTTGTGATTAATGGTAAAAGGTATAAACTGGAACTAGTATACTATGACGATAAGAGCGATAAGGCTGAGGTACCTAAGCTATTCACTAGATTAATCACAGTGGATAAGGTAAACTTCCTGATAGCACCCTACAGTAGCTCTCTCACGTTAGCAGCTGTACCTATAGCTGAGCAATATCACAAAGTCATTTTAAGTCATGGTGGCGCTAGTGACGCAATTTTCACAAAAGGCTATAAATACATTATACAAATCCTAAGCCCGGCAAGCTATTACATGAAACCTGCAATAGACTTCCTCAAGAGTACAGGCGATAAGGATATAAAGATAGCCTTCATATATGAGGATGCAGCCTTTGCAAAGAGTGTCATGGAGGCAGCCAAGAAGTATGCCAAAGAAGCAGGGTTCAAAATAGTCCTTGATCAGACCTATCCTAAGGGTACGACAGACTTCAGCCAGATAATAGAGAAGGCCAAAGCTGCTGGAGCTAATGTTCTTCTAGGTGGAGGCCACTTCCAGGATGGTTTACAATTGGTAAAGCAAGCCCACGACCTAGGGCTTAAGTTAAAGTTTATATCAATCCTAGTAGCTCCTACGCTGCCAGACTTTTACAAGAACCTAGGCCCTAGTATAGCGGAGGGCGTTACGGCGCCAGCGCAGTGGGAAGTAGGAGTGAAATATTCTCCAGAACTGGCTAAGAAGATGGGCCTTGAATGGTATGGTCCTACAAATGAGGAGTATGTTAAAGCCTTCAAGAAGGAATGTGGTATGGACCCAGATTATCACGCTGCTGAGGCTTCAGCGGCAATACTCTTCCTTGTAAAGGCCATAGAAAAAGCAGGTACTCTTGATAACGATAAGGTGCGCGAGGCAGCAAATACATTAAAGATCATGACCTTCTTCGGCCCTCTATGGATTGACCCGAAGACTGGAAAGCAAGTAGGGCATCCAGTGGTGTTAATCCAGTGGCAGAATGGGAAGAAGGAGATTATATGGCCTCCAGAGGCTGCGACAGCAAAGCCCGTGTACCCCATTCCAAACTGGTGGGGTAAGGGCTAGCCTTTTAATTAGCGAAGCTCCTTCTCTCAATATTTTTAACCAGCCCTCTATTCAAACTTTTATTAGACGATCCAAGCCCTCATTAGAGCCTCATAAGTATGTCCAACCAATGATGAGGGGATATGGGTACATGGTTACAGCAGCTGATGTACTAGCAGCACTAGTGTATGGTATTATCCAAGGCGCATTATTTGGAGTAGTTGCTATAGGGCTTAGCCTTATCTGGGGGGTTATGAAGGTAGTAAACTTAGCTCATGGGGAACTCCTTGTGATTGGAGCCTACTCGGCTATACTACTAGCAAAACTCTATAATGCTGATCCTGCAGTGTCTCCTTTCCTCGATTTCCTGCTCGGCGCTATCCTAGGCCTAGCAATATTTTACGCAATACTCTATAAGCTTGTTGGCAAGGTGGAGGTAGTTACACTTAGAGAGGAAATGTCTACCCTCTTAGCAATGTTCGGGTTATCTATATTTTTGTTTAAGTTTTTGTACTTATGGACTGATATGGATCCTAATCTTGATCTATATGAGGCGGTTCCAGAGAAGGGCGTTTTTGCCCACGCTTCTTCAATAAGCTTTATGGGGATAAGTGTTGAAGCGACAAAGCTCTATGTTTTTGCGGTTTCGATCATTATAGCCATAATAATGCATTTATTCTTGACTAGGACTACGCTTGGTCTCGCTATTAGAGCCGTAACCCAAGATGCAGTAGCAGTATCACTTGTAGGCTTGAACCCTGCGAGAATAAAAGCGATTGCGACACTGATAGGAATAGGAATAACACTTACAAGTGGAGGACTTGTAGCATTGTATCATGGGGCCGGTATCTCGCCTGAGCTTTCACCTCTCTACGCTCCCTTATCATTCGTAATAGTTGTGCTAGGTACGCCCGGAAACCTCTGGGGTTCTATGCTTGCAGGCTTCATAATTGGCGAGGCTTACAACCTGGTTTATGCGCTTACAGGCTCACTTTCCCTCGGGCTTGCATCGGCCTTCGCAATCCTCGTTGCGGTGCTTGTGTTCAGGCCCGAGGGATTATTTGGTAGAAGGTGAGACAATAGTGTCTAAGGCCAGGAGGAGCTATTGGGTAAGGGAACTATTAGCACCTACACCAGTAGCCCTCTACATCATTATAGTTGCTATGCTCCTAGTAGGCTTCTTTACGGCAAACCTCTACATGAAGACTGTGGCAATGGACCTCATGTTCTGGATTACGCTAGCGGTTTCGATGAACATCATTATGGGGTTTACAGGCTATGTAAGCTTCGGGCATGTAGTATTCGTTGGGCTAGGCGGTTATATGATGGCACTGCTAATGGAGTATTGGCTCAGAGAGCTTGCAGACCAAAACCCTTTGTTAGTAGCTGTGGCCGGTATTGTTCTTGGGACACTTGTCTCCGTAGCTGTAGCTGGTAGTATCGGCACGGTTGTCCTTAGACTAAGAGGCGCATTCTTTGCTATAGCGACTATAGGCCTTGACTTAACAGCTCTCTACCTTTTCCACGAGCTTCCCACTAAGGAGGGTGGTGGCGAGATCTATTTTAGCCATATTCCAAGTCTAGACACGATATATTACCTTACATGGGTTGTATTCGCTGTATCTATACTATCCATGATCGTTCTAAGGAAGTCGAGAATAGGAATGGGGCTTGAAGCCATAAGGGAGGATGAGGATGCAGCGGAGAGTCTTGGCGTGCCCACAGCAAGGTACAAGACTATTGCGTTTATGGTGAGCGCGGCATTAGCTGGCGCGATGGGGGCGGTATATGCCTGGAGGACGTTAAGTGTCACGCCAGCGGAGTCCTTTAACTTAATATACTCGGTTAAGATGATAGTCATGGTTGTTGTAGGGGGGTTAGGGACCCTCTTGGGCCCAGTAGTAGGAGGTATAGTATACTACTTACTCTATTTATACTTCACAACAACACCAGCACTATTAGCAATAGCCGATATGATTATGGGCCTCCTGGCTATACTGATCATCCTCTTCGTGCCCCGCGGCATAATTGGCTATTTAAGGCTATTAAGGTTTAAGATTGTGGGTATGCCTATTCACAAGGTTTTGGAGTAAAGGCGTAGATGGTGAGGCTTTAATGGCTTCAAGTAAGATACTAATAGTTGAGAATGTGACGAAGAAGTTTGGCGGGCTAGTAGCACTCGATAAAGTCTCACTCCATGTTAACGACTCAGAGATATTAGGCCTTATAGGCCCTAATGGTGCCGGCAAAACAACCTTGTTTAATTGCATAACAGGTGTGTACAAGCCTGAGGAAGGAAGGATAATATTCCGTGGCCAGGATATAACAGGCTGGCCTCCACATAGGATAGCAAGATTAGGTATAGCGAGGACCTTCCAGATCGTAAAGCCGTTCAACGAGTTAACAGTAAAGCAGAACGTAGTTATTGGCTCTCTCTTCGGTAAACGTCATGGAGAGGTGGATATAAATGAGGCCGAGGAGAAGGCTGATGAAATACTAGAGTTTATCGGCCTCAAGGACAAGGCTGAACAACCGGCTAAAAACCTCAATATTCATGAGAAGAAGATGCTGGAGATTGCACGTGCACTTGCATCCGAACCAGATCTACTATTGCTGGATGAGGCTCTCGCAGGCCTTACGCCACGCGAGATAGACGAGATGCTGAAGGTAATATCAAAGATTAGGGATGAGAGGAGAATATCGATAATAATGGTGGAGCATGTAATGCATGCTGTCATGAATATTGCTGATAGACTTGTTGTACTCAACTATGGTAGGAAGATAGCCGAGGGTACACCAGAAGAAATAGCTAATAACCCTGAAGTGATTAAGGCCTATCTAGGTGACGCTAAACTAGCATTACAGTTTGTTAAAAGGATTAAGAGGGGTTGAAAGGGGGTGTCTAAAGGTGGCGCCTTATCTTGAAGTTAAGGGTATTGATGCGGGATATGGCGAGGCACAAGTGTTATTCAAGGTCTCTCTAGCTGTGGAAGAGAGAACTATAACAACACTTCTTGGGAGCAATGGCGCGGGGAAGACTACGACACTTAAGGTTATAACCGGCCTCCTAAAGCCCTGGGATGGAAGCATCTTCTTTAAGGGCATGGACATAACAAACCTTCCACCCCATAAGAGGGTAGAACTAGGAATAGCCATGGTGCCAGAGGGTAGGAGGCTCTGGCCCCAGCTTACCGTAGAGGAAAACCTATTACTTGCTGCTAAAGCAACCAAGAGAGCTAAAGATAAGCTAGCTGAGAACCTTGAGATAGTATATAACCTATTTCCTAGACTTAAGGAGCGTAGGAGACAGTTGGCTGGCACCCTAAGTGGCGGCGAACAACAAATGCTTGCGATAGGCCGATCCTTAATGACGGCACCAACACTATTGCTACTTGATGAGCCTAGCTTAGGCTTAGCACCAAAGCTTGTAATAGAGGTATTAGAGACCATTAAGAGGATTAGGGATGAGTACGGACTAACAGTATTACTGGTAGAGCAGAATGTTCATATGGCGCTAAGGATAGCTGATTACGGCTATGTATTAGAGCAAGGCAGGATAGTACTTGAAGGAGAGCCTAGGAAGCTTATTGAGAGCGAAGCCTTGAAGAAAGCCTATATAGGCATCTAACTCCTGACCTTAGTCATACTTTAATCAACTTAGCTATGAAGAAGCCCTGGCTTTCACTAATATGAGGTAAAAGGAGTTGTGCCTCTGGAAGACCTTGAGGCCTTAAGCCTATTCTAGGTTCAGCTTCAACAACCTCTAAATAGGGTACTTCCTCTAATAGTCTACGTATCACCCATACCGTTTCGCTCCTTGTAAAAGTGCAAACACTATACACTATTGTTGTCCCTTTAGATGCTCTCTTAGCAGCTTCTAAGAGTAATCTCAGTTGAAGCCTTCTATAAAACTTCACATCACCTCTAGTAAGCCACATCCTAATCTCAGGCTCGACCTGCAATCTCCCAAGATCCGTGCAAGGAGGATCAACAATTATTACCTCGTATCCTCTAAGAAAGAGTTTTCTGCCATCAGCATGCACTATGTCAATTATATGGTCAGCCCTAAGCCTCTTAAAGAAATTCTTTGCATCGAGAATTCTTTGTAGCTTTATATCACTGGCTATAACATAGCGTGCACCAAGCCATACAGCGTGAGAAGCTTTTACACCAACGCCGGAGGTAGGATCTACAAGGATTTTGCCAGCAGGCCTAGCCACATGACCTACGAGAATAGAAGCTCTATCCTGTATTACATAACAGCCCTTAAGGTAGCACTCTGTTCTAGAAAGCCTATCTAAGCCTCTCTTCACCTTAGCTGCATCAGAGAGTATGGGGTCATACTCTACTTCGATACCTTCACTCTTAAGATATTCTGCTAGTCTATCCTTATCGATGCCTGGCGCCACTCTTATCCAGCGGTAGTCAGGATCCCTATTTAATACAGATAGCATCCTATCGAGATCACGTACTCCCATGCTTAACAATTCTTCTAGGATCCAGCGTGGCATGCTATACTTTAAGGCTAGCCTATCTATGCCCTGAATTCCCTTAAAATAATCCTCGGCACTAGAACTAGTTATCCTCTTAACATCTTCTAGCTTAAGTCCAGCCTTTACCGCTAGTTTCTCTATCCTCCTCCATACTGGTTTTCCCAATAATGCTTCGTAGATGAGTATACGTGCAAGCATTAGGCGAGTTATACTTTGGCTTCTATAGCCTAACTCCCTAAGCACATGATCTAATAGCATATAGTTCCTTGCTATGCTCATACCTACTTTTCTGACAAAAGGCCTCATATAGGCTAACTCTGGCCTCTTAGAAAAGAATCTCTCAGCCACTATTCTGATATTAGTACGATTCCTGACAACCTCGGCTAAGATTAACGCAGTAACCTCCTCTTCCATCATGCTTTATACCCTTACAGCTAAAAGCCGGGAATTGTATTATAGAATATGTATTTAGTGTGATGCTTTATGTAGTTTCGAGAGCTTAGCCAATACTATTTCCCTTGTTATCTCTGGATCAGCCTTCCCCTTAGTCTTCCTCATAACCATCCCGATGAGATAGTTTACTGCCTTGGGCTTTCTCATAGCATCTTTCACTGCCTTGGGATTCTCGTTAAACACTTCCTCCACTATCCTCTCTAGTAACGCTCTATCGCTAATTCTAGTGAAACCTAATTCTTCAGCAAGCTTTTCAGGGTCTTTTCCTGTCTTAACCAGTAGCTCGGTTAGCTGCTTTGCCTGTCTAATTGTTATCCTACCCTCCCTAACCATCCTTATGGCCTTGGCTACGTATTCTGGTTTCACGATACTAGTTATCCTTTTCAATTCCTCTTCCTTAATCCATCCTAACAAGTCATTAGCAATATAATTCGCGATATCTCTACTACCTTGAGGGTAAGCTTTAACAGCCTCCTCGAAGAAATCAGCAAGTGTCTTCGAAGTATATACTAATATCTTTGCAATTGATCTCGGGATCTTATAGGCTCTTATCAGTCTTTCAATCCTCGCATCCGGTAATTCTGGTAACTCGCTTTCAATCTTCTCTATAAGCTCCTTTGGTATAGGTATAGGAGGGAGGTTAGGATCAGGCATATACCTATAGTCCTCTTCGGCTTCTTTAACTCTAGCACTTACTGTTATCCGTCTCACTGGATCCCAGTGCCTAGTCTCTCTTGGGATTTTCACGCCTTTGGATATCAAGCTTTGTTGCCTAATAATTTCATATGTAAGTGCTCTTTCCACGTCCTTCAAGGAACCTATATTCTTGACTTCTACTCTTTCTCCTCCTTCAATGCTTATATTAGCGTCGACTCTCATAGCTCCCTCAAGACTACAATCGCATACTCCTAGATGCTCTAAAATACTTCTAAGCTTTGTAAGGAAAGCTAGAGCCTCACTAGGACTGTGCATATCGGGCTCGGTGACTATCTCCATTAATGCTATACCGCTTCTATTATAATCTACTAACACATAAGGGCTTGTAAGGGGGTTGTTTGTAGGGTAAACTATTCTGCCTGGATCTTCCTCGAGATTGATCCTTTTAAGCCTAATCCTTTTCTCTACACCTTCATGTTCTATGGTAATCCATCCTCCTTTACATATCGGCTCCAGATATTGTGTAATCTGATAGTTTTTCGGAAGGTCGGGATAAAAGTAATGCTTTCTATCAAACCTAAGAATACTTGCAACCCTACCGTTGAGGGCTAAGCAGGTCTTTATGGCGTATTCTACGGCCCTCTCGTTTACAACGGGTAAGGCTCCAGGGAGGCCTAGGCATACAGGGCACACATGGGTATTAGGGGGCGCTCCTCTATAATCTGCGCTACATGAGCAGAAGAGCTTAGTCTTCAATGAAGTAATTTGTACGTGTACTTCCAGGCCTATTAGGATATTGCTTATGCCGTTTGTCAATGTCCTCATTCAACCTCTACTCCCACTTATAGCCTCTAATTCACCCTACCAAAGTAGAGAGGCCTGGAAAATATTATGCTTACTAGCTAGGCCTCCCCCTTTGAGGCTTTATGGTTTAGTTAGACTAGTTTCTCGAGAGACTCTCCAGCGGATTCAACTCCCTTCACATACCATGATAGGGCTGCTAGTAAGCCAAGACCCCAGAGCACAAGTATAAGCATGAAGAACTCGTTTACACTCATCAGGGACTCTAGGTACACTATAAGAGTCCCAGCTATGCCTTGTAGACCCGTTAAGAGTCCTACCACGGTTGCTCTAACGCCTGTAGGAAATAGCTCTGATTGAAGCACGCTTAAGCCGGCCCAAGCCCACTCCGAGAACACTAGGTTTACTAGTAAAGCGTCCTCAAAGAATAGCATATGCTGATAATTATGTGCTATTAGTATTAGGTAAGCTGTTAATAGCCCACCTAGAAACGCCAAGACTAAGCTCACTCTTCTGGCTTTATCGATTAGAGGCAGTAGTAGGAAGGCGCCTATAGAGGCGCCAAGGTTAGCGATGAATATGAATAGTGGTATGAGATCCGCGGGAAACAGAAAGCCTTTAGCGTAAGGCAGATAATATGCTGTTACATCGTATGTAACGTATTGCGAGATAGTCACTATAGCTAATACGACGAATCTAAACCAGTATTTAGTTAAGGCGGTACGTAGCCCTATTAGATTCTGCTCCTGCCTCGTTGCATGCATCTGACTAGCTTTTTCCCTAAGCTTTGCTCCAGTGATCTGTTCTACGAGTCTTATAGCCTCTTCTATCCTACCTCGGATAACCAGCCATCTAGGTGATTCAGGAAAGCCCAGTCTTGCTATGCCTACTACTAGTGCAGTGGCAAGTGCTGTTCCTAAAAGGTAGTTTATCTGAGTCGTGGGGTCGCTAGATATTGTAGCATATAGTATGGCTAGCCCCGCTATCACCGCTGAACCTATATTCCAGAAGTTTGTTGCAAGCATCAATGCTTTACCTCTATGCTTGCTAGGCGAGAGCTCAGCTATCGCTGCATATGAGGCACCGAACTCTCCTCCTATCCCGAATGTCATCATCGATGTGAGTATGAGGAGAGCGATGGGATTATGGTATGTTAATACCAGTACTATTAGGCTTGCAGCCTCTATAGCGAGTGAAGTCATAAATAGGAGTTTGCGACCTAGGAGGTCAGCAAGATATCCAAATACTATTGCTCCCATAGTTTCAGCAAGTAGGTTTATGGCAAAGATCAATGCTGCAAAGTCCGGTGATACTATTAAATACGCAAGTAGAGGCGCTATAGAGAACATTATGCCGTCTAGGAAGTAATTGAGAGAGACTATGATGAAGAGTTGCCAGTGATACCTTCCCCACTCAGCTTTATCAAGTTTTTCATACATCAGTTCTATCAAGATTAATCCCAATTAATATTCTGGTTATAGACATTAAAATAACTTTGTTATCTTAGTTCTCTGCCCCAAAACGTATAGTTGGGTCTAGAAGAGAGAGGACTGTAACAAGAAGATAAGCTGAGTATGGTGACGTAAGTGCAGCGTGCTATAGTATCAGTTGAGGCTAAGGACAAGCCAGGCCTGCTAGCTGAAATAATATCGGCTCTTACCGAGAGCAATGCTAATGTTATAACTCATTTAGGCTATATAGTTGATTCAACTGCTAGACTCTTGTTTATTGTTGATACAAACCTAGACCCTGATGAACTAGGAGAGAGAATCTCTAATAAGATTGGAGACGGTGAAGTTAAAGCAGCTCCTTTAGGTCCTGAGTCTAGCGATATCATCGCTAGCTTCATAGAGGATAAGCCCATCCTTATAGCTATCCTTGAAACCTATTTAGACCCGCCAGATATACTTGACTCAATCTTAAGATTAAATAAGCAGAAAAGGATAAGCCTTTATAAATTATTATCAAACTCTACTTTGTCGGATATAGCTAAGTTGGCTGATGCTGAGACCTTATTAGAGGTTTTGGAAAGCATTGGTATTGAAAGATTTGCCAAAGTTCTCTCAGAACTAGAGGTGGATGAGATAGTTGATGTTATGCAGAAACTACCTGAAGAAGTCAGGAGGAGAGTGTTACAGCTACTAAGCCCGGAAATGAAGGCCAGCGTTACCCGCCTCTTAGCCTATCCTCCCGAAACGGCGGGAGGAGTAATGACAGAGAACATTCCAGTTTTACGAGCGAATCAAACCGTCTATGACGCGCTATATGCACTTAGAAGCGGGAGCTATGATGTTAAGGACACTGTTTTCATAGTAGACGATGAAGGTAGACTTGTAGGCCTTGTTTCACTAGACCAGCTCCTTTATGAAGTATTAACTACCCAGCTTGAGAGGATCATGATTAAGCCAAGGATAACTGTAAATCCTTGGATGGATAGAGAGGAAGTAGCGAAGTTAATGCTAAGATATAATGTTACACGTCTTCCAGTAGTAAGTGATGAAGGTAAGCTTTTAGGCGTGATAACTATCGAGGATATCGCAAATGTGCTTGTCGAAGAAGCAGCAGAGGACATAGCATTATTAGGTGCTACTGAAAAGCCTAGAGAAAGATACATTAGAGCCTCGGTAACTGATTTAGTGAAGAGTAGGATTACATGGCTCTTACTAATCTATGTGATTGAGAGTGTTACAGCCAATATTCTCGCGGCATATTCTTCCCTAATAGAGAAGGTAGCTGTCATTGCAGCCTTCATACCGCTTGTAATGGATACAGGAGGTAATGTAGGAAGTCAAGCGACAGCAACAATCATTAGAGCACTAGCTCTTGGCGAGATCTCGGAGCATAGTAGACGCGACGTAATTATCACACTAGCTAAGGAGCTGGCCACCTCGATGCTGATAGGACTTATCATGTCTATTATAGGGTTTGGTTTTTCTTACGTTATCAGTAGGTCTCTTAGTGTAGCTATAGCTGTCTCTTTAACTCTTTTTACGGTCATAGTATTTGCGGATGTTGTTGGCTCCCTTCTGCCTATAGTAGCTAGGAGGTTAGGGTATGACCCAGCAGTTGTTTCAGCTCCTCTCATAACATCGGTTGTGGACATAACAGTCTCAGCAATATATATGGCCCTAGCAGCATTAATGGTGATGGGTGTGTCCTTCCCCTAACATCCTAATGGCTCTAACCTATACCTTTTAATTATCGCACCTTATAGTAGCGTGTAAGGCTCTCCTCTATTTCATGCCATATGTTTTCAAGAACCCTTTGATAATCTTCCTCGCCCTTCTCTATCATATCCATGGTCTCCTGGAGTTTTCTAGTGACCTCTTCTGAGAGAAGACCGCTAAAGTATTTCATCAAGAACTCATACGCTTTTATACCTCTATTGGTCGCAAGAAGCATACCTCTTGCCTTCGAGACCGCATACGCTCTACGTAGCAGTGTATCTATTATCTTGGCATATGTACTTGGCCTTCCTATATTCCTCTCCTTCATCAGTCTAATCGCATCGGCTTGTGTTAATGGTGCTATCATGCTCCGGACTCTAGGGATTATCCTCTTGGGTTTATAGACTCCAGATCTAAGCTCGCCTTCTATCTTTATGGGCATATAGACTTCAAGGAATCCTGGGAATATGACCTTAGAATATCTCTCAATTTCCTTTGTTATAACT
>JBEVCE010000064.1:0-9772 GCA_040514295.1 Pyrodictiaceae archaeon | reverse complement strand
TAGTCTCAATAATAAGAGCTTTGCTCTTTAAGTTGACAGGATTATGCTCAAGCTTAGAGGCTCTGCTCGGGGGGAGGGGTTTAAGGGAAAGCCTAATCTCTCCTCCAGACGCTGGCCGGTGGGTGTATCCCGAGCTTCTTTGATACCAGGGATGCCAGGGCTAGGGCTGCTATCACCGCCAGGTAGGGTGTTGAGGAGGCTAGTGCACCGGGAACCCCCATCGAGGCTAGTATGGGCTCGACCACCGAGAACAACAAGCCTATGAGGAACGTTGCTAGTATTATGCCTAGCGGGTGCCAGTATCCTAGCACCACGCTTCCTAGCGCTATCCAGCCCCACCCGAGGGTTACACCAGAGTACCAGCGGGCATGGAATACTCTTAGCACGACGTGGGCTCCTGCTAGACCTGCTAGGAAGCCAGCGAGCAACACTACTACTATCCTAGTGGCTGTAACGTTGACTCCTAGTGCTCTAGCCTTCTCCTCGGATTCCCCTATGCTCCGGATCGCGTAGCCTAGCCACGTCCTCCACAGTATTATCCAGGATGCTATTGCTAGAGCTAGGGCCGAGAGGGTTACGACATCCATCCTGGCTACTAGGGGGGCCAGGGGGGTGGCTGGCATGCCCTTGGTCATATAGCCTACTAGTTCTCCTAGACCTACCCCTAGGAAGAATATGGAGAGGCCTACAACGATTTGATCTGCTTTGAGCAGGACTACGAGGAGGACGTAGATTGATGATAGAGCTAACCCGGCTAGACCCGCCACTATGTAGGAGAGGAGAATGCTGCCAGTTTCTATTCCTACTAGTACGGCGACAGCCGCGCCCAGGGCCATCAGCCCCTCTATGCCTAAGTTGACTAGCCCGGTACGCTCCACGTAGAGCTCGCCTATGGCTGCTAGTAGTAGGGGTGACGCATAGAGCAAGCCTAGCTGGATGGCCAGAAGGGGGTCCATGGCGTCCTAGCCCTCCCTCCTCTCAAGCCTAAGATTATACCTTGATAAGGCAAGTAAGGCTATGACGGATAGGACCATAACCGCCTGGACCGATAGGACAAAGTTGAACGGGGCACCGTATAGCTGTAGGAAGCTGCCTGTCGAGAGGAGATAGCCGAAGAACACGCCGCCTAGTAGTGATGCTAGCGGGCTACTAGCCGACAACCATGCGACAAGAACCCCCATGTAGCCGTAGCCTGGCGGCTGCTCCAGCGAGTATAATGTATGCTGGAAGCCTAGCATGAGCAAGCCTCCTCCAAGCCCTGCTGCTAGCCCCGAGACTATGGAGACGGATAGGAGGACCATGCGGGGGCTTATACCATAGGTCCTAGCTGCTTTAGGGGCCTTACCATAGGCTTCTATCGCTACCCCCAACCTAGTCCTACGTAGTATGAACTCTAAGAGGACAGCTAGAGATGCTGTTATGGCTGTCACTGTGTAGTAGGGTAGGTTATAGTCCTCAGGAATGGACCTAGTCTTAGTGAACATTCCTGTACTCCATGGGCCTGATACAAGATAGTTGACGATGTACATGGCGACGTAGTTTAACATTAAGCTTGTGAGAACCTCGTTAGCGTAGGCATAGATCCTTAACAGGCCTACGATTAGGCTATAGGCTGCGCCGGTGAGGGAGGAAAATGCTAGGGCAACTATAATGCCCCAGGGCGGCTCAAGCCTTATAGGGCTGTAAAGGGCTATGTACATGGCTGCGACTGCTCCTATGATGACCTGGCCCTCACTACCGATAGTATAGAAGCCTGCACGGTAAGCTATCGAGAGGCCTGCAGCCGATGATACTATGGGGGCCGCGAACAAGAGTATGACGTCCACTGCGTCTAGTGAGAGAGAGGATGCGAATGCACGTAGAACCCCATTAAAGCCTATGGGTGATAGGGAGCCCATAGCGAGAACTAGGGCGAAGCCTAGCAATAATCCTATGAGAGCCCAGGCTACAATCCTCCTCCTCTCCCAGGGAGCCTTCTCCTCTATTCTCAGCCGGTAGCCAGCAACAGTTATCTCCATACCCTAGTACACCAGGCAGTATTGGTAGCTAGGCTCTAGGCTCCTGTCCAACCTTAAGCTTAGCTTTGAACCCTAGGGTATTTTTGCCTCATTCCTAGAGGCTTCTAGACCGTCATTGCTCTAGCTATAGCTTCTACGTTGAATGGTTTCTCAAAGACACCTACCACTTCTCCCCTGGAGAGGACGGCTATCCTCATGCTTACCTCGAGTAGTTCGTCTAGATCCTCCGAGAACCAGACTATGGCCGTCCCCTTTTCTACTGTAAGCTTGTAGAGAGCCCTCCTAACGAACAGTGTTGTTTCATAGTCTAGTCCGCTAGTAGGGTTCATAGCTACTATGAGGCGGGGCTTTCTCAGCATAGTCTCCCTGCCCACGATCAACTTCTGCATATTACCGCCGCTTAGCTCATCCACAAGAGCCTCTAAACTAGGAGCCTTTATAGACATCTCCTTAACCACCATGCTCGCTAGACCCCTAGCCTTATCCCAGTCTACTACCATGCCCATCCCGTCCTTGGCTTCCTGTGCATAGAGTAGGGCGAAGACAATGTTGAAGACAATGCTCTTGCCAGGTACTAGTGCCCAGCCAAGCCTCTCCTCAGGGATTATCGCTATGCCGGACTCTAGTCTAGCCCTAGGCCCAGCCCTAGTGACGTCACGGCCCTCGACGAGTATTCTGCCACGATGGGGTTTCCTGAGCCCTACTAGTGCCTCAAAGAACTCCCTCTGCCCGTTACCAGCTATCCCTGCTACACCCAGTATCTCGCCCCTATGAACTCTAAGCGTGGCGTTCCTCACAGCGTCTTCTCCGTGATCACCCTTCACCCATAGGCCTTTAACCTCTAGTACTACTCTACTCCCTCCAGCAGGCCTAGGTGACGTGTCTACGAGGGGCTGGTGGTCTTCTACCCTACCAAACATCATCTCTAGGAGGAGGCGCTCATCAGCCTTAGAGGAATCCACTATGCCTACAAGCCTACCGGATCTCAATACGGCAATCCTATCAGCAGCTTCCATAGCCTCCCTAAGCTTATGCGTTATGAAGACTACTGCTCTACCCTCTCCCACAAGCCTCCTCATAAGCCCTATGAGCCTCCTAGCCTCGATGGGCGTCATGTGTGTTGTCGGCTCGTCTAATATTAGTAGTCTAGCGTTGACAGCCAGGGCTCTCAATAGCTCCACGCGCTGCTTTTCGCCAAAAGATAAGCTCCATACCCTCTCGCGTGGATCAACCTCTAGCCCATATTCGGTCGATAACCTCCTAACAAGCTCCTCTAGCCTCCTCCTGCTAGGAGCCCTTAACCCTGCACTCCTCATGAAGACGCCTATGTTCTCTGCCACAGTATAGCTATCTATGAGCCTAGGATGCTGGGGGACCATGACGATGCCTTGTCTTAGCGCGTCGCGAGGATTTCTGAAAGAGGCTTTGACGCCATCGACGAATATTTCGCCCCTAGTAGGCCTTATATGGCCAGCCACAATACTCACTAGCGTGGTCTTGCCTGCACCATTCTCGCCTAGAAGTGCTAGTACCTCGCCACTCTTAATCTCCAGACTAATATCCTTATTAGCTACTATGCCTCCCGGGTAGATCTTCGTGATATGCTTAAGTAGGATTCTTATGGGCTTAACCCGTTGTGAAGGCTCCCTCCAGGAGACTTGGAGGTTAAAAACCATGGGGCTCCTCTTCCCTCTCAACCAACCACAGTCATCCTGCAAGCGATGTTATCTTCTCATAGAACCAGTTCATGGTCCATAGCTCGTTCCTGCCCAGCCTCCTACCCTCCTCGACCTTCAACGTAGGCTTCTCTAGGGGCTTGCCGTCAGAGTCTATCCTATAGCCTTTAATGGGGCCCGTGAATGGCTCAAATAATAGCTCCTTCATCTCCTCATACTTCTCCATTATATAGTTTAAGGCTTTAGGTGGTATAGCCTTCTTGTTTAATGGGGCTAGATATGCTGCGCCCTCCGGGCTCCCTGCCCTACTTTCGCTGATAGGCCTACGCCACCTGATAGGCACGAAGTCTCCGAGTCTAGCCCAGACATCCTCTTTCTCGTAATACCCTGCATAGAGTTTGGCTAGGAGGTAGGCGTAGACTGGCGTCCAGTCAGCCACTTGGCCTGTCAAGTGGCTCCTAAGAGTCTTGCCTTGCCTCTTGAAGTACTCGTACATGTTGCTGTAGTGGCTGAAACTATAGACCTTCTTGCCCTCGTCCCAGTACTTCTCTGCTAGCTCCAATATTGCCGTAGAGTCCTCAGTATACGCTATGACGTCTACATCGTAATTCTCGATAAGTGATCTAGCATAGTCCTGCGCCTTACGTGGGTCAAACCAGTTGTAAAGCGGCGTGGAGACATATATCTCGAGCTTATCGCCCCCACCACATTTGCCCATTAGCTTAGCGCCCGCCACAGCGCCCATGGCGAAGGCGTTTATGTGGCGGACAACCTCTGGTATAAGGAAGGCTGGTACATAGCCTACCCTACAGGTCTCTGTGACAGCTCCTGCTGCTATGCCATTTAGGTAGTAAAGCTGGTAGAATTCTACGAAGTATGTGGAGACATTAGGTAGGTCTCTGAACTCCTCCCACGGCCCACTACAATGGTAGAACTTTACATCAGGATACTCCTTTGCCAACCTCTTAACAGTATCCATGTAGCCAAAGCTTGTAAAGAAGACTGCGTCAAACTTCTCCTCCTCTAGTATGGATTTTATCCTTTTATAGGCCTCCTCGTACTTGACCTGCTCTAGATGCCTCGTCGTGAGCCAGCCGAACATTTTATCCACGTTCTCCTTGCCTACATGGTGGGCATGGGTCCAGCCATAGTCTCCTATAGGGCCTATGTAGACCCATAATGCCTTAATTTTAGCTTGTCCTTTGGCTGCCGTAGCTGTGACAGTGACGGTTTTAGTCCTAGTAGCCGTTACTGTCCTCGTGGCCGTCTGAGTGGCTGAGCCACTTGGCCCGCGTGGAGCTACTGCGACATAAGTTGCAGCTGAGCCTATCGCGAGGCCTGCAACACCAGCAATAAGGAGTTTTATGAAGTCCCTACGCGTGCTCATATACAGCCCTCCATTACGTGATCTCATGCCGTGATTGCCTTTTAAGCCTGCTAGTCTTTGATGCCTAGATGCTATTTTTCATCAACCAAGTAAAGTACTGGTCTTGTAGGCTATGATTCGTGCAGGTAAGGGTTTAGGGGAAGGGGCAAACAAAGATTCTTTTACACTATACACCCATCATTATTATGGGAGAGCTTATAGCCTCCCCTAGCAGCCCACGAGGAGGAGCACAGTGACCGCTACAAGCGAGGAGGGTTCCCGAAAGAGCAAGTATGAGGCGCTCAAGATAAGGATAATGGCCTCGGAGGCCTTAAGGCTGGCAAAGAAGCTCTACTCTTACCGCCAGCTCTCGGAGATGATAGGATTACCCGAGAGCGTTATAGCTAAGTATGTTACCGGGCATACTGTGCCAAGCCTAGAACAAGCTACACGGATACTTGAGAGGCTAGAGAAGGCTATAAACCCGCGTAGGATAATAGCGTCTAGGCTTAGCGAGCTTGGAGGCCTAATAGACCTCTCGCCCGTACTAACTGATCCCCTCCTACTAAGGATTGTAAGCCTATACTTTTACCGTAGGTTTCAGGGCGATGGTGTCACTAGAATACTGGTTCCAGAGGCTAGCGGGATATCCCTCGCAACAGCTTTAGCAATAATATTCGAGGTACCTATGGCTATAGCTAGGAGAAGTAAACACAACCCCTACGAGGAATACATAGAGGGTGCTTATGTCGAGCCCCCCAACAGCTACCTGGTCTTCTACGTGCCCAGAAACTCTATATCAAGGAGAGATAGGATCTTGATAGTCGACGACATAGTACAATCAGGTAGAACGCTATACGTAATGAAGAGGATCGTAGAGAAGGTAGGAGCTAGGATCGTAGGAGTAGCAGCACTAGTGGCTATAGGGGAGGAGTGGGTCAAGAGAGGAGGGATAAAGAGGGTTGAGGCCATAGTACACATACACAAGGCCTCCTAGGAGTCGGTAGCACCCTTTACTCCTGTCAGGAATACAGTGTTACCCGCTAGCCTGGTGAGGATGAAGGGTATTCCTGACAGGAGTAGGGGAGGGATCCTTTTTCAATCTCTCGTAATCCGATAATTCCTCCTGGAAGGCGGTACCTACGGGGTGCACGAGATGCCATGGATGGCTATTAATATATCAGATGAGATGGCTAGGAGGATCGAGAATATCGCAAGGAGGAAGGCCAAAAGCCTTAGCAGACTGATACGGGAGGCCATAATGTTCTACATGGCATGCTATAGTAATGACATGGCAGAGTACATCTGCGATGCTACAAACTAGCTCCTAGCAGGCCCTCTCATGACAGATGCCTAAGCATATCTACTAACCTTTACCCTCGCTTATTTTATCTATTCCGGCTAGCCTATACTCTTTAAACCGGAGTAGACACTGTATGCTCCCAGCTAGGAGGCTAGAGCGTGGTAGTATGAAGTTCCTACGCTGTAAGCCAGACAAGATACCAGCCCCTACAGGCAAGAGGGTGGCAATAATAGGATCTGGGCCAGCAGGTCTTGGTGCAGCAGGCGTATTGAGATGCCAGGGCCACGAGGTACACGTCTACGAGCAGTTCCCTGAGCCCGGAGGACTAATGATCTTTGGCATACCTGAATACCATGTGCCTAAGGCTGGTGTGAGGAAAGGGATAAAGGAGCTAGAAGAGGCTGGCGTAATATTCCATACTGGTACTAGGGTTATCTGCTGTAAGCAGGGTAAGCCAGATAATGAGATAGAGCACATAATAAAGCCTTTTATAAAGGAAAAGGCGTGTCTCGAGGAGATCATAGAGGACTACGATGCTATACTAATAGCTACCGGTGCATGGAAGTCTAGGAGGCTCAATATACCGGGCGAGGATCTTGAGGGAGTATATCCTGCTCTAGAATGGCTAGCTGATTTCTCGATGTACCAGCATGGGTACAAGAGGCTAGAAGAGATACCACCAGTCTATGGGAAGGTAATGGTTATCGGGGGAGGGCTCACAGCAGTCGACGCTGTAGAGGTTCCTCTGAAATACCTTGGCGAGCGCATAGAAAAGGTCTACCTATCCTATAGACGTACTAGGAAGGAGGCGCCAATGGGCGAGAAGGAGTTCAATAGGCTCATAGAACAGTATGGTATAGAAGCGCTAGAGCTCACTCTCCCAGTCCGGTTCATCGGCGACGACAAGGGACATGTAAAGCAAGTAGTGTTGCAGAGGACGAAGCTCGTCCAGGAGCCTGGAGCCAAGAGGCCTAAGCCCGTACCCATCCCAGGCTCCGAGTTCACGGTAGACGTCGACATAGTCTTTGTAGCCGTGGGAGAAGTGCCGTCGCCACCCTTTGAGAACGGATGTTGCGGGATCGAAGTAGAGAAGTGGGGGGCTATAAAGACAGATGAGAAGTTCAGGACTACAAGGGAAAAAGTCTTTGCAGCCGGGGATGTAAAGCACGGGCCATCACTGATAGGCCCGGCCTTAAAAAGCGGCATAGATGCTGCACGATTTATAAACGAGTATCTGAGGAAGGGGACATGGGACTTCTAGGCCAGGTCTTTAAGCTTTTTTAAACCTAAGCCCGTCCTCACTCTTAGCCTCTAAGCTATCCCACTAAAGAGAGTTCTTATCGCTCTCCAACGACCTCCTCTAGGCTATGGGCTGAGAGAGGTTTGAGGCATAGGCTTGTAGAAGAAGCTGCTAAGCTCATAGCCTCTAGCAGTTACGTAGTGGTATTTACAGGTGCCGGCATTAGCACTGAGAGCGGTATACCTGACTTCAGGGGGCCTAGTGGGCTCTGGAAGAGGATAGACCCAGCTAAATTTAGTATAGAGTATTTCTATGAGGATCCCGACGAGGTATGGAAGCTCTTTATACAGTTCTTTGAAAACTATAGGAGAGCTAGACCTAATCCGGCACACTATGCGATAGCAGAGCTAGAGAGGATTGGCGTAGTAAAGTCCGTCATAACACAGAACGTGGATGGGCTTCATCAGGCTGCTGGGTCTAGGAGGGTCATTGAGCTTCATGGAAGCCTTCGCTACGCTGTATGCATTAACTGCGGGTACAAGGTTAGCCTGGAGGAGGCTATAGAAGAGGCTAGGAGGGCTGCTAGGGCCCCGCGGTGCCCGCGCTGCGGTATGCCGCTTAAACCAGGTGTAGTCTTCTTTGGGGAGGCGCTACCTCGTAAAGCCCTTGAAGAAGCATTCGAGGAGGCTGGGAGAGCTGACCTCGTCCTTGTGGTGGGCAGTAGTCTTACCGTGTATCCAGCTGCATACATACCCCAATACGCTAAGGAAAGAGGGGCAAAACTCCTCATTATTAACATGACGCCCACCGCTAGTGATTATATAGCGGATCTAGTTATCCGTGGGAAGGCAGGAGAAGTACTCCCAGCTATAACTAGGGAGGTGAAGAAGCTGAAGGGCATAGAGGGCGACATTGTTAGGCAAGGTTGTTAGAGTTATTTCGTCTAGTAAGAGCATGTCTCAGGACATCATAGCTCAGATAACATAGCTTCTAGGGTCATAAGGGTGTTGTTAGGGAAAGGGTCTTAGGCTAATAGTCTAGCATGGTGCTAGTATAGCTAGGTCTACTGAAGGAAACCACATACTCGGAATACAATGAGCTATGTAAAGGCGTTAAGCCGTGTATAGTAGGCCTCTATAATAGCTTCTAAGGTCGGTAGAGTACAAGAGAGAAATACTATGGGTATTGTAGAACTATTGTAGAATGCTGGGGCCACGTCCCTCTAGATGGAGGATAAGGCCTATACGCATATCGGATCCGGCAAGTTAATCCTACTCCCAGTATAAGCTTTTGTCGAGGCATAAAACATTAAGGCGTGTAAGAATTGGAAAGCTAGTAGAGCGATGAAGTAAGGATCATGTACTGGCAAGCCATGGGGAGAGCTAGCTTTAGCTGAGCCAAGCCCTGGAGACCCTCTAACTTATTCACGTAGTATCCATAGCCCCTTAGAGCTAGCCTCAACTATGGTCCCAGTCTTTACAGCCACGTATTTGTCGGGCATATGTGTCCCAACATAGTTCTTGGCGTAGTCGCCACTACAGTGGGCTGGGCTTAACCTGCTAGCTATTCTCGCTAAGTTCTCAAGCACGCTCAGCGGAGGCTCATGGTACCCCCCTATAACCCAGTAGATCCTCCTACCCGTGACCTTAAGAGCCCTCTCCGCCAGGGCATCAGCACCGGGATGGCTACAGCCAACGACAACTATGAGGCCAAGCTCTTCCACATCCACTGCTAGTGCCTGCTCGTATAGAGGCCAGGCCCCTGCCTCCAAGGGACCTATAATCCATATGCCTGGGCTGACCTCGATATCCTCTTCCACGATTAAGGGTGAAAGGCCCATGGCGTGAAGATGCCTGGTATCGCCTGGTGGGACGTAGATCCTTAATCCAGGGCTAACCCTGCCTACATACTCGAAGCCGCCGTAGTGGTCATGGTGGTGATGGCTTAGCACGGCAAAGTCTAGCTTAGAGAGATCTATGCCTAGCCTGCGTGCATTGTACTCTATGATGCGAGGAGAAGTATCTGCGTCAAACAAGAGCCTAGTGTCATCAGCCTCTATGTATATGCTCCAGCCCCAATCGTTTAACAAGCCTGGGCCAGGCTCGTTGTCATCTAGGATGACCATTTTGATCCTCTTAACCATCTAGAGAACACCCCTAGTTCCTGGGA
>JBEVCE010000063.1:0-2464 GCA_040514295.1 Pyrodictiaceae archaeon | reverse complement strand
TGCAGAGACCTTCTCGGCCGGCGTCTTGGAGTATTCTGTGAAGATCCTTGAGCCCCCGAGGGCCCAGCTTGTACCTAGCTATAGAGAATACAATCTGATAGTAAGCAGGCTTTCACTCTTGAAGAGTACCGGGCTCATAGAGGCTTTGAGGAGTTTTGGATGCATGCTTATAGAATCAGAAGTATCTCGCATCAAGGGTATTGGACAACTCCAAGATTATAGGATGTTTTTAGAGAGACTACGTGAAAAGTATTGTGAAGGGAAGGGGGAGTGCACGGCTGCCCGAATAGGGTTCATGACGGGCCATCAAGCTAAAACTATTCTGGAGCTTGTCAAGAAAAAGAGTCCACAATTCTATGGTATCGTGAAATCCGTTCTTTCACAACATTATGGGAGAATATGGGACGATCTTACCGTGAAGCTGATCCGCGTGGATGAAGAGCTTCTAGGAGTAGGGTGGTGCGAGCTTTGCGTGAGAAAGTAGAGCAGAAGAACTCCTATTATTACTACATTCTCTACGCTCTCCTCCATGATATAGGTAAGCCTATTCAAAGGTTTGCTAGAAGGTATTTAGAGGGCTTAGAGGGGGAGAAGGAAGCCGCTGAGAGAGCTAGGCAGTTGCTCGAAAGCAAGGTAGTTGGGAGATCTATTGAGGAGGTTTCTACCCTAAAGCATGATGACCTCTCCAGGTTTGTATTTAACTGGCTACTTGGTGTCGCTCCTGCTAGACAGAATGTAGAAAAAGTGCTTGCCGTGCTATCTGAGGCTGACCCCCTGGCGGCTGCTGAGCGAGGGTATGAAGCAGCTTATGCTAAGGAGTATGGCGAGTGTATTGGGAGGCTTACTAGGGAGAGGGTTTTAGAGAGGATTTCGGAAAAGCTCAGCCAGGCGAGGAAGGAGAGCATTAGGTACGACTATCATGTAGCACCAATGCTTTCACCATTATGGGTTGTAGCTGCTACGAGGTACTTAGATCATGTCGGCGTTATAGCGTTCTCCAGGGGCAGGTCCGGGCTTTGGAGCGGAGATGAGGCGCGTACAGAGCTTGCTAGACTACTGGAACCCGTGCTTGCCGCCATAGAGGGATGTGAAGCTGATAGAATCGTGGATGAGATGGCTGCTTTGCTTGAAAGGTTTCTAGATGAGGATTTATGGTTTCCCTCTAGATCATTACGATTTAGTGATCTTTTGGAACTAAGGGGGCTAAGCTATACTGATGCTGTCCAAAAGACGAGCTACTCCAGTATAGTGCTGGATTTAATCGATGAGCTAAACGCGATTAAACAGCTATATGGCCCCTACCCGGCTGGAGACCCAATACTAAGATCTATTTCTGACACCCTTCTCTACGTCCTGAAGGCCACTCTATTGCTGGTTCCCTCGGCTGTTTTCGCTAGTATAGTACCTGATATAAGCCTCTACTCCCATAGCAAGCTCGTCGCTGCCTATACTGCTTCAGAGCTAGTTGGTGGCGGCGGGCATAGGATACTTGTAATAGATGCTAGCGGCATACAATCCTTTGTTTCGGCACCAGTATACGCTAAAGCTGCTTCGAGGGTTATGAGGGGCAGGAGCCTGCTAGTAGAGCTGGCCATGGACTCTCTATCACGCTATGTGCTGGAGCTTTTTGGGGGTCTACCACGCGCCAACATCATAGTACAGGAGGGCGGCGTAGTAGAAATACTAGTACCGGATGTTGGTGTGGAGAAGAGGGTGGAGAAACTCCGTGATATCGCTGATAAGCTTGCCAGCAAAGAGCTTGGATACAGCCTAGGCTTTACCATAGCCTTCTCGGATCCATTTGATACCTCTAAGGCCTTCTTCCTCCACGCCTTACGGGCTGGAGGAGGCTTCCTAGAAGTTGTTAACAGTCTTTCTGAGAAGCTAGCGCTAGAAAAGGCTAGGAGGGGAGTTAAGAAAGTATATCATGATAATAGGGATATCGTAGGCTTTGACTCTATTACCCGGGAGCCTGTTGTAAAAGGCCAAGAGTATAGTTTCAAGGTAGTGGAAGAGAATAAGAAATATGTCGATGAGCTCGCCCCTGAAAAGTTAAGCGAGAACGAACTTGTATCCGAAACGACGCATTTCAGCCTTGTTGCTGGTACTGCAGCGAGGAATCTTATAGCCATACTAGCCATACACGTGTATAGTGATGGAAAGGAGGGCTATATTGTCCCTGACGAGGAGGCTGCGAGACAGCTTGCAGACGAGATAATATCAAGAATGCTAGCAGACTGTGGGGAAGGGCGTGGAAGAAGGCTTTACTGTAGGCTTAAACACATAGATATACGATGGTCTATGGGAGTAATCCCCTTAGTGAGTAGTGGTAGCATCTACCTTCTACTCTCACTAACCATGAAAGAGCCTTTTAATCCCGGGAAACTAAGCCATTTGCGGTCGGCATGGGCTTTTATAGGTCATGTGCTGGAGAGCCTTAGACCCCTTCTCAGAGGCTATGCAG
>JBEVCE010000062.1:0-10055 GCA_040514295.1 Pyrodictiaceae archaeon | reverse complement strand
GTATGTATCCGTAGTATCTGGAGCCTAGCATCCTTATCAGGTGGAGGCACATAGATGAGTCTATCAAATCTTCCTGGCCTTAGTAGGGCTGGATCCAGAATATCAGGTCTATTGGTGGCAGCTATCACTACGACGTTTCTGAGAGGCTCAATACCATCCATCTCTGTAAGAAGCTGGTTAACAATTCTATCTGTAACCCCACTAGTATCGTGTCGAAGCCCTCTAGCTGGTGCTATGGCGTCTATTTCGTCGAAGAATATTATTGTGGGTGCTACTTGCCTAGCTCTGCGAAATATCTGTCTAATAGCTTTCTCTGATTCTCCTACCCATTTGCTTAGTATCTCTGGCCCTCTTACCGCTATGAAGTTTGCTCCACTCTCGGTTGCAGCAGCCTTAGCTAGTAGCGTCTTACCAGTACCAGGTGGCCCGAACAATAGTATGCCCTTAGGAGGGCTAACACCCATCCTCTCGAAGACACCAGGATACTTTAGAGGCCACTCAACAGCCTCACGAAGCTGCTGCTTAACATCCTCTAAACCACCAACATCACTCCAACGAACCTCAGGAACCTCAATATAAATCTCCCTTATTAAGCTAGGCTGTATACTCTTCATAGCCTCTATAAAGTCTGCCATGGACACCTTCAGCTCTCTAAGCACAGTAGGTGGTATAGGCTTATTCAAATCTATTTTACCACTCTTAATGAATTTTCTTAGTGCGCTCATCGCGGCTTCCTTTACTAGTGCTGCTAGGTCAGCACCCGTATAGCCATGGGTCATTTCTGCTATTCTTTCGAGATCCACGTCCTCGGCTAGAGGGACATTACGTAGATGTACTTGTAGTATTTCCTTTCTAGCCCTCTTATCTGGAGGCCTTATTTCTATCTCTCTATCGAATCTACCAGGCCTTCTAAGAGCAGGATCTATTGCATCCGGTCTATTCGTTGCAGCTATTACTATTACCTTGCCTCTACCCTTCAGCCCATCCATCAGCGTTAGGAGTTGCGCTACAACCCTCTTTTCTACTTCACCTGTGACCTCCTCCCTCTTTGGTGCTATGGCGTCTATTTCATCGATGAATATTATTGCGGGTGCATTCTTCTTCGCAGTTTCGAAGATTTCTCTTAGCCTCTGCTCAGACTCACCATAGTACTTGCTCATAATCTCAGGACCGTTAATAGCAATAAAGTATGCCCCTATCTCGTTAGCCAGTGCCTTAGCTAGTAGCGTCTTACCAGTACCAGGTGGCCCGTAAAGCAGTATACCCTTAGGAGGCTCGATGCCTAGCCTCTCGAAGAGCTCTGGATGCTTTAATGGCAGCTCCACAATCTCTCTAATCTTCTCCTTGGCCTCCTCAAGATCGCCTATATCCTCCCATGTCACTCTTGGAATGCCCCGAGCCCTTACCTGCTCCTCGCTTACCGGCTCCTCTCTTATAGTTAAACTCGTGGCATCAGTTACATAGACGTATTGGCTAGGCTGGGTGTTTACGACGACAAGCCTAACCTCGGTACCAAACAACGGGATTATTACTACCTCTCCCCTGCTAACAGGCTTACGTAGAAGGAACTCTTTAACATACTCTACGAAGTCACGGCCAAACCTGATAGGCTCTGTTGGTGCCAGGATTATCCTTGTGGCTGGCTCAACAGAGGCCTTCCTAACGGTGACGGTGTCACCTATACTAGCCCCTATCGCTTCTCTTATAAAGCCATCAATCCTTATAATATTCTCATTCTCCTCACTAGGAGGTAGAGGCCATACCTGGGCAACACTAATTCCCCTCGCACCCTCAATCTCTATGAAGTCGCCAACCTCTACCCCTAGTGTTTGCATGGCCCCTCTGCTAATCCTGGCAATTTTCCTCCCAACATCCCTACTTCTGGCCTCGGCAACACGTAGTGTAAGTTCTCTCCTACTCAAAGGCTAGGCCACCTCGCTTGTAGGTACTATGGCCTCCTTGAAGGTATTTGGCTACTGCCTACAATAAGTATTTCGCTTAAAGTCATGGCCCTCTCTACTAGGGAGTGTCTTATAAACCTTGCTCACCCTAGCCCTGTATGGCATAGTATCTTCGTTAATATCTAATAGTAATATTTTAACAAGTGTCCTGGGAGTAGGAGAAATGAGTAACATGGTTCGCACGATTTTTCTAGAAAGGCTCGGCATAGGGGCTTATAGCGTGTTGAGTGCGTACTCGAAACGCGTTTACGGCAAGCCCTTTGAGAGGCTCATAGAGGACTCCCCCTTAAGGGCCCTTGAGATAGCTAGGAAAGTCCACAATGATGATGTCTTTCTAAGAAACTTAGAGCGCTTACTAATAGAACTAGGTCATCACTTAGACCATAGCCCGCTAGCCTCCAGAGGTAGCGGGCTAGAGAGTGTTTCGACTAACCCAATATAGGAAATTACTGTTTTAGATACTTCCTTGGGCATTCATATCTATGAGATAATCACGCCTCCATAGCTCCTTCATCTGTGCCCTCCTAAGTTTAAACATGCTTCTTTCTATAAACCTATATACAGTACTATGTTGTCTCCCCTCGATCAGCATCTCTATGGCCTCTTTAGCTATCTGTGCAGACTCGTAATCGCCTATGATTGCTACATATGTATCATAGACAGAGATGTAGGTTCCAGTCATCTCCTCAATGGTTCTACGCGCCTTACCTTGTTCACCTATTATTCTACCCTTGACCCTCTGAAGATGGTTAGGAGCATCACCAACGTATTGTTTGAGATCTATAACCATCAATACATTATCCTCGTCCAGGACTCTTAAGGCCTTGTCAGGACTAAAGCCATATGCTATAGCCCTTATGAACTCTCTTGCCTTCATAACCATGTAGGGTGGTACGTCGGGCGATTCGGGCTCAATAACCACAGTCCCATTATTACTATCAACTATTATACGGGTTCTCGTTCTCTTCATAACCTCTAACTTCACTTTCCCTCCTTCACCGATAAACACCCCTATTCTATCAAGGGGCAGTCTCTCGTAAAGTCTCAGCACACCTGGAATACTATGGAGAGGCCTACTAGATTCTATTCCCTTTTGTCCTTCACGCACTCTATCTCCCGGCATCTGGTCATCTCCCTCACTACGTCTTCAACCCCACCTATATCTAAGCCTAGCTTCTTAGTAAAAAACCGGTAGAGGTTACTTGCATCGTTCCAAAGGAAATCCCCTGAATTAGGATGATCTACAAGGACAGCTTGGGCCACATCAATAATGTACGTCTTCCCGTCAAGATACATTATATTGTATTCGCTTAGATCAGCGTGCACGAGCCTTGCACAACAGTATGCCCTACGATAGCTCTCTATAACTTGTCTGTAAACCTCTAATGCATCCTCACGACTTAGCTCACCATAGATCTCATGTAAGAGTGGGGCCCTTTTACCCTCACGTCCAATGAACTCCATTACCACAATATTTTGATAGACTAATATTGGTCGAGGGACACGTGCCCCCACATCATACATTCTCTTAAGATTCCTATACTCCTTCCTGGCCCATGCAAAGAAAAGCTTCTTTGCATTAGATGTATCAACATTCTGAAACCTAGGATCACCTATAAGGTATTTCTGTATGCTCTTCCTGAACTCAGCGGTCACGGTTAAATAGATTTTTACGGCGAACTCTGATCCATCCCTACCTATAGCCCTATAAACCCTAGCCTCCTTGCCAGCGCTTACAACTCCAGCAAATCTATCTAGTCTAAGTTTACGCATAACCTCGTATGCTGCGAGAAGAGTTTGCCTATCCCAGACCTCTTCAACAGTCTCAAAGAGATCCTTGTCCTTTAGCCTTTTCTCCCTTCTACGGGAGACCAGGCAACAGACACCTCATTCAACATTCACTATAACTCCCTACTATCATGCATACTCCTCTGCTAGCTCTAGGAACTCTTCTGGTAAGAGGCCTTTCTCAACTAGTTGTTTAACTTCATCCTTACTATATCTATAGATGACGTCTGCTCTATCAGGCTTGAAATCCCATGGTGCTGCTAGCACGATATCACCCTCCTTCATCCAAACCTTCCTCCTCATGCTCCCAGGTATCCTAGCCTTACGCTTAACCCCGTCAATGCAATGGATTAGGAGGTGATCGGCACCTAGAATCTTCTCTATAATACATAACATTGTGCCTTCCTCCTTGCTAGGGAGTGGAATCTCCTTAGCAACCTCTGCCTCCTCTCTTCTCTTCTTCTTGGCCATAGCCTTTACACCTATCCACTAGATGCTTTCATCTTGATTTTGCCTACTCCTACCTCTAGTAAAAGGCTTTACTTGCCTCCCAATTAGTTGGTGTTTGCTCTGCATGTCTTAAGATTAAAGCCTTACTGGGCTTTATTAAGGTAACCGTTTAAGGCCGGCTAAGAACCGATAGGAAGAACATGTTTGTTTAAACTCGTTTATTCCTAGAGGAGGGATACCTGAGGTTCTAGTATAGCTCCCTAGATGCTTTCTCCATGAACTCGTCTACTATCTCGCGTATACTAGGCCCATCTCTTACTACAAGTTCATATGTTACTTTCACGTATGGCTTATTTATTCTTATCATCTCCTCTAGTGCTGCTGGTGTGGCAAGTATAACAGCGTCAGCTGGTATACTGTTGATAGTCTCCTCTAAGTCCCTAAGTTGTTCACTATTATATCCCGTTGTTGGCACGATGGGCCCCATGTGTGGATACTCTTCATACATCTTTTTTACTATGCCTTTAGCATAGGGCTTTGGATCAATAATCTCAGCACCATACTTTTTCGCAGCAACATAGCCAGCAGCATATGGTGCTCCGCCGTGTGTTACTGTTGGAGAGTCCTCGATTACTACGACTCGCTTCCCCTCTATGAGCTTGGGGTTTTCAACTCTTACTTCGAGATCAGCCATGACTATCTTGGCAGACGGGTTGACTCTTTTCACGTTTTCAGCAACTATCTTTGCATTATTGGGGCCGCCCTCTGAGACCTTGGTTATTATCACTGTGTCAGCCATACGTATATTGACCTCTCCTGGGAATGCTGATACCTCTAGCCCGGGTCTTAGGGCATCAGCTACTGTTATCATGTAGTTTGGCCTTATGAAGGGCCAGTCGTTGTTACCTCCATCCCATAGTATAATATCTCCTAGTTTCTCAGCTTCTCTTAAGACAAGCCCGTAATCGATACCAGCTAGTATTGGAATGCCAAGCTTAATGTAAGGCTCATACTCTTCTCTCTCCTCGACAGTGAGAGGGTACTTTGCTATATCATCCTTACTCCTTATAACTATGAGGTTCTTCTTAACCAGGTCGCCATATGCCATTGGATGTCTTATAGCCACTACTCTTATTCCCCTTGATTTAAACTCCTTCACTAAAGCTCTTGAGACCGTGCTTTTACCAGCGCCTGTCTTTACGGCTGTCACTGCTATGACAGGCTTAATACTGTTAAGCATAGTCTCTGCTGGCCCGAGTATCTTAAATGAGGCACCAGTTGCCAACACCATTGCTATCTTGCTACCCAGCTCTTCGTAGGTCAAGTCACTATAAGCTAGTATAACCTCGTCAACCTTAAGCTCCTTTACAAGCCTTGGCAGTTGATCCTCAGGATAGATTGGGATGCCATAAGGATACCTTGGGCCAGCTAGCTCTGCGGGATACCGGTTATTCTCTATACCTGGTATCTGCGATGCAGTAAATGCTACTACCTCATACTCCTCGTTCTCCTTAAATACCATGTTGAAGTTGTGATAGTCCCGGCCACCCGCCCCCATTATTATAACTCTCTTTTTTACAGGCATAGTGGTATACACCGTGCTTTGAGAAAATATTTGTATTGTTAGACTACCAGTAGTTGTAGGTATGCTGAAGAGATACTTGTACCATATGTAACAATCATTCTTACTAATGTTCCAGATGTATCTCCGGCACAATTAGACTGGCACTGGGCGTTGCATTATCTTCTGTTTTATGGCCTCACGCACTCTTTTTAGAATGGGGTCTCGTTCGACCCTAGTGCTTTGAGCCATCCTCTCCTTAGACTCCTCTATATAGCCTAGTATTTTCTCTGGCGTTAATTTTTCAGCGAACTTCGAAGCTCTATCAAGGAATAAGTTTAGTAGGAATCGTAGAGGCGCATATTTAGCTCCTCTAAGATAGAACTTAGATATTATGTCCTTTGCCCAGTAGACACTATGCCTAAGTGTGGCTAGTAGGAGTTCAGCGTGCTCTATCCCGATATTGACGCCCGTATACCAGTCCTTGTTTCTAAAGACACCCATTGGCACGAAGAACATGGGTACTATTAATGAGCGGTATGGCCTTAGCCTCTCCACTAGCTCGGTTGTTTTGACTATATCATCCACTGTCTCGCCAGGTAATCCTACTATAATTGTTGCTGCCGGTATAATTCTATGCTCATGGAGTATGGAGAACGCTTCTTCAACTATATCCGGCCATTTCTCAGCGGGATAGGGTGCAGCTTTTGCCGGCATAACCTTCTTAGCTAACTCTGGTGACCCTGTCTCTATCCCTGTTTGGAAGCCAAAGTAGTCCTGGTGCTCGTCGAATACTATCTCAGTTATCCTCGTTATGAGCTTATACTTTTCTTGCGCATAAACAACGCCAGCTAGGGTTGCATGGCTCCAAGCGAATGTCCTGTAATACTTCTTTACCAGCTTATGTAGCTTTATGAGTGCATCCGGGTTCGGGATAACACTACTAGAGCCATAGAGTAGCACGTCCTCGCTATGAATTATCCCATCTCGTATCCCGTACTCATAGTTTACCCTAAGTTCTTCCTCGATCTTGTCTAGAGGGTAGTGTCTTAGAGGCCTTAATGTGACACTACAGAATTTGCAGCCCCGGGGACAACCACGCATTATCTCGATGAGACCATTAACGCTAGGCGCTTTTATT
This sequence comes from Pyrodictiaceae archaeon, assembly GCA_040514295.1. Classification (GTDB taxonomy): domain Archaea; phylum Thermoproteota; class Thermoprotei_A; order Sulfolobales; family Pyrodictiaceae; genus JBEVCE01. Next base: position 3,154 of record JBEVCE010000062.1, on the reverse strand, counting down.
GCTGGTATCTCTTCGAGGGAAGGTGCATCCTGCGGGGCCATGCTAATATATCTTGGCAGGCTACGCCCCTCAATAATGTTTTCAGCAAGCCTAATAACCAGCCTCTCGGCCTCACCCTCAACAATAGTATCAACCATGAACTCTTTTACAAGGTCCGGCACATAAAGCCATTGCCAAGCAGCAGGCCCGCCCACAATTATCTTTAAGCGTGGATTCAGCTCCCTCTTAGCTTTGGCTACTTTTGACATGAACGAGAGAAAGCTCTTCCTATTAACAGGCTCTTTTCCTGTCACAAGCCACCATTCACTACTAGGCGGGTTAAACGCGAAATAATCATGATGTCCTATGAGGAGTGCTTTCGCTCTCGGAATATAATACTCTACGTAGTCAGGGTCTATGATTGCAGCCTTAAACCCAGCATCTTGTAATGCAGCTTCAATCTTCCTAAGACCATAAGGGGCTTCTCTAGGCCTACCATACTTATCCACTTTAGGCTTAGGTGCACTTATCCACATCCAGATAGGCTCGGGAAGGCCTACTGCAGGCCCTGTCGTCATAAATCCTATAAACTCTTTCCCATGATGATTAGTCATAAGGGATCTATCAACAGTTATCACAAAATCTACGTCGAGTAGCTCCATTATGCACCCTCCTCCGAGATAGTGAGAGTTCCATCTTCTTTAACATGGATATGTATTCTAGCGAGCCTAGGCATACCATCAGTCTCGTAATCTCCTTCAACGATAATGAATGAGGCATTTATAAACTCTTGCGTAAGAGGCCGGACTACGTCTATACAGTCCTCAAACCGGGCCTCGACAAGCCTTATTAGGAACCTATATCCACGCTTCCGAATCCAGTGTGCAACGAGCTTGGCTAGCTCAAGGCCTAGTCTGGGATCACGTGTACAGCCTTTAACCACGAACTCGACATCGTAGGATCCTGGATGATGCACTAGTTTTTTCCCTCCCTGGGCCATTCTAAGCCACTTCCCTTCATGCATCTCCAACCTTATTAGGATCCTGGGTAGTGTTTAACAGTTACGGTGAAGCGTAGTTACTAGTGTAGTTCTCTGCAAGTATTGTCCTAAATTAAAAATTATCTATTATGGTGAACAAGGCTCCCACATAGGTATAGTATATATTTAGAGGAAACCTTTATACAGGAGTGTTAGTAGATCCCTGGTATGAGAGTGGAGTATTTTAGGGACTAACGAGAGGAGAACATAGCCATGGACGAGCTGGATAAGTTAATAACCATCGCTCTAGACGAGTGTAGGAGGAGTGGATGGGCTAAGGCGAAGCTAGTCTTAGCCGAGGCCATAGCAAGAATTATGTCTACTAGATTTAGAAGCGTAAAGAAGATATATCTCGTTGACTTAAGCGGTGGGGAGTATAGCACTAGTCTCGAGGGGGGTTTCGACATAGACCTATACGTTGAAGTCGATGAGGCCGAGGAGGACGAGGTGAGGGCCTTCGGGGATATAATAGACGATATTCTTAGAAAGCTTGTACACGCCAAGCTTAATGATAAGGATTGCTCGTGGCTAACGAGAAGGTCGCATAACATACTAGAGTTACATGTCAATAGTGAATTCGTTAGACCCCTCGTCGAGAACAGAGGTAGGCCTAAGTACGCCGTAAGGCTCTTCGAAGCCTAGATCCCTTCCCCTTCTCTCCTTACCCATCATCTATCCTGATCATCGTCCTAACTAGAATAGCATATTACAAAGGATAATAACTAATTAGGACTATAGTTTAGGGCTCCTGGTCCGTAGGTTGATAACAAGGATCTAGCTCTCACAACTACATCTGCAGCTCCGTGATTAAATGGGAGGTAGCGTCTAAAGTGGCTGGACGAGGGTATAGGGAGGTAAGATTTGAGGATCTAGTAATGCTTGTCTTCCAATCCTATAGGCCCCCTCTAGACTCTCCTGCTAATGCCACGCTAGTTGTTAGCAAGGACACCGTATTTCTTGTTGACGCTGGCGCCCTTGAATTCCATAGAGAGCTGATCGATAAGAGCATTCTTTATAAGCCCATGGCAGCATTCATAACGCATTACCATTGGGATCACACGTTAGGCCTTATAGGCTTACTAGATAGGGTCGGCGATATTATTGTTACAGCCTCAAGGGAGGCTATAAGCTTCCTTAGCGATCCCGAGAAGCCCAAGAACTGGGCAATAAAAGTATTTCAAGCCATGGGTATTAGTGGAGTAGATGATCTTAGCAGGATGTATGAGTCTAAATTCATGGTGCTCTATAAGAGGCTTGTGGAGAAGGTTAACGGAAGACTAAAGCCTCTTGAAGAGGTAGCTACTCTGGCGAAAAAGCTAGGGATAAGCTACATACAATGCCCCGGCCATACTACTTGTCATGTATGCTACAAGTATAAGGGCATTCTTTTTGCAGGAGATACGGTTATCCCTACTACGAGTCCAGTAATACTAAACATACTAAGCTACGTCGAGAGCCTCGCTAAACTGGTAGCAGACAACTCCTGGAGACTCCTAGTCCCAGGCCATGGCGATATCCTTGATAGGCATAGAGCGGAAGTAGTTATAAGAGGCACGTTATTACGTAAATTAGAAAGGCTTAGGACACTAGTGGGTTTACTAGCATCTCTAGACAACTCATGGCTCTCATTTCCTAAACTCGTAGAAGCCCTTTACGGGTCAAGTGCTAATATCTTAGCAGACTTTCCTAAAGCATACAATCTTATAGGCTATGTAGAGCCCTTAGAAAGTGAAGGCGTCTTGGAGATCAATAAATCCGTGTCACCATGGAGGCTAAGGCTGCATAGCAAGAAGGAGGCTGAAGAGTTCCTAGCAAGATTATGGGATAAAGCTAAGCCTATCATGGGAGGAAAGGCTGCGTAGAGAGTGGTGGGGCCGCCGGGATTTGAACCCGGGACCACCAGCGCTCCGGCAACCCCTGCGTCAAATGCGGGGTTTGTCCCCAGGCTGGCATCCTACCAAGCTAGACGACGGCCCCCTACACACTCCCAATATAACATATTAGGCTCATACCCCTACGGGCCTTATTAGCCTTATCTTCCTACTCCCTTACTATTGGTTTTTTCTAATACTAATATCTACCACTGTTAGTCCTCTATTATAGCCCTTAGGCTCTACTAGTTGCCCAGCTCGCAGC
>JBEVCE010000061.1:0-10251 GCA_040514295.1 Pyrodictiaceae archaeon | reverse complement strand
AGGATGACCATTTTGATCCTCTTAACCATCTAGAGAACACCCCTAGTTCCTGGGAAGGCCTCAAAACTAGTAATGTTCGTGATGTAGGCTATGGGCTTACCCTGATCTCCGGGAACAGTTTTAACGTGTCTAAGCATAAGGCTAGGCAGGGCATGCGATATTGGAACACTATGTTGATTACCTCTACGTTTACCTATTGTCTCTGCTACCATCCTACGAGGGCCGTTATGCTGTGGTAACTGGTGTGTTGCTAGGACTGAACCCGCTCTACTCTCTCGCCATAGCGTCACTGGGTGTGGCTACCCTCTCCCTACTACTCCCCAATGTATTGCCAGCTGTTGACCAGCTCGCTGAGGCATTAGCTGGATCTAGGATACAAATAGCCTCAAGCCTAGCCAAGCTTTATACTAGGTACCTTTGGAGGGCGAGAAGCAGGGCCTCCACCCATGTAAAAAGGTATGGTGTGCCGGGTCTTATCGTATTTGTCGCCCTACCACTACCAGGTACTGGTGTCTGGACTGGGAGCCTAGCAGCCTATGTAGTCGGCATGGATAAGAGCAAGGCTATACTAGCGCTTTTCGTAGGCGGGTTCATCTCTAACCTGATAACGTTCATACCCTCATACATGGCTGTAGCAGGTGCTTCCCCCTAGCTTGGCTAAGACCCTGCCCCTCTATTACCTGGAAAGCTATAGTCTTGTCGTAGCTGGGTTTAGCATCCGTAATGCCTGCCACCCTCCTAGCTCCCTGTCAGCGAAATAGGGCCTATCAGAGGCTGGGAGTAGCCCTCATTCCAGTTGGCGTCAAAGCCTCTTCCAGTATAGTATCCCCGGGCCTCAGGAAAGCCTTAGAGTGTTGTAGCAGTTCACGCCTTATCTCATACAAGCTTTAGCATGCCATGAGGAATACTCTTCACGTTTAGCTAAGCTGTAGGTGTTCTTGAGCTTAAATACCACTCCAGCCATACTATGGTCATAATGATGCTATTGGTCTCCAGCTCAACACCATTACTATCCTCAGCAACGGCTATAGGCACCTTGTGGCCTCGAGGGCCTAGTAGTTCTGGATCCCACTATACTAGTCATGTAACGGCAATGCCGAAGTCTTCACGGTATAATCTTAGGAGCCTAGGAAATTCATGGGAACTTATCGATGGGATAGGGATACCCCCTTTAAAAAACCTATCTGTTATCAGATAATGGATTGCTGGTAAATCGAAACACTTAAAACCCAATTCTAACTAGTAAATATAGCCGGCTAGAAGGAGGTACGAGTAAAGTGCCAGGTCAAATTCCTCTCATAGGGGAAAAATTCCCTGAAATAGATGTAGTAACCACCCATGGCAGGATAAAGCTGCCAGACTACTATGCTGGTAAATGGTTCATCTTGTTTAGCCATCCAGCAGACTTTACACCAGTATGCACGACAGAGTTCGTCGCCTTCGCTAAGAGATACGAGGACTTCAAGAAGCTGAACGCAGAGCTCATAGGCCTAAGCGTGGACAGCAACTATAGCCACATTAAGTGGATTGAATGGATCAAGGAAAGGCTTGGAGTCGAAATACCATTCCCAATAATAGCTGATCCTAGAGGGGAAGTTGCCTCGAAGCTAGGCTTGATACATGCACAATCCTCTACAGCCACTGTACGAGCCGTCTTCATAGTTGACGATAAGGGCGTGATCAGGGCGATACTATATTATCCCTTAGAACTTGGGAGGAATATGGACGAGATACTGAGAATGGTCAAAACCCTACAACTACTAGACAAGTATGGTAGGGCTGCTCCAGCAAACTGGCCTAACAACGAGATAATAGGAGAAGCGCTAATAGTACCGCCTGCATCGACTATACAGGAGGCTGAAGAGAGGATGAAGAAATATGAGTGCTTTGACTGGTGGTTCTGCTACGAGAGGGTAGCACCCAAGGAGGATATAGAGCTGGTAAGGAGTTGGCTAAAGAGGGTGTCAGAGCCACAAAAGTAAGGAGACGAAAATATCTCATACCCTCTATGACTCCTATTGCACGATATACCGTCCTCCCATAATCTTTTTAGATTTTTAGAGGGGCAAAAGTACTCTCCTAAAAGGCTAGGGAATCAGGATTTCAGACTGCTATCCTCTAGCTAGAGGCAGCATGAAGAGAGGCAGCCCTGTCTGGTTGGCCGTAGGAGCTACTAGTATTATTAGTGTCCCATTATATTTTACGAGGTTCTGGATAAACAGGTATTGTAGTACCAGGTCTGTCCTATTCCCGAAGACGCTGTTAAGCAGCTTTATTGCCTCCACCTCGCCCCTCGCCCTTATTATCCTAGCCTCCATTTCTCCCTGGGCTTCTATTATCATCCTCTGCCTAGTGGCGTTCGCTAAGGTTACCTCTCTCTGCATCTGATAATAAGCTGCTTGCGCCTCTTGTTGTGCTTTTAACTTAGCCTCTATAGCGTCTAGAACCGACTGTGGGGGCATTATCCTCCTAACAGCAATGTCTATGATGTTGACTGCTAGTCTTATTGTCTCGTCTCTTTCTAGTCTCTCGCGGAGAGATGAGACTATCTGCTGGCTCAGTTCATCCCTATGCTCGATGACTTCTGTAAGGCCATATCTTGCTATAACATCTCTTACAACTTGTCTTATTATAGGGGTCATCACATTCCTCTCTATTTCCTCGCGTGGGCTCATAGCATATTTTGTTACAAGAAGCTCTATGACCTCAGGATCCTTCTTTATCTCGTACCTTACCGTTACGTCTACGCTTATCCTTGCACCATCCTTTGTAAGCGCATTTATAGCATTACCGGTGGCCGCCTGGAAGGATAGCGTGCTTACAGCTACATATACCTCCTTAGTGTACTGCCAGGGGGCCTTTAGGTCCACAGCTGGCCCGAAGACAACCTTCACTATACTGCCTGTAAAAGGATCTATTATTGCCAGTGCCTCCCCGACATCTGCCGTAACAATGTTAGCAGCTATTATCCCTGCAGCCGCAACCAGAACAATGACTATAGCTGCCAGCCTCCATGGCCCTAAAGGAGCACGAGGCCTTCTAGGCTCTTCGTAACGTATTGGTATTGAGGCCATTCTAGACCACCTCTAGAGTTCTACGAGAGTCATGCTAGAGCCAGGCCACCTCTCTAAAACTCCTCCGCTTTCTATCGGTAGTTACCAAAAGTACTAGGTAGACGAGTACTTGAAATCCCCTGGCATCAACTCCTCTGGGTTGGAACTCGGGCCATGACGGTTCTAGAGACTATCACCCAGGGAGTTTACCTCTATAGACAGCCTATACCTATACCAGCACTTAAGCATGTAAATACGTATTTTATACTAGGCGATAACTGCCTAGCCATAATTGATCCCGGGATGGGCGAGGAGGGCGCTAGGAGGCTGGAGAGCATCATCCGTGAAGAGGGGTTGCCAGAGCTGGGTACAGTTGTTGTTACACATTTCCATGTAGACCATTCTACTGCTGCTGGCTTTCTCGGGCACGAGCCCATACTAGTAATGGGGAGGGATGACTGGAAGTGGATAGAGTACATGGTCTCCGAGTGGCCTAGGCCTGCAAGAGAGGTTGCAGATCTCTATGCTAGCCATGGCATGCCGCGAAGTGAGGCCGACCAGCTAACCTCTAAGCACCCTGCATTCTCTCGTATAAAGCTCTTCGAGAAGCTAGTGGAAAGGTATGAACCGAGGCTCCTAGGCGATAATGATAGAGTTATGCTTTGTGGTAGAAGTTATAGGGTTTTATGGGTTCCAGGCCACACTCCCGGCCATATAGCCTTAATAGAGGAGGATAAAGCCTTCATGATCGTAGGTGACCACGTGCTAGCTGACATCACGCCCAACATTCCCATGATAATATGGGATCTAAATCCGCTAGGAGACTACCTCGAGAGCCTATCCAAGGTTGAGGAGGCGGGGGCGAAGCTCCTACTACCAGGGCATAGGAGGCTTATAAACGAGCCTGCCAAGAGGATAAGAGAGCTTAGAATACACCATACTCGTAGGCTCTGCGAGATGCTAGGGATACTCCTATCTAGGCCCGGGTTAACAGTATATGAAGCCGCCTCGCAAATGACATGGGATGTACCCTTCAAGTCATGGAGCGAGTTCCCCTTATCACAGAAGTATTTTGCACATGCAGAGGCGTTGTCGCATGCCAAGCACCTCGCCGTCTCCGGGATCATAGAGTTCTATGAGAGAATGGGGACCTATAGAATTAGGGTGGTTGACGAGGCTAGGGCTAGAAGTCTCTGCAAAGAGGTATGGGAGGCTGAAGGCCTGCAAGGATAAGAGGAGTTTTCTTTAAATTACCTGGCCATGGCTTCCAAGACATGGTGCGGAGTTATTGCCGCACTACGATGTAGTCATAGTTGGTGCGGGCATCGTAGGGCTCTCGACTGCATACCACATCCTCCGCAGGGATCCTGGTAAGAAGATAGTCCTAGTAGACAAGGCTCCTGGCCTTGGTGGCGGAGATAGCGGGAGAAGCGCTGCAGCGTTCAGGGCCTTCTTCTACTCTAGGACAAACCTACTACTAGCACACTCCAGCATAGAATTCTATAGGCATATACAAGAGGAGGAGAAGTTTGATCTAGGCATGATGTTCGTCGGCTACCTCTTCGTGTTCGAAGAGGAGAAGTACAAGACTATAAGCAGGGTGCTCACTGAGCTACGGCGGAGAGGACTCGAGTACTATGAGTATGAGCCAGAGGATCTAGAGAAACTGCTTGGGCTCCGCAGGAGCCTAGCAGGAGACGAAGAAGCGGAGGCTATGGGACTAAAGGATCCATATAGAGGGGTTTACGTACCCCTAGCTGGCGTGCTGAGGCCCGAGAGGCTTCTAGACTACTATGCCCAGAATATTAGGAAAATGGGCGGAGAAATACTCTTCAATACGACTGTTAAGGGCTTCATCATAGAGCCTAAGAAAGCCTTAGGTATACCGGGAGAGCCGTTTCCCTGGCAGGAAGCTGAGGTAAAGGGGGTAGTAACGGATAAGGGGGAAATAAGAGCTGAGAAGATCATTGTAGCAGCTGGCGCATGGACACATAAGCTTCTAGACCCCATAGGGATAGACTGTCATAGCAAGCCTAAGAAGAGGCAAATATTCACAATCCCAGCTGATACCCCGGAGCTAGAGAGACTACTCTACGTCAAGGGAATGAACAAGTACAATGTAATGCCCTTCCTAATTCTACCGCGAGGCGTTTATGTGAGACCCGAGCCTCACGAGAGGCGATTCTGGGTGGGCTTAAGCGACGAGCTAGGTAGGCCCTTCAAGCTGGAGGAGGATCCTCAGCCCGAGGAGAGATTCTACTTGTACGGGATATACCCTGTACTACACAAGTACCTACCACAGTTCAAGGATATGAGGCCTAGTAGCATGTGGGCTGGCCACTACGATATAAGCCTCGACGGGCAGCCAGTGATCTTCGAAGAGTATAGTTTAATAGTATCAGCTGGTACAAGCGGCAGTGGTATCATGAAGGCTGATGCGATAGGTAGAATCACGGCAGCACTATACTTTGGTGAGAAGGAAGTAGAACTATACACAGGCGAGGGGTTCAGAGTAAGCGACCTAAGCCTCAAGAATAGACGTGTAGAGCCAGAGCTATTAATTATATGATGGGTGATTCCACGTAGGAAGCCAGTAACAGAGGTCGTGCTTGATACTCCTGCTGGACTTGTTAAGCTTAAAGTCCATGTAGAGGGGGTGACGTAAAATACGTTTCAATGATTAATGTGCCTTCCTTCATCCAATCGGTTGAAGAAGTGAGGGTAAAAGACTATGGGAGGATAAGCGTTCATGTAGCGTTTGGAGGCAATTATTACGGGATAGTGAGCCTTGAGGAGCTAGGAGTTAGGTGGAGAGAGGATAAGCTCGGCATGCTTGTAAAGCTTGCAAGGGAGATATGGGGCAAGATAGACGAGACAAGCATAGTATATCCTGAGATCCCAGGGATAAGAGGATTATACGGAATAAGGTTCGTGGAGGAGATTAGTAGGAGCCCTTACAAAGCTTATGGCATACTAATATTTGGCTCCAAGAATAAGCCTCTTGTAGACCGTTCCCCCTCCGGAACCGGGACCTCAGCTCACTTAGCATACCTTCATTATACCGGGAAGCTGAGAAGTGGAGAGGAGGGCGAGTTTATTAGTGCCATAGGTACTGTATTCCGTGGGAGAATAGTTGGTAGGACGAACGTAGGCTCTCTAAGAGCAATCACACCGGAAATAGCTACTAGGGATAAAGGAGGCTACATCACCGGCTATGCAACCTGAATTCTTGAGGCTGATGATAGTATTGGCGAGGGTTTCCTATTATCCTACTAAGCTTCCTCTAAGAGGCCCTTCTTTTTAGCCTCCTTTATTATCGCCTCGATTAACTGCTCCCTAGTCTTGCCCTCAGCCTGCACACCTAATTTTTCGGCTAGCTTGATAAGCGTAGTGTCATCGATCTTTTCTATCCCAGTCCTTGAGATCCTCGGAGGCCTTTCAGTCTCTTCCTCCTCTATGATACCTTGTGTAGCTCTACGGAACTCGTAGAATGCCCTACCGAGGCCCCTTGCTAGCTGGGGAAGCTTTGTAGGACCCCAAATGAGGAGGATAGCTATAAGCAAGAGTATGAGCCATTCATTACCCTGGAAGAAGGACATTCCATCCCCCCAGCTTTATTAGTCCTTTTACACCCATTCGGATTTGTAGGCAGAGTCTAGTAAATAAACTCTTAGCAAAACAGAATCCATGAACTTAATATGTGTATGGGACATGGTTAAGGTAGTATCACGGTGCCCTTCTCGCCTCTAACGACCTCGAGGCCCTCCTCGAGCTTACCTATCACTGCCTCCTTACCACCATTCTCTAAAAACAACATGGCTGCTTCTACTTTTGGTCCCATGCTGCCAGGAGGGAATTGCCCCTCCTCATAATATTTTCTCAATCCTGGGAGCCTTATCCTCCTAAGAAGCTTCTGGTTAGGTTTACCATAATTTATATAGACGCCCTCAACATCGGTTAAGATAACTAGCTTCGATGCCTTAAGCTCTATTGCTAGTACTGCAGACGCTAGATCCTTATCTATAACTGCTTCTACTCCTCGCAAACTAGCTCCATCTCGGCATACTGGTATTCCCCCGCCTCCTACAGCTATTACTATGTAGTCGTCGCTTAGAAGGGACTTTATGGCGTCTATCTCCACTATGCTAAGTGGCTTCGGGCTTGGAACCACCCTGCGGTAACCGCCACGCGGATCCTCTTTGAAGATCCAGCCTGTCTCGGCCGAGAGCCTTTCCGCTTCTTCTTTGGAGTAGTAGGGGCCTACATACTTTGTTGGATTCCTGAATGCCTCATCGGTGGGGTCAACAAGTACTTGGGTAACAAGAGATACGACTCTTCTCTTGCCCCCTCTCCTCTCAAGCTCGTCTCCTATGGCTTGTTGGAGCATGTAGCCTAGCCATCCCTGGGTCATAGCGTTAGCTATATCCATGGTTAGTGGTGGTATCTTGTCCCTTAAAGCATTCATCCACTCAAGTATATTACCGACCTGGGGACCATTGCCGTGGGTTACGACTATCCTGTAGCCCTCCTCGTAGACGTCCACTATCGTCCTGGCCGCTATCCTCACATTCCTAAATTGCTCCTCTACAGTGCCTCTCTCGCCTTTACGGAGGAAGGCATTACCACCCAGAGCTATCACTAAGATGTCCTGCATGAATGCATACACCTAGCTGAAGAGCCCGGTTGACAAGAGAATACGGTTTAAGCAAGAAGCTAAAATATTAAGAGCTTGAAGCATGGAAGGCTACTTATACATCGACTGCACCAACATATGCCCTGCAAGACCCACCCATGCTACTAGCTCTATGAACCCCAATGCATCTATAGGATTCTTGGCGTCATACTCTATAGTGTATGCGTCAAGCCTCCTCGAGCCTGGGATGAGCTGAGCCATATCAGCATAGATGACTTCTCTCAACTCAACCTTGATGTTTAACGGTTTAGGCTTTAACGGCTTAAGCTCGCCGTTCTTCAGCCTCCTAGCAGCCTCCTTGACCCCCTCGGCTAATAGTTTTTCAGCCTCTCCTAGAGATGGATACCTTGCAGATATCCTCGATAAGCCCTTCTTTAAAGGAACGAACACTGCCCAGGGCGTATATTCCTCAACTTCTATGCGAAGATGATCATCGCCAGCAACAAGGGCTACTGGGACGCCATAGTAGCCAGCATAGTACGCGTTTAAGAGGTATTCGCTAGCTTGCTTGCCATCGACAAACACCCGGTAGAGTACCCGCGAGCTATACGTATGGTCTAGGAAGCCCCTAAGAGTTCCAGCAGCTGCATGGTAGCCTATGAAGAAAGCCGCGTCAAACCCCTCCTCAATACCTATTACCATTGAGTAGGGACGCGGATAACCCTGTATAAGCTCTATGGGTACATTAATATCCATATAGCTTATATTAGCCATGTATGCATGGCTGTCTGCTACCACTATTCTATCAAACCCATTCTCCTTTAGCAGCTTAGACACGGTATTCGCAGCCCATGTCATCACCCTCCTAGCATCACTATAGAGCGGTAGGCTGGGAGCTACTTGCATAAGACTGGAAACACCTGGTAAGCCCTCAAGATCTATCGACACATAGGCCTTCATAGCCTGATTCACCACATAACTCGTGGTGGCCAAAGACTAATAAATGAATATACTCTCTGTAAAGAAGATGGCTTTAGAGGAGGCTCATTATTGAATTCATCCTCAGCCTTGGGGTTGTGAGGCTTCCTTAGCCTCTGCTACTACGAGTTCAAGAGTCTCCCTAAGCTCTATCTCCTCTTTTCTCCTATGATAAGCCTTAATACCGAGTTTTATAGCTATGTGGAGAGGCAAGTATATGGAGAGGCCTATCACTATCATGCCTATACCGCTCGGGTCCGGGGATATTATTGCTCCTAGGACCATTGAACCTAGGAATATATACTTCATGGTGTCCTTGCCTATCATGCCGGGATCTATGATTCCATAGGCTAGCAGAAGGTATGCTATTATAGGGGATTCTGCTATTAGGCCCATGGCTATAGCCATCTCAATGGCAAATGATACTGCCTCATCTATACCAACTTTTATGATCACAGGATATCCTTGTGGTACGAAGTAGGGGTATAGTGATAGTGTAAGCCTCATTATAAGAGGAGCTGCTAGGAATATACCGAGCATGCTACCAGCTATAAAGGATATGACGAATAATGGGACATAACGTTTCACAAACCTCTTCTCGTGGGGATAGAGGGCTGGCTCAATGAACCCCCAAATCTCCCTAGCTATTACTGGCGAAGCGCCTATGACACCCATTAATATTGCTGCATAGAAGAGGATGCTAAGGGACTCAAAAGCCCCACTAGGCATGATTGTGACATTGTATACTTTGCCGTCCAGTGTCTTAATCTGCTTGGGAACGGTTATTGAGACTAAGAGAGCAGGAAGCTTAGAGATTAATGGTACGTAGACGGGTCCGTTAAACCCTGCCGGAAGAGCTGAGAGTATGGCCGCCGATAAGCCTATAGCTATGAGGATCCTCCTCAACCTAATAGCTAGCTCGGTAAGATGCTCTTGTAGTGGCGCCTCTCTGTCCTTAGTCATCAAGATACACCGGTGTCTACAACTTAACGCTATTAGTTACTAGGTTCTGGGCCCCGGTTACTGTATGGAGTTATCGAGAGAGGATTAAATCTAAGCTTCTCTAATGTGCTATTAGAGGCCTTGGGAAAGAGGGATGGAACGGGCTATAGCTTGAGTGAAAAAGACAATCAGGGTTTATATTTTGTTGGCACTCTTTGTGCTGCATTAACCATAGCTATTGCTGCTTGCGCATATCTTAGCAGTATAGCCACATTACCCTTCTCCACTTTAAGTTTCATGGTCATTAAGGCTGTCGTGGGGTGAAGCTTGCCGGAGATAACATCCAGCCAGACATTATAGTTGGCCGATATCACGAATGCCGCCGACTTTGATGATACGTCTTCGACAAATTCCACGCCTCGACATCGGCCCTGATAGAGGTCTAGTATGAATCCTACACTATCTCTTCCACCGAATAGGTTTCTGAGCTCCTCAGGTAAACCTTTTATGATAAACATTATGTCTCCAGCCGTCCACGTACTGCCCGCTCTTCTATACTCCTCGCTTTTGTTTAAAGCCTCACAATACGCCTTCGCCCATTCTGGGCTTGGAAAGAGATACTCTTCTGCCATGAGAGTACACCAG
>JBEVCE010000060.1:1924-2579 GCA_040514295.1 Pyrodictiaceae archaeon | reverse complement strand
GTCTCTGGGGTGGGGGATATACTATGTGCAGCGACGTTATTGACCGGGCTCTCCTAATACTAGTATTCCTAGCAGGCTTGGCAGCTTTCTACGAAGGGCTCTGAGAAAGAAGTCTTTATGCTAGCTTCTGAGGAGACTAGCACGGGTATATTGTGCATCATGTCTGTGCGTAGCAGTGAAAACTAACTCGGTACTTGTAACAGATGAAAAGAAGCTCAGGAGGTCATGAGCCTACAGCTAGGTGAGATAAGAGTGTTGCCGCGTGGCTAGGCAGTAGTTAAAGGATTAGCAACTAAGATTAGAGAGTTGTTGATAGTGAGAGTTGAGTCAGAAGTCATACCCTACGAGGTTGCATGGGAGGCTGCACTCAAGTACCTAAGCAAGTTCCCTAAAAACACCCTGCTAGACCCGCGCAGATTCTACGAGGAGGTCTACGAGCCTGTTAGAGACTATTTCATAGAGAAAGTAGTTGAGAGGCAAGGGGAGAGCAGGATTACTACTAGGCCCGGGAGTGCTGAGAGAGCAGTGAAGCAGAGGATCCTGTTTGACTGGATGAGCAGGGGAGAGGAGAAGAGTGGTCGTGATTAATGCCCCTTAGTACACCTCCGGCTCTGCTTCTCCCCATCTACTCCACGGACCTCTAAGAGTGTTAAAG
>JBEVCE010000060.1:0-1914 GCA_040514295.1 Pyrodictiaceae archaeon | reverse complement strand
TAGGTAATTGAGGGCGCTAGAATTACTGGTAGCCCAACGTATTCTTCCAGCACTCCTGTGATGCCGGAGTAGTACTCCTCCAATAAGAGTAGAGGCAGGAGTTGTAGCAGCAGTACCAGTACTAGGCCTGTGGCCAGAGATGCGCTCCACGGTCTTAACCCGAGGCTCTTGATAAAGACGTGCGTGAGAAGACCTAGAAGCGCACCAAGGAGAGCCATGTTGATGACAGGGCCTACGGCTAGTAGCCAGCGGATCCACCAAAGCCCCTCCACAGTCCTCCTAGCAGTCTCCAGGGCTTTCTCCCCCGGCAACCCTGATGCTAGTAGTTGCTGGTATATGAGGTCTAGGAGGAAATCATCCATCCTACCGTAAAGCCTCAAGACTGCTACTACCGAGGATATAATACCAGCTATTACGCCGGCTGCAATACCGTATAATACTTGCCTGTTCTCAACCAAGTCTTCTCCACATGGTAAACAATTATTATATCATAAGGCTATTATCTATTACCCATGCTTAGGGGGCAGATTAGACCTTGAATATACTCCTTCTCATACCAGTACTAGTAGCAGTAGGGCCAGGCTTCTCAGCACTACTATTCGTGCTAAGAGCCCGGCCGGGCTACTGGCTGGACGCTGTGCTGGGCGGGGCAGGTTGGCTTCTCGCCTTAACAGCTAGGGCTACACTACTAGTACTAGCTAGGAGGCTGAGCATGCTAGCCGGGGTACTTGTAGCCGCGCTAGCCGCCGGGGTGTTTGAGGAGACTGTGAGGTATCTTGTTGTAAAACACAGGATTGGGGAGGAGAGGCTCTACAAGTGCGCCTCTATAGGCCTGGGGTGGGGCTTGGCAGAGGCATTAATAGTGTATGTGTTGCAAGTACCCCTGGCGTCATCTATTTATGGCTACAGCTGGGTGGATTTACTGCCAGGAGCAGTTGAGAGAAATACAGCCATGATCTTCCACTTATCAATGACACTGCTAGCAGTTGCTGCTGCTACGAGAAACTCTAGGATAATACTTGCAGCAATAACTATGCACACACTACTCGACATGGCTGCGGGCCTGGTAGCTCTACATATTAGTAATCCATGGATTATAGAAGGAGTAATCGGGCTACTTGCCTTATCACTAATAGTACCAGTTGTAGTGTACACGAAGGATGTTGTCAGGAGATGAGTGTTCTCCGGCAATTTATTAAATAGTGTTCTCCCAAAGATAAACAATGGTGGGAACACAATGATCATAGACGACATCATTGTCGTAACAACAGATGATCTGCCAGGATACAAGATCGTGAAGATCCTCGGAATAGTTAGCGGCAGTGTCGTTAGAGCGAGGCATATCGGGAGGGACATAATGGCTGCACTAAGGAATATTGCCGGGGGTGAGATCAAAGAGTACACAGAGTTATTAGCACAAGCCAGGAACGACGCTCTGAAGAGAATGGTCGAACAAGCCAAGAAGATGGGTGCAAACGCTATTGTGGGCACGCGCTTCACAACGACAGCTGTTGCATCAGGAGCAGCAGAGATACTGGTATACGGTACAGCCGTCATAGCCGAGCCCTCATACTAGTAGGAGCGCGGGGCAGGTCCCTCAATTAGCTTCTCCACATAGTTTTTTCCAAGCCCGCAGGCGCTGCCGAGGCGACAGCAGGGTATTAGGGATTAACCCTGGCAGGGTAGCTGGTAAGGTATGGAGAGAGTCTCTGCGCGTGAATTAGATGAGCTGCTACGGTGGATCAGCGGCCGGGGTTATAGTGCTTATAAGAAGCTGAGAAGACTAGTCATTGACTATGATAACGCAAGAGCTGTCTTCACGAAAGTACAAGCCGATCCCTACGCACCCCCATCAATCCTTGAGGCAATCGTCCCGCGTAGAGCCCACAGGCTACCAGGGGATCTGCTTAGGAA
>JBEVCE010000059.1:0-2543 GCA_040514295.1 Pyrodictiaceae archaeon | reverse complement strand
GCCTTAGAGGGCTTCTAAAAAGACTATTATCCGTTATTAGCGGCTTGTTTAGAGCTAGATCAATAGAATACATTCTTGTTGAGCTAAGGGAGCTTGAAAACGTGTTCACACTAATAGTTCTTGGCTCCTTTATAGGTCTTCCAAGCCCTCCAACGACTATTTCGCTGAGGCTCCTCCCCTACATGGCGAGAGAGATACTCGTCAGTATGAGCGTGAGCGGTAGACTGGATGATATGCTGGCCGAGATGGCCGGCTTATTCGAAATAACCTAGGGGCTACTCACCTTGAGCATGGATTTCAAAATCTTGTTCTTTATGGGTAAGGGGGGTGTAGGGAAGACTACCTGTGCAGCTGCGTTCGCCCTTAGAGCGGCGTTAAAGAGGAGGACGCTAATAGTATCGCTCGACCCTGCACACAATCTCGGTGATGTGCTTGGAGTAGGGCTAGGTGACGAGCCTAGAAAGGTTGCTGAAAACCTATACGCTATCGAGGTAGATTTCGAGAAAATGATCAACGATCATCTCAAAGCCTTAGCTGACGAGATAAAGGATATTTACGGTTACCTAAAAGTGCTAAACCTGGATAGATATGTTGACGTCCTAAGATATTCTCCTGGGATCGAAGAATACGCTACACTGGACAAGATAATGGAGATACTTAGGGATAACGTGAAGACTAAATCCTATGACATCATAGTATTCGATACCCCGCCTACAGGGCTTACTCTAAGAACCCTAGCACTACCCTCGATCTCCGCCATATGGATTGAGAAGCTCATGGAGCTTAGGGAGGCCATACTTGACAGGAGGAGGATAATTGAGGACATTACTGGCGAGAAGGCTAAGGTGGTTATCAGGGGAAGAGAGCTGGAAGTAGCTTCTGAGAAGGAGAGAGACCCAATATACAAGGAGCTATTAAAGATGAAGAAGGATATTGACTTCGTTAACTCGATCATCAAGAACCCTAAGACGTCTATAGCGGTCCTGGTAGTTAACCCCGAGGCGCTACCCATACTTGAGGCTAAGAGGGCCCTAGACTTCCTGGCCAAGATAGGCATAAATGTACAATACATTGTGGTTAACAAGGTTCTTGAGGCTAGGGCTGAAGAATCCTTGCCTAGGGAGCTAAGGGTGAGGCTAAGCCAGGAAAGAAAGGCGTTAAGGCTCGTAGACGAGTATTTCGATAAGCAGGTGAAGATTAGAGTACCAATGCTCTACGAGGAGCCTAAGGGGCTTGAAAAACTCAAGGCATTCAGCGAGCATCTAGCTAAGCTTGTTGACAGCCTGGTGGCGTAGGGCATGGATCTGGGGCTTACAGTCTACGATGTATTCCTAATAGCGTTCTTCCTCGCATTTGTAGCCGTACTCCAGTTCTTTAGGGGGAGAAGGCTGAACATACTCTTGATCAAGCATACTGCCAGGGTTTTTGAAAAAGTATTGAGGCCTCGGGATAAAGAGTATCAATGGATAGGGCTTTATGTAGGTTATAGGGCTAGGTTCATAACGCCATACAAGTCCCTGGAAAGAACTGAAGCCGTTGTAACACTAATGCCTAGGCACAGCCTCTTCTACATGCCAATAGCACTAGTAACCTCGAGGTTCGATAGGCTATACATGTTCTTTAGGTATAACAAGAGGTTTTCCAGTGAAGCCCATGTTATAAGGAAACACTATTATAGGCTAGGCATCCACAGGGTCATTAGAAACATTGAGCGCATGGCCGTCGAGGACGTAGAGATCAAGGGGAAAACCTACCACCTAGTCTACAACGACTTTAGGCTCGCCAGAAGACTACTGGAAGCGGTTAAAAGGCTTAGCAACCCGCATATAGTCAACCACCTAGCCATGGTACCATCAAACAGCAGCTTATACGTCGCTGCCAGAATAACGCCACAAGCCTTCGAGGAGCTATTGAGAGAGGTCTACAAGCTAGCCCGTGAGCTAGCCTAGAGACCAAACTAGGTGACAGCCTAAGCACCCTGAGGGGGCACTAGGCAGAAGAACCCGTAGAGGCCCAGCGGGCCCCTATACAAGCTTATAGGCTCTAAGGATACCGGCATCAGCAGTCTAGGCAACACCAGGATATACGTCTACGTCCTGAAGAATGGAAGGCCTACCCTAGTGGCAACAACCTGCATGGAGGCTATATGCTTGTTTGAGTATTCAATGAATCCTTTAAACAGCCCTAGCCCCGCTACCCTCGTGAAGGCTATGCTAGGCACATAAAGGGATAAGTGGGGAGGATGGGCCCGTGCAAGCCTCGTAGCCTTCAAGGTGCCGGGGAGTAGTAAGCGAGCCACCGCCCCCTAGCCCTGCCATTGTTCTACCTGGTCGGTCTATGGATGGATAGATGGTCAAATAAGGGGCTTATAACAGAGAGACTGAGGCCTTTTCGCCACCCTGTTCTCCCATAGAGTGTCTCCTGAGGAGATTTGCCAGAACCATTGTCGCGATGGAAGGGAAATGTCTCGGGGATGGTTGGGAGGGCAACTAAAGCTACTGCACAGCATCTCAGCATGCTATACCTTAATTCGGGATCAAGCC
>JBEVCE010000058.1:0-10352 GCA_040514295.1 Pyrodictiaceae archaeon | reverse complement strand
TGATACCGTAAAAGAGGCTGCCGAGAATATAAGGTTCATAGCCCTCCATAGGGCCGCCCGCATGTAATATGCCTTCAAGAAGGCTTAGGCAGAACATGCTATGAAGAAACAAGGGGTTCTTATAGGGCTTAGAGTTGTAATATTTGATCTAGAGTTCTCACGAAAACTCTACTTCAGCGGATATTACGGTAAGCCCCTTGCATATCCAAAACCCGATAAGAATTTCAATTCCCCCTTAGAATTAAGTTTAATCGAGGCTGCATATCTCAGTGAGAAAAATATTATAGTCGTACTAGATCTTGACGGAAGGAAATTGGACGCCCGCAGCATACTTTCCATAGGCTCAAAATACATACCTAGAATAGACCTTTTGTATATGGTTTATAAGGATCTAAGAGATAAAGGCTATATAGTAAGATCAGGCATGAAATTCGGCGCCGACTTTGCTCTTTATGAGAAGGGGCCTGGAATAGACCATGCACCCTATCTAGTACATGTGATTAAGCTTGATGAGAGCATAGACCCCCTAGAACTTGTAAGAGCCGGTAGACTAAGCCATAGTGTTAGGAAGAGGTTCATACTTGCTATAGTTAATAAGGAAACCAATAGTATCCGTTACATCTCATTTACATGGCATAAGGTCTAAACTCAGACTTTAGCATAGAGATATTTAACCTACCTTAATGTAGTAATGATTAACTGGGTAACTTTAAGAATAAGTTAGCTGCCGTGGGGATGTCTACATTAGCCTCATTAGCCTAGCTAACGATAACTCATAGCTCTGGGGGTCATCATGCCGGATAGGGATCAAAACGAGGCTTAAAAGATCAAAAAGCATGACATGGTGAAGTTGATATGAGTGGGCAAAGATCCGGCAAGGGAGATAGGAAAGCACAGAATCCGAGGGGAGCCTCTCTAAGAATAACGCAGAGACAACAGTTTCAGCGCACAAGAGAGAGGCCTATGCCGTTCCCTGATGGACGTTGCAATCCTCTTTGTCCCTACTTTAGATGCCTCAACAACGCCTTAGTCGTAATTAGGAAGCAACAATATGGCAAGATTCATAAAGCCCCCTTCTGTAGGTGGATAGGAGACGAATGTATGGGAGGCTCATGCCAATACGCTAGTTGTGCTCTCAAGGCGCTCCTTCCAGATGGCCGCTGTTTATTCGCTGTAGAGAAGAGTAGAAAGGAGGAGGGAATAGAGGAGATAGAGAGGGAATTGATAAAGGAGGAGAGGGAGATGTCAAAGATAGGAAGACTTATGAAGAGGAGGGGTTATGATGTCGATGAGGAATAGGACAACCAGCTAGAGAATAATACCTATATGCCTCTACAAGTATTTCATAGGCTATTGAGTGATATAAAGAGTCTCTAGTGGAATGCAGTACACAGTCAAAAGAGTGAGCAATTCTATCGAGAAAATTATCGAATAGACTACAATCCCTAAAAGCCATCCGGGTAAAGTATCTAATCCTTGTTAACGCGATTAATGCCTCAATAATACAACCATAATATCTCTTATAAGTAAATGGAGCAGCTGGAGAGACATTCACGATCTCTAACTGCATAAATACTAAATTATTCTCCATCCATCTCTTAACTACTATGGCTTCAAGCCTAAGCGTAGAGTCACGAACACATCTAGAATGTATACTATCTGCCTCTACTAGTTCAGGCATAAAAGATGGCTTTTTTAGAACGGCGTAGACATAGGGTAGCGGGTTTCTTGGCTGGGATAGGCATACATCGATTACTCTATCAATATTTGCGTAAAGACTCGTTCCAGGGAATATCCTGATAAGCAGTAGTTTGGGGGTCGAAAGAACAACCCCTACTGGGAAGAAAAATATGTGGTCCCCAAGATCATCAGTTGTTAATATCATTTCTGAAAAAGAGCTATACTCGAATCCAAGCTCCTCCAGCATGCCTAGCCCTGGTAGTAGAGAGTACGTGGAGTATTGGCTTAAGACATACTCCTTAATTAGACTATTTATGGGGTATAGTTACTACCTGGATCTCGAAGCTGCAAAGATCATAGAGGAAATTCTTGCCGAGAAGGCGTGGAAAGGAGAACTAGTCACACTCGATGACCTCTGTAGTATGATAGATGGTAGAAACATATGCATTATAGGTGGAGGGGAGTCTGCTGAGTTCCAGATAGCTGCAAAAGAATGCGATAGCTTCATAGCCGCCGATGGAGCTGCTACTCTTATCCTAAAACACTCCCTTCAGAGGCCTGTAGTCGTTGTTGGCGATCTTGATGGCTCGTGGCACGGGTATTTATGGGCACAGAAAAGCTTAGGAGGTAAAGCAAAATTCGTAATACATGCCCATGGGGATAACATCGGGGCCTTAAAAACCCTTGTAAGGCGCCTACGAGGAGTAGCAGGAACCGTACAAGTAAGACCGCTAGGAGATTATAGCTTAATTCTTGGCGGGTTTACTGATGGTGATAGATGCTTATTTTTAGCATTGCACTGTAAGCCAGCCGAACTAGCATTTACTGGCATGGACTTTGCATCCAAAACTGGATGGTGGTCTAAGCCCTTCTTAAAAGCAAACACACCGCCTTGGCCCACTAAGAAGGTAAAACTGTATATCGCTATGCACTTATTCAAGTTAGGTTTACAGTATGCTGAAAACCATGGATTACGAGTGAAGTCCTTATGAGATTACTGTTCTTAAAACCCTTCATTAGAGGAGGTGGAGGAGGACGAAAGTAATTATAAAGGCGTATGCAAGGCTACATTTGGGCTTTTATGGCTTCATGAAAGGTTTTACAAAATACGGATCAGTGGGATTAGCTCTCGAAGAACCTTTCTATAAGATAGAAGTGAGGAAGGGGGAGGGAAATGTAAGAGGATGCCAGAGCACTAGAGCTAGGACATTACTTGAGAGAGTTATCGAGTATTTTGGTACCTCCAGGAAGTATGATGTCAGAATACTGAGCTGTATACCAGCCCATAGCGGGTTAGGATCCACGACACAGCTTGCACTCTCAATCTATGCTGGAATAGCAATTCTAGAGGGACAGGATCATAGAAGTATTATCGAGCTGGCGGCCGCAGCTGGTAGGGGGCGTTTCTCGGGAGCTGGAACATTATCGTTCATATATGGAGGCCTAGTAGTGGATACTGGTAAATTAGCTGATGAAGCTCCAAGACTGTTAACCTCGATTAGAATCCCAAGGAGGTGGGGTATTGTCGTAGTAATACCGTCTTATAGAGGTAAACGATTTGTTGAGGATGAAGCTGAATACGAGACCACCATTACTGCAATGGAGAGAGCCGGTGAGCTTGTAGAGGAAAAGGCTACCTACCTAGTCTTTAGAAAGCTTATACCAGCACTAGTCCACAGGGATTTAGCGAGTTTTGCAGATGCTGTAGAGGAGTTAGATATTCTTAACGCCCATGTATTCTACAAGGGAGATAAGCGTTTCTGTTGTCAAGAAGCTGAAGAAGCTTCGAGAGCGCTTAGAGAGCTGGGTATTATTGGCATAGGTCAATCAAGCTGGGGGCCCGCAATCTACGGGTTTTATGATAGGAGCAAATTGAAGCTAAGCTATACTATCGTTAAAGAGGCGATGATGAGAAGAGGTGTTGAAGTAGATAAAATATATATAACTAGAGCAGCAAATCATGGAGCTACCATAGTAGTCAAGAGCTAATGTCATAACATTTCCTTTAAGCTTCTCTTCGCATTAACAATATTAGCGCCAGTTATACCCACCCTTGATCCTTCATCTACACCATAGAAATGTCTTAGGAATTTCCTTACAATATCCTTTAGTAGCACCATGGCTGTGTAGGGTCTAGTTTTTATCTCTTCAGCCGCAGCTTCCCAGCTCTTACCCTGAAGAGCTTTAACTATTAGCAACAGCTCCTCCTTTTTTGATAGATTAAAGCCCCTTAGCTTGGGATACATGTACCAATAAGCTTTAGCGAGTTCGTGTACAGCGTCACATACTGCCTCATAGGTCATGGGCCCATAGACGTAGATCCACAATCTATCAACTTGTATAGGTGTCAGTAATGGCTTATAATCGTCAAATATTGGTTCTCTAGCCGCTCTTAGCAAAATCCATGCTATTGTGGGTTCGAGTCCCCTGTAAGCATCATGTAGGCTTTCAATTAGTTTTCTCCTAAACTCTTTGTTCGCATATTCTACTATTTTCTTAAGTTTTTCATTTATGGGTTTCATTACTAGAACTGTATATTCCCCGCTAACCGGGTTTCTATCAGGAGACATATGAAGAGCTATAAAGCCGTTCTTAAGCCAAAAGTTTATGAGATCCTCGTTAATACCAAAGCCGCTTCCAACCCAGTCAAAGCCTAACTTCATGGCCTCTTCATATACCTCTTTAAGCATACGTGATCCTATTCCTCTGCCTTGAACTTTAGGATGGGTAGCTATCCTAACTATCCTCCATCCTCTCATGAAGCCGAATTCCTTTATTCTTAAATGTTTTAGTAATCTATCGGGTATGATGTTTCCTGGGATTTTGCCCCCTCTAAGCAATTCCTCGATAATATCGTCTGATAAGCCTCCTTCTATAGCTATCTGGGCTGCACATACTATCTTCCCGTTAGGCGTTTTTAAAGCACGAATTATATGATGAGGGGCATCAGCAAGAATGCCTAGATCATCAGGCTCATTCCGATAATGGGCTAGAACGTATATGCCAAATAATTGTTTAAGTATGTCCTCGCCTTCTGGGCTAAAGAGCCATTCTGGGTCAAGCTTCAGGTATTCTAATTCGCCTTTCTCTATAGCTTCTAGGTCTTTCTCATCAAGATCTGCTGGCTCAGCATCAAGGAGAAGTGCGTCAAAGGACCACCTTTCTATAGGATCGTCTGCTGCATATCTTATAGGTTCATGCATTTTTACTATTATTAGTTTTGTCTCCGGATCCTTCTTAAGTGCTGATAAAAATCTCACCGAGAAGCCTCTACCCGCGCCCTCATAACCATGAATTGTTGTTGCGAAGATCGCTCTTCGACTACTACGCCATATCTTATATAACATTGGCACAGGAATCCCCGCGGCCTCGTCAACGACAACTAAATCAGCCTTTCTGAATGGTACATCGATGGGGCCCCAATACTCGACGCTAAAACGCTCACCGTAAACTTCTATGACATTACCTCCTTTACTCCTCTTCTTATAATCGATCCCTAAGGTCTCTAGAGAATTCATAAGTAACGAAAAGAATGATTGAACACTTGTGGGTGACGGTGCGGTTACTACGACTTTGTATTTTCTGCGCTCATGAATTCTCAAGTGTATAAGGCCAGCTATGCTAATCCCTACTGCACATGATTTTCCACGCCCTCTATCAGCTGTAACTACTATGGCTATCTTGTGCTTATCCTGGCTTGTTTTAGTTAAGTTATTTTCAATGGTATTTATTACAGTGACTTGATCTTGCGTTAAAGCAAGTTTGTAAAGTTCTTTAGGAAATAAAGTCTTGTCGGGAATCTCTATAGCCTTCCTCTCACGAGGCTTAATCCTAAGGTCATCTTCTTTAATTACCTCATTATCATCAACGTTATATATGAATATTCCTTTGCCTTCGACAAGCTTTCTCTTGAACCATGATATAAAAATGTGACGTGGCTCATTATAACCAGGTACCAATAGGTTCTGTTTAAATATTGTAAGCTTCTTGTCCCAGTCCTTCCACGGAGGGGTAGTTAGTAAGACTATTCCTCCTCCTCTTACTATGTTAACGAGTCTTCCTACATCATTTGGTCTTAGATCATTATTAAGATCCATTACGAGAGCATCAAACGTTGTCCCTAGAAACCTTTCACTCTCCTCATACCTCGCGATTGTAAGGGAGATCAGCGATGAGCGTTCTTTTATTATCCTCTTAAAAATCTCCTTCCGAAGTTTTGCGTCGCTGAACTCATCATGAAATATATAAAGCACTTTTATCTCTTGTTTACCTTTTAATCTTCTAAATATACGCTCATAGTATAGAAGGGTTCTAGCTGCAATGACTGCAACCAACTCGTGATTACTACCACTTAGTACTATAAGTCTTCTATGGTTAGCTTCTATGGCATTCGTTAAACTCTTGCCTACCTTCCTTAGGAACCTGTTATATTTTGAAGGAATTATGTCCTTAAATTTCCTAATAGTTTCAAGGACTATCTTGTTTATTTCCTCCTTGCTCAACTCATTGTAGTCAGCATTTATCTTACTATTGGTTACCATATTATCTTAACCCTCATCACTCCCTAGTTATTAATAAATTCAGTGATTTATATTCGCATTTAAGCATGAAGCTAGATGTCGGATCTATAGTCTTTATGATTACTATACAATACTATGATTTGCTAGTTAGGAGTACAGCACGAGTAACTAATTAGTGAATTAGGGATAATACTTTCTACTTGATTCCACTTCCCTAAAGGTGGTTTAGAGGTCAAGCCCTATAAGTCTTATATGATCTTTACCCTCTCTGGCAAACTGTCTATGCTCACCTCCGTCTGGCTTCTGGTAGTCAAGTCTCTAATTGTTACTAGACCTGTTCTAACCTCTCTATCACCTATGATTATGGCATGGGTGAAGCCTTGCTCGCTAAGCTTTGGCAGGATTTTAGATAACTTACGCGGGTATATTATTAAAGAAGGTATCCTCCTTGCAGCCAAGATGTCTTGTGTCTTCAAGGCAAAATGCATGGCTTCTCTGCTAAGTAATATTATGGCTACATTAATCTTAGCTGGCTGTTCAAGTACTCCATCTTTTCCTAAATACTCAAGAGCTGCTAGAGTTCGATCCAAGCCTATCGCGAAACCCGTGCCTGGTACGTCTTCACCACCATAGATCTTGACTAAGTTGTCATATCTTCCTCCTCCTGCAATACTAACAGGGAAACCAGGTATTATTACCTCAAATATAATTCCTGTATAGTAAGCTAATCCTCTAGCAAACGATAAATCTAGTTCTATGGTCAAGTTTGGCTTGTAGTTTTTAAGTACATTCATCATGAATTCAAGCTCCTCAATTGCTACCATAGCATTACTGTCAACATTGGTTAGAAGAGTCTTGGCTCTTTCAATATTCGAGGGCTCCTCCCATAACTCCTTAAGTATGTTTGCTAACTGGCTATTTTTACCTAGGAGTTCTAATGCTTTTTCATACATTTTTTTATCCATGTAGTGGAGAACTCTATCTTGTATCTCCTCATCAATATTATAGCTATTAAATAACGTTCTATAGAGTTTTGTAGTCCCGAGCTTAAGCTTTATATCACTTATCAAGCCTATTTTCTCATAGAAGTTTAAGAGAAGTTTAGTAACCTCTACGTCTCCTAGTATCGAAGGCTCTCCCAGTAATTCTACGCCAGCTTGCCAGAATTCTCGGTATCTAGCGTATTGGGGTTCTTCATACCTAAAACAGTTGACAATGTAAAAGATTCTTATAGGTTTAGTCATACCCCTTAAATGCTTTAAATAAATTCTTGCTATGCTCGCTGTAGCTTCAGGCCTTAATGCAACCTCTCTTCCCGCCTTATCCTTAAACACAAACATGGATTTCCTAATTTCCTCACCTGATTTTATTGCAAATACTTCGAATCTTTCAAGTGTTGGAGGTTTTATTTCTCGGTAGCCATGGAGGCTAGCTATCTCAGCAAATATCTGCATTAGCCTACTAAGCTTTTCAGATTCAGGCGGTAGGAGATCTCTAAAGCCGCGGAGAGGTTCAAGCTGTATTCTAGTCTTCACTTAGCTCAGCCTCCACTATGCTGGCTCTAGGCTGTAGTTTAAGAGCTGCCATGGAATAATATGTTATGTCGCCGTAGCTATCCACTATTGCCGCTAAGGGCTCCCATTTATTCTTTATAGCTTCTTCAAGAAATGATAGAAGAGCTTGTAGAGGAACACTCCTCTTAGTCTCCATGACTATTACGTAATACTTGTATTTTCGGCTCTTCTTACTCTCTTTAACTAGTAATGTATCGGGCCTAGGCCCTGGCGCAACAATTCTCCCCCTTTTCCTTAAGTCCAGATAGACCTCATAGATTATCCATGTCTGCGGGTTAATCCTACTAAATATGGTGACAAGTTCTGCAAATCCTAGATTACCCATGTTGGGATCGTTGACTTTTAGCATATGCTTGTCAACCAGATATAGAAGCTCAATACAGTTAATCCAATTGGTTATGCTCCTACCTAGTTTTTTCTCAATGAAACTCTTGACGTCTTTCTGCAAATTATCCGGTAGTGTTATATTACATCCACTTATCTCGGATACAGAGAGACTAATCTCCAAAGACACCTAGCCTCTTCCCATCTTCATATTTAATAGTTCTCTAGGCTATAATTAGTCCTAGGCATGTTATTTTTATAGTAAAATATAGTAGTATTAAGCTTAAATGTGTTCTAGGGGTGCAATGGTTCTTGGCCCTTAGGGTCAGGCCTCTAGAGTGGGATGAGGAGAGAAAGGTATTCAGATGGCTTGATACGAGGCGGTTACCCTGGGAGGAGGTTTATATTGAAAGTAGTGATTTCCGAAGAATAGCTGAAGCTATAAGGAATATGGAGATTAGAGGAGCACCTGCCATAGGGGTAGCTGCCGCTTTCGGACTAGCCCTTGCAGCTCTAAACTCGAATGCAAGAGAGGCTGATCAGTTTTTAAACGATCTAAGGAAAGCCTATAATCTACTTGCAAGTACTAGACCTACTGCATATAATTTGTTCTGGGCACTTAAGAGAGTGATGAGTAAAGCTGAGGAGAGCATAAATAAAGGTCTAACTATCGACGAGGTTAAAGCATTACTGCTAGATGAAGCTAAGAGGATAATGGAGGAGGATATCAAGACGAACATGCTAATCGGCAAAATAGGGTCAAGACTTATAGAGGATGGCGATACCATACTCACACATTGCAATGCTGGTGCCTTAGCAACTGCAGGGTACGGGACAGCTGAGGGGATTATAAGAGCCGCTGTAGAGGAGGGGAAAAGAGTTAAAGTCATTGCCACCGAGACTAGACCCCTTTTGCAAGGTGCAAGGCTAACCGTATGGGAGCTTCTAAGGGAGGGTATAGATGTAACACTCATCACTGATAACATGGTAGGTTATGTGCTTAGCAAAGGACTCGTTAATAAGATCATTGTGGGGGCTGACCGTATAACTATTGACGGCTATGTCGCAAATAAGATAGGTACCTATACGATTGCTGTAGTAGCATATAGGCACTCGATACCCTTCTATGTAGCTGCACCGACTTCAACTATTGATCCAACGCTAAAGGGGCCCTCGATACCCATAGAGGAAAGGGACCCCGACGAAGTTAGGACCATTTTAGGCAAAATACTTATAACATCTCCTAATGTGAAGGTCTTAAACCCTGCCTTCGACATCACACCACCAGAACTTATAACGGCAATTATTACCGAGAAAGGGATAGCGACACCGCCCTACATTAGATCCATAAGGAAACTGCTAGCTGATTAGGCTAAAGAAGGATAGTGCTAAGAGTAAAGCGAGGGCGTATACAGGGTATTCAAAGAAGAGCCAAAAACTGCCCCTCAGAATTTTCGCTGTCATAATTCCTCCCATGATGCTTGCAATAAAAAAGGTGAAGACCAGCGAGTTTAGATTCATCGAAAAACCAGGTAATAGCTTAATAAGCATAAGGGTAGAAGGAGCCTCTTGGGCTCCAGTAGTATAGGTAAATAGACTGTGGGTTAAGATCATACGCGCATAAATTATCGATAGGGAGAACATTGTTTGGGAAAATATTAATATCGCATTATATAGTAAACTTTTCATCACCAGACTCTTTATACTTATGATTAGTGCCTCAAGTAACTCCACAATAGCCTCAATAGCTTGTTTAGCTCTAACACCACTCCTCAAAACATTAAGTACCACCGATGAAACTAGTACGGAAAGTTCAGAATTTGTAAAGCCAGTATTAGCTTTATTACTATCAAGGCTAGTATAAAGCCAATAAACTGCTTTTGCATCACCAGATGCCCTTTTAAGCTCTCTTTTAAGGCTCTCAATACTGTCTACTCCCAATCCTACAGCTCTTGCAAGTACTTCTAAAGAATCCATTTCAGACTTGAAGGCCTTGTAAGCCTTAAAGTAGACACGTACAAGAGTAAGTGCTAAGAGAGTAGAAGCTACCAAGAGAAGCAATATTATGAATATATTAAGTAGCTTATAGAGATAGAGGATTACGGAAAGAATAGTTAAGGTAAATCCCACTAACGTGAAAATCTGTTGTAGCTTCTTAGGCCTATATACGAACATAGCAGAAAGTGGTATACTGAATTTAATTGATAAGACCATAAGAATCGATGATGCTATGATATTCAATATTATTAGCTTA
>JBEVCE010000057.1:0-2611 GCA_040514295.1 Pyrodictiaceae archaeon | reverse complement strand
ACTCCATTCCCCTGAGGAGAACACGTCGTTGTTGAAGCCGGTATAGTATATTGTATTGTTCTGCTCTAGCGTGAGAGAGGCTGTTAGGCTTGGCTCCCCCTGTTCTACTACTAGTGTGTCCCCGTCTGTCGTGTTTAGGCTCGTAGCGTTCCCCGACGCTATGACACCCTCCACCGGTGTTACTGCCTGGGGCTCAGCATAGGCTTGCAGGGTTTTAGCAGCCTCTATATACCTTGTTACCGCTTCTGTATTATCGTATGCCGTTGATTCTAGGTATCCTAGTAGCCTTGCCTGCGGGGGCCATGTTATGTTTGCCGGCGGGTATAGCTCGTAGTAGTTCTTGAAGGCTAGTACCGTTACTCCCGGCGAGGCCGCCACCGCTATTGACACGCTTATGGTGTTTGCTGTTAGGCCTGTAAGCGTTAGGTTTGTTGTTGATGGTGATGGCAGGCTGTGGGGTAGCCTAAGGCTCCCCGTATAGGTGTGGCCTGTCGGCGTTATCGTTACGTATTGTATGCTTGTTGTCCCGTTCTCTCTTGTAGCGTATATTGTGGTGTAGTCGTCTAGCCTTACTGCTAGCGCTGTTATCGTTACTGGTGTGGGGCACCTCACGGTTATATTTATGGTTAGCTTGCCGTCCTCCTGGAGCCACCAGCCGGTAGTGCAGGCTGTTATTGATAGGGATTCGCCCCTCGACTCTACCAGCTTGCCTACTATCTCCCCCGTCCTCTCTAGCGCCGTCATTGCTGCTAGGAATACTCCGAGGAGGATGAGGGCTACAGTTATGAATATTATTGTCCCGACTATAGCGCTTATGGCTCGAAGCCTTCTATCTCGACGCCTCATGCTCCACCGCTCCCCCCTCGTAGACCACCCTGTAGGAGACAATGTCCTTCGCTACGCCACTACACTTTATTATCACCATGGTGTAGGCGGGGGCTAGGCAGGGGGGGCTACACTCTACTATCGACGTGGTGTTCCCTGTATAGAAGCTGCACTTGCTCGTGTAGAGTACCCCGTCAACATATACTGCTAGTATCTTTACCGGATAATCCCCTGTTGCAAGGTATATTCTAAGGTTGTTCTGCGAGTCTATATAGGATGCTAGCAGCCCTAGATCCTGCCGGCTCGTATGCTCTATTTCGAGAACCCTACGCTCTATATCCTGGTACCTCTGGCCGGCAATACTAATAGTATTAGCTACTATCATGCCCCCTACAACTAGGACTATGAGCGTCAAGAGTATAGCCGAGACGTACGGGCTTAGCCCCCTCACCAGCCCCATCTCCCTGAGGCTAGGAATAAGCTTCTAGCACCCTTATAGGGGCTCCGGGCTAGGCAGCCGCACCATGCCGGGTGCCTCCAGCCACCCACCTTAATGTGGGAAGAGGGCTCAGCCAGCAGCCCCGAATACTACATCCCCTCCCCCCGGGGCCTAGAGGTTCAGCTCTGCTACATTTCAGCATCCACCCAGGCTATCCGTATAGGTCTCCTAGCCCTACTAGAGTCATTACTCTATACTTTTAGGTTACTAGCCGTCTTAACTGTGCTGGCACGGCCTGGAGGCTCCTGGGCCGGGTTAGAGGATTTCTAGATAAAAATAGTTTAAAGTAGTGGTGAAGCTCTGTTTAACCGTATTGGATTCACGTATGAAGAGGAACTATATGCTGATAGTGCTAGCACGTGCTGCATTAATGTTTGCTAACGGGCTCCTAGCATGGTATCTACCCCTAGTGATAAAGGAGAGGTTTGGGCCAGGTATTCTCGGATTAACCTTCTCAATGGCTTCCATGCTCTCCACAGCCGTTGGGCTCCTAGGAGGAGTTCTTGGCGATAACATAGGTAGGAAGCCAGTCATCGTCTTGGATTCGATACTAACGTTCTCCGGCATAGTATTTTTCGTTTTGGGGTATACTGCGGAGCCCGTTCTACTACTATTATCGGCCTTAGCCTTGTACGGCTTTGCACGTATTGGTGACGCTGTTATCGAGACAGTGGTATACGAATCAGTTGATGAAGAGTTTCTAGGAAGAGCTCTCTCCATAATGTTTACCGCTGGCGCTATTGCTGCTAGTATGGGCTCAATTATACTTGGCCATATAATTAAACAGGCAGCCGAGCCCGCAGCCATACTATTAGTTACTTCCTCATCCCTATACATGCTAACGAGCATCCTCCTCGAGGAGACGATAGCCGAGAAGGCGGGGGTGTTGGGGCGTGTAAGCCTAGTATACAAGCTTAAAGATGCTATCAGGACCCTCACCGATGGATCGAGATTAGTTAAGGAAGGAATTCTACTACCGTTAATCATAACTGTATTAATGTGTTTAGAGGTTGGGTCAACCCTCTACCTATACCCAGCGTTCATGAAAGAAGTAAAGGGGTTCACGCAGGACATCATGAGCATAATCTATGGCGTAATACCGTTACTACAAGCCTTCATATATCCTTTTGCAGGAGTAATAGTCGATAAGGTAGGGGCAAAGAAAGCAGTCTCTCTTACGCTATTCCTACAGGCTATTGCACTCACATGTTTTGTGACAATAGCAGAGCCCTTATATGCTGGTTTAGCATTAGTTATAGCTTCAGGTATAGGTGCAGTATATAACGT
>JBEVCE010000056.1:409-2620 GCA_040514295.1 Pyrodictiaceae archaeon | reverse complement strand
CGGGGGGAGCAGAGGTCTACACCCATGAGGTGGCTAGGAGGCTGGCTAGGCAGGGCCACGAGATAGTCCTCGCCACCTCCAGGCCCCAGGGCCTACCCCGGGAAGAGGTGATAGACGGGTACAGGGTGGTCAGGGCGGGCAACAAGTACACCGTGTACCTCTGGGCGAGGAGGATCTACAAGCAGCTCCGGGGGAGCGGCTGGAGGCCCGACGTGGTAGTCGACGAGGTCAACACAATACCCTTCCTAGCACCAAGGTACGTTGACGAACCGGTAGTGATGCTCATCCACCAGCTCTGCAAAGAGTGCTGGAGCAGCACAATACACCCGCTAGTCCAGCCCCTGGGGTGGTGGCTGGAGAAGAGGCTCCACAAGACATACATAAGGGCAGCCAGGGACGGGAGGCTCAGAGCAGTAGTCACCGTCTCGCAGAGCACGAAGCAAGACCTAGTAGGGCTCGGCTACCCCGGGGAGAAGATACACATAGTCCACAACGGGCTAGACTGGAGCCTCTACAAGGACTGCACAGATTCCTATGATGACAAGGAGGACCTAGTAGTCTACATAAGCAGGATAACACCCTACAAGAGGGTAGAGGACCTAGTAAGGGCATGGAGGATAGTGGAGAAGGAGTATAGAAGCGCAAGACTGGTCATAGCCGGCAGGGCGGAGCAGAAGTACCTGAGGAGGCTCACTAACCTTGCGAGAAAGCTCGGGCTAAAACGAGTAGAGTTCAGGACAAACATACCAGCACAGGAGAAGAAACAGCTCCTAGCAAGAGCAAAGATCCTAGCCTACACCTCGAC
The DNA here is from genome assembly GCA_040514295.1 of Pyrodictiaceae archaeon. Taxonomy (GTDB): domain Archaea; phylum Thermoproteota; class Thermoprotei_A; order Sulfolobales; family Pyrodictiaceae; genus JBEVCE01. The sequence goes on along the minus strand of JBEVCE010000056.1, from coordinate 1,815 downwards.
GAGAGAAGGATGGGGCCAGACAGTGGTAGAAGCAGCAGCATGCCGGACACCAGCAGTAGCCTACAACGTGCCAGGGCTAAGAGACTCCGTAAAGCACATGGAGACAGGGATACTAGTAGAGCCGGGAAACATAGAGCAACTAGCAGCAGCCATAACAAGGCTACTAAGAGACAACAAGCTGAGGAACAGGCTGGCAGAAAACGCGTACAAGCATGCACAGAGCCTCAACTGGGACAAGGCAGCAACAAGATTCCTGGACACAATCAGGGGAAGCCTACATGGATAAACCACTAGTATCAATAGTCATACCAACATACAACTCCGAGAAGACACTACCCCTAACACTAGAGTCCATAAGGAGGCAGACATATAGGCGCATAGAGGTCATAGTGGTTGACAACTATAGTAGTGATGGAACAGCCGAGATAGCGAGGAGATACGGCGCGAGAGTCGTAGAGGTGCACGGGGAGAGAGCCAGGGCGAAGAACGTGGGGCTAAGACTCGCCGACGGGAAGTACGTGTTATTCATAGACTCCGATATGGAGCTTACACCCAGGGTAGTCGAGGAATGCGTAGAGCTAGCGGAGTCTAACCCAGGGATAGCGGGGATAATTATCCCGGAGCGATCAGTGGGAAACAACTACTTGGCGAGGATAAGGGACTTCGAGAGAAGCTTCTACGCCGGGACACCAATAGAGTCGCCAAGATTCTTCAGAAGAGACCTAGCACTACAAGTGGGGGGCTTCGACGAAGACATAGTATTCTACGAGGAGGCGACACTGCCAGCCAAGCTGGAGAAGCTAGGATACAATGTGAGGGCTAGGATAAGCTCACCAATACTCCACCACGAGGAGGATCTAACCCTCACAAAGCTCCTCCGGAAAAGATACTACTACGCTAAGACAGCCAGGAAATACCTAGAGAAGTACGGGAGCATGCACAAAGACCGCGTAGGCATCCAGGTAAGTCCCCTCCACCGCTACAGGCTGTTCCTCGCCAACAGGAGGTTCTGGAGAAACCCAGGACTAGCAGTAGGAGTGATCACCTTGAAGACCCTAGAATATCTAGCATCACTACTAGGCTACCTAACCGCGAGGGCAGGGAAATGATTTTTAGGCTTGTTGCTAAGGCTTTTTCAAGGCTTTCACACTATGTAGCATTGCCCTGCACAGCGCTTGAAGAAGAAGTGGAGCTAACAGCTAAAAGATGAGCCACTTCACGGGGTTGGTGCTGAAAGAATACAGGGTTAAGGTTAAGGCCTTAGACCTAGATGTCGTAAAGATAGATGCCGAAGGCTCGAAGGCGAAGATATTGAAGGGAATGGGATTCCTTAGCCTGTTAAAGAAGTTCAAATACAGGGTCTTACATATAGATAAGGACGCCTTAATAGCCCTCCTATCTAATGA
>JBEVCE010000056.1:0-399 GCA_040514295.1 Pyrodictiaceae archaeon | reverse complement strand
TTATTGTTGAGGCTTTTTCAAGGCTTTCACACTATGTAGCATTGTCCTGCACGGCACTTGAGGAGAAGCTCAACTGCATTGTAGCTGCTCTTCTCAACATGTTACTGGTCGCGCCAAGCCTGAAGAACCCTTACGTGATGAAGCTCTACGACAGCCTCTGTAGGAGATTAGCTGAAAAGACGAGGATAATCTTTTACGGCTACACTGTAAAGCCTGTTGACTGTGAAGGAATGGTGGTGTTCCACCCCGGGTACGAGTCCGAGATAACCCGTATACTCCTAGGCCTCCTGGAGCCAGGAAACGTTTTCATTGATATCGGGGCGCATCTAGGGAGGTACACGCTACTAGCAGCCAGGAGGGTGGGGCTCAAGGGGCTCATAGTAGCCCTAGAGCCTATGC
>JBEVCE010000055.1:0-1991 GCA_040514295.1 Pyrodictiaceae archaeon | reverse complement strand
CCAATATAACTGCAACCGGGGGCCGTAGTCTAGCTTGGTAGGACGCGGGGCTTGGGCCCCCGTAGTCCGGGGTTCAAATCCCCGCGGCCCCACCAATTAATTTCTCTTCTCTCCTCTTATGCTTTTTACCAGGAATATGCTCAGGAATATGCTACAGTAAAATAAATTAAGTAAAATCAATACTGAGCTTGTAGATGTCTTTAGCATTTAGGCCTTGATATCCTTTGTTAACTGTTCTCTGAATAAGGGCTAGGAACTATTAGAATTATCATACATATATGGAACTAGTAACTAAGGCTTTATTGGGGAATTAGAGGAGAAGCAGTATTAATTATTGATTTAAAGTGATCAAAGGAGATTTAGTGCCTTGACGGCATCAACATTAAGTTGGAGAAGGCACGTCTATGAGCGCAGGATTAAACTGTAAGCTGCCGTCTTTGCGGAACAATCTCTATCAGTCAAAAAAGTAAACAAAGGATGAAACTCCTAGACCGATAGGGGTACACCCGTTTCACGGCTCATTTTTATCAGAGCGTAAACTCCATAGATTAGCGCTATCCAGCCTATAATGAACAGGGTATATGCGACTGGAGTCACTATCTTAAAGTATGGCGCTAGAGCCGTTACAACATAACCTAGTCCCATGGACGTCGACATCCATAGGCTCTGAACAGCTGGTACCGCGATACCTCGTCGATCGTTCGGATCCTTCAGAGCAATAATGGCATATAGATCAGCAAGACAGCTGTCATTATGCCTCCTAATACTAGTGTTAGGTAAAAGCCGCGATAGTGACCAGCAAAGAACCCTAATATTATGGTTAATACGCCTAAGGCTAGCATTAGAGAAAGGGGTGTGAGGGCAAAGCCCTTGATACTCATAGGCTCTCCCCCGAGGGCTTAAAAGCCCGTTGGCTTTTCAATCTAAGTACCGACCTCTAGTTCTCATGTTGTAATGGTTGGGAAGGAGGCGGAGAAAAACTTAAGGGATCCCCCGAAGAGCTATGCTCTCTCCAAGATCCCAGGGCTTAAGAATCACATAGCCCTAAGCAACCTCACTCCTAGCCTACATACTCCCACATACTACAAAAGAGAAGGTACAAGAGGCATTAGAACATATAGAAGAGGCTGTAGAGGCTCCTGAGCCCGCTAGTGATAAGCTGAGTTTATGCGAAGCACTAGGCGTAAAGCTTACTACACTAATGGCGCTCTAAAAGTGAGGGACGAAGATATCCAGGTAGCCAAGAAGATGATCCCTGGAGGCTGCGGGAAGACCTCTCTCATAACAGTGTATTGTTACAGGTTAAGATGATATAATGAGCAAGCTGAATGCACTAGATAAGTGCCTAGATGCTATGAGGGACAGTGATGCCAGGGTATCACTAGATATCATTATAAAAACCGTGGAGTATTTTAAAACAGAGTTACTTGGACGATTCACGCCAGGATAAGAAGCAAGAACCGTAATCACTCCTCTTCAGTAAGCTGTTCAGCATAAAAGGCCCTTTCTAGCCTCAACCTCCCTAGTCACCTCCCTCGGATAGCTGATGTTTATATGAGATCTTTTAGTACAATAATTTTCTGAAACACGTATCCTAGCTACCTCTAGAACGCCTTAAACCGGCACATGAGTCTATACAACATGACAACATGTATCTATAAGCAAGGGTTAGCCTTTTGTTTGATAAAGTGTCTGTAGGAATAGTATAAGCTGGGTTTGACCTAACGCCCTCAAAAACCAGAATCGTTATGGCTAAAAGAGTAAGAGATCTTGCTAAATTGAATGAGAGGGTAGAACTTAACTAAGATAAAAGAGCCAAGGCCTCCTAAAGCCTGCTGAACAGCTTCACAGCCTTATTGGGGCCTTACGTGGGCCATTAAGCTACTCGTGCTAGGGAGCTCAGCTATAAGCAGAGCCTATTTAAGCTTTAAATATATTTGAGATTTGTCTTCAAGCCTTTTAGGGACGTACCTGACACTACTCCCAAACAC
>JBEVCE010000054.1:1989-2646 GCA_040514295.1 Pyrodictiaceae archaeon | reverse complement strand
CCCTCTAGGTATGTCTATCTTTTCCGGTGTGGGTATTAAGTGCTTGATGTTCGACCTCTTTCTCTTCACACCACTTATATCCTTTGGCCCCGTCACTAAGACGAAGTTTTCATCTATCAAGTCAACTATGACGCACTTTCTTCCAGCAAGTCTACCAGCGCTTTTGATACATATTCTACCTACCTCTATTGCCGGCATCATCACCACCTCTTTTTGCTCGGCGCTCTATGAACTTCGAAATGAGGGTTTTTAATGTTTCGGATATAACCTCCTTGTCCAGCTTACTTGTATTAAATATCACATCGAATGTTGAAAGATCTTCTAAATCAAATCCATATATTACTCTTGCTCTAAGCTTGTTGCTCTCTTCTCGAAGCTGTAGCTCTTTCAGAACTTCCTCGTATGGCTTGCCATCTCTTATAGCAACCCTTTTCGCTCTAACAGTTAGAGGGGCGGTAAAGAAGATCTTTAAATCAGCTATGCCCTCCAAAATCCATCCAGCGAGGTGTCCATCAATCACCACATCTCCCTTTTCAGCTTCTTCTAGGGCTTTGCTGTCAATGGCTCTATCTATGTCGAAGTCTCTCTCAGCAATCTTATGAAGATCTATCAAGCTAACCTTCTTTTCATTTGCAAGCTGTCTAAACAACATTCCAG
>JBEVCE010000054.1:1124-1969 GCA_040514295.1 Pyrodictiaceae archaeon | reverse complement strand
TATCTTAGGTTAAACATTTGTGCTATTCTCTTGGCAAAAGTCGTCTTACCTGCTCCTGGTTTACCGCTTACGGCTATCACGAGCTTCATGATTAAGAACGACCTATTTTTAGTATTTATAAGTCCTGCTAGGAAGCTTATGGTGTTGGAAGAAGGCTTATCACTTTGTCTACGTCGCTAGGCCTGCTTTAACCATGCTTCTAATAAGACCCTCTCTGAGACACCTAGAGCACAGGTACCCTCCATAAGGTCTTTCAGGCCTTCTACTGCTTTTAGGCAATTTCTTTATCTCGACCTTCGGTAGCGCTGGTGTGCCGTGAAGTTCTCTATGACACCAAGCACATTTCGCCTTGCTTCTCTTGTGCTTTACAGGCCTCCATACAAGCCTCCCGCCAGGCGTCCTCACAAGCTTATGAGGCTTACCTCTTAGTCCAGGTCTTACCACCTATTGCCACCTCAATCCGAGGATTGAAAGTCTAAATTTAAAGCTCTCTGCAGTATCGGGTAAAACGCGCTGTAAGTTAAGAAATACCAAACCCAGAAGGGCACGCCCATGCCTAGAATTGGTAGGTAAGCCACCTCCCTCGTGAAGACCCCTATGAAAAGCCAGTAGAGAACTAGAAGCGGAACCATATAGGTTAGTGCGGGCTTCATCGTTTGAACCATGTAATTTGCTTGCAACTTGTCTATGTAAGGCTTCTTCTTCATAAGCCTTTCTATAGCCTTTAAGTCCCTGTACCTGTGAGCTTTAAGCAATTCCTTTCTCCACTTATTAAGCTCTTGTGCTTGTTGTCGCACTATCTTCACGTCGAGCATGAGTCTTTGAACCCCAGTAGCCAATAGGCC
>JBEVCE010000054.1:0-1114 GCA_040514295.1 Pyrodictiaceae archaeon | reverse complement strand
CAATAGGCCAACGGCCAAGGCTATCATCAAAACGAAAATCGTGCTTAGTGGTGGCTCGACAAATGGCCCCAACACGCTTCTAAGCCACTCAGTTAAACCTTGAAACCAATTCAACTTCGACTCACCTACTCTGCCCCCAAGAACTGTCTCAGCATTGGATACATTTCTAATGCTCTTTCTTGAGCTAACACTTGGTAGTACTGATACAGTATACCTACCAACAGAAGAATGCCTATACCTCCACCAAGCACGCCGAGAATGTCGCCAAAAGCTGCTATCAGCGCTACTATCACTCCGCTGACCCAAGTTAAAGTTTGAATGTACCTAGCTAAGTACTGCTCGATGATTGATGGTGCGCTTCTGAAGCCGGGTATCTGAAGACCCGCTCTTACTATGTTTTCTGCCTGCGCCCTTGCCGACATACCTGAGGCTTCAACCCAAGCGAGGGATAATAGGGCACATACAGAACATATTAGCAGCACATAAGCTAATGCGTGAAGAGGGTTTTGAACCGCACCCATGAGGCCATGAGGCGCCATGAATGCATGGCTCATACCCATTATGAATGGGTTTTGCGTTAGATTAGCGAGCATACTAATATTGGCGGCTACCACTCCAAAGAATATGACCGGTATGTTTGAGACATACAAGAGCTTTAGTGGCGTCTTGGCTCTAAACCCTCCATACTTCGAGTAAACTATGGGCACTTCAACCCTCATACTTTCGAGGTATATTATTACTACTAGCATAACCACCATGGCTATGAAGCCTGTAAGCGTGGGCATCCAAGGAGCACCTGGCGTACCTACTATGATGCTCCATATGTCCCTACCGCTCATAGCATAGAAGACCAAAGCTGGGAATACTCCAAGCGGTCCACCACCCTCCCTCACTGGAAGAGGGCTAAAACAGAACCAAAAGACGTGCTGAGCAACCCCTGCAGCGATGAATAAGCTTATGCCGCTTCCTATCCCCCATCCCTTGTCTATAAGCTCATCCAGTAGCATGAGGATGATGGTTGCGACGAACAGCTGGACGAACACCACTGCAGGGATCAACGACCCCACCGTTCTATATGCCATCGCAGAAGCTGCTGCTTCAACTCCTGCTACTA
>JBEVCE010000053.1:0-10549 GCA_040514295.1 Pyrodictiaceae archaeon | reverse complement strand
TCAATCACGTCTACATCCTTAGCATATAGCTGCTCCATACTTTTCTCGTCCAGCTTGCTGCCACATAGCAGGCATGGGGCCCGGCCACCCTCCCAGTTCCATGCATATATTTCAACACATTCCCGTGGACTCGACAAGGCTTTAATTCCATCGCCCGATAATAGTATAAGCTACTGGGAGCCCACTAGCATAGGCCCGGATCCTATTAGCAAGCCTGGAGCTAAGTGTAGTCTGCCAGGCCATGATCCATGGAGAGTATTGGGGGATAATAGGCTTGGCCACCACCATTATATTCTATTTCTCATAGGGCCTACCATCCCTAAAGGGTGCCGTAGACCGCCTATAGGGTTATTTATAACGTTACCTCCCTATGGCTGTGAAGTCCAGTATGCTCGACGCTATAGCTGTAAGTGGTTGGCCTGAAACCTTTTCTAAAGAAAGCCTACGTACGAGTGAAGCTAGGTTAGGGTTACCCGCGGCTTCCTCAACCTCATCTATCCCTATACTACCGTCCTCCAAGGCCTTGACAAACTCTTGAAGCCTACTGCTCAACCCTTGTTAACCCTTATAGGCCTAAACTTCAAACCATACTCTATGAGGCCGTGCTCACCGTCTTCTCTAATCTTTCTAAATACTGCTTCAACTCTCAACCCACTAGAGAGAGAGTCTGGCTCCACGTCAGTGAGGACACTAGTTACAAGTGTGCCGTCATCAAGTCTCACCACGGCCGATATGATGGGCGATGCTAGCCTGTATCCCTCCGGCACATTATATATGACCGAGTATGTCTCTACAACCCCAGTACGTGGTAGCTCAACGTATTTTAGCTCTCTTGAACCACAGTACGGGCATACGGGTTTTGGCGGGAAATGCCTTTTACCGCACTTTAGGCATTCAGCTCCAATAAGCCTGTACCTAGGTATCCTTGTCCTCCACGTACGTGGAGGGGAGAGAGACACGTATCTCATGGCGAGCCCACCACTCTAGGAGAGTAATCCCGCCTTTAAGCTTCTCTCGTGAAAACAAGTGCTACAGCTGACTCACCTACATCGCCCATGCTGAGTACAAGGCCTCTCTCAGCGTTATCAACCCGTCTACCCTTGAAGCCCCCTATGAGCTGTAGGAATACTTCTGCGGCTTGGTAGACGCCTGTAGCACCAATCGGGTGCCCACGGGCCTTCAAACCTCCACTAGGGTTTGCAGTAGGCTTATCGCCTATCCTGAATCTCCCCTCAGCTAAATCCCTAGCTGCCCGCCCCTTCTCGCTAAACCCTAAATCCTCTAATAGAAGTATAGCGTCTATCGTGTACACGTCGTGCAATTCTACTACATCAATGTCCCTCGGGCTAATACCCGCCATTGAGTATGCTTGTGAAGAAGCTCTCCTAGCCGCTTCTAGCACATCAAACCTAGCCCTCATGTGTAGTGAGGGGAAGTCGGTAGCACTACCCACACCCGCCACGAGCACACGGTAGTCAGCCCTAACCTTCTCGACAATCCTGCTACTAGCTAGTATTACAGCCGCTGCACCGTCGCCTATTGGGCTACTATCTAATATTGTTATGGGCTCTGCTATTACCTGGCTCTTGGGTATAGCATCTTTCGTTATACGCTTTCTTATCTGGGCATAGGGGTTATCAGATGCATTGTCATGCATCATTACTGGCCATTCGCTCATCTCATCCCTCGAGACATTGTATTTATTCATGTAGTGTCTCATCATCATAGCATTTATTCCGGCCGTTGTAATACCATAGGGTGTTTCATAGTCTGAGTCAAGGATCATCGACTGCGCTCTCACCGATGCCGCTGAAGCATAGTCTGTTAGCTTCTCAACTCCAACAACTAGCACTACATCGTAGACCCCGCTCCGTATAAGGCTATAGGCTTGTAGGAGTGCATGACCTCCAGAAGCACCACCATTCTCCACCCTAAATGCCGGTATACCCTTAAGCCCCATTGCAGAAGCCAGGTGAGATGCAAGACTAGCTTGTTCTTGAAGAACCTCGCTAAACGCGTTGGCCACTACAAGTGCTTGTGGCATAACATCTTTATCCTCGAGCGCTGCTAGAGTAGCTTCTAAGGCTAGCTCGTGTAGCCCCTTATCATAATGCCTATCGACTTTTACGAGGCCTGCACCTAATACGTAAACCTTCTCCAAAGCTTACACCTGTTCTAGGTTTACTCCCTATACCTCACTATTAGACCACGATACTTGGCGTAAATTGCGTAGTCTATATACTTCTTTGTTACTATGTAATCGTCTACTGTAGGCGCCTTGTTCCTCCTTTCTTCTATAAGATCAGTTACAACGAAGCTATATGCATCGCTACCAGCACCACTACCGAAGGGCGCTACTAGTATACGGTCACCTGGCCTTGCATGCTCTAACACTCTAGCGAAGCCTATCAGGGCTGAGGCGTTATATGTATTGCCTATCACTGGGGCAACAAGGCCTGGCTTCACCTTCTCCTTTGGGAAGCCGAGTCTTGCAGCCACTCTAAGAGGGAACTTGCCGTTAGGCTGGTGGAACACCGCGTAGTCGAAGTCGCGAGGACTAAGACCATATCTCTCGAAAAGCCCCTTAACTGCTGCCTCTATATGGGCGAAATATGCTGGTTCACCAGTAAAGCCCTCGCCATGAACAGGATAGGGTTTTAGCGATCTACGCCAGAAGTCCGGGGTATCTGTAACATAAGTGTAGACTCCCTCAAGAACGGCTACGGAATCGTTCTTAGGGCCTACAACAAATGCCACCGCCCCACTAGCAGCCGTGAACTCTAGTACATCGCCTGGGCTAGCTTGCGCGGTATCAGAGCCAACGACTAGGCCATACTCTATATGCCCTGCCTCGACGAGGCCGAATGCTGCACGGAGACCCTCACTACCAGCTCTACAGGCAAACTCTAGGTCGGAAGCCATGGTTGAAGGCGTTATGCCTAAGGCTTCGGCCACGAGCGTGGCCGAGGGTTTAACAGCGTAAGGTTTAGACTCCGAGCCGAAGAAGACAGCACCTATTCTCGAAGGCTCGACACCAGCCCTCATGATAGCGTTATAGGCGGCCTCTACAGCCATAGTCGTAGAGTCTTCATCAGGCCCCTCAACAGCCTTCTCCTGCATCCCCAGCTGGATAGCAATAGTCTGATCATAGCCCCATAGGGACGCTATATCCTCCATCCTTATACGGTAAATTGGTACATAGGCGCCCCAACCAGCAATACCAGACCTCATCGGTCTCGCCTAAATCCTTCTCTAAGACACCAATGCTAGTCTGGAAAACCTAGAGTTTTAAACTCTTACTCACTTTTAATACAAGAGACGACTAGCTTTATTAGACCAGGTAAGTCTATTGCGCAAACAATCGGTAATTAGCTTTATAGAGGAGTAAGACCGTATGGTCAGGGGAGCCAGTATACCATGGATACCGACACCACTAAAGGTTGTTAAGAGGGCTCTTAGCGAGGCATGGGTGGGTAGCTGCGATATAGTCTATGACCTGGGAGCTGGGGATGGGAGAGTAGTAGTATTAGCCGTATCTGAGTTTAAGGCCATGAAGGCTGTGGGAATTGAGATAAACCCTGTACTAGCAGAGGTTATAAGGATCAAGGCTCGAGAGAAGGGGGTTGCCGACAAAGTAGTAGTGGTGGAGGACGACTTCATGAAGGTGGGTATAGGAGAGGCAACAGTAGTATACACGTACCTCTACAAGTCGGTTAACGAACTCCTACGTAGCAAGTTTGAGAACGAGCTTAGTGATGGGGCTAGAGTCGTGACAATAGACTTCCCGGTACCAGGATGGATACCAGTAAAAGTGAGAAGGCTTCTCGACGAGGCTGGCATAGTTAGGAGCATATACGTCTACGTTAAAGGCGTAAGCGATAACCAGGCCTCTAATAAGCCTCTCGATTGGAGTACAAGAGCCTTGGAAGCACTGCTCGGAAAGTGCCACAACCGGGCATAAAGGGGCTAGAAGGGGGAGTGGTGCCCAAGATACCAGGGGTTAAGCTTAGAGGCCATATATGGGGAAGACCACTCATTGAAATAACCAGGCCTCTCCCCCTTGTAGGCGTAGTAGCCTTTGGAGTAATCGATAGGGGAACGAATGTATTACAGGTTAGGCCTACAACACTTTGTCCATTAAGCTGTATATTCTGTAGCGTAGATGCAGGGCCTAAGAGTAGACATAGGCTCACAGAGTATATTGTCGAGTACAAGTGGCTAGCTGAATGGGTCGAAAAAATAGCATCGATTAAGGGAGTTAAGGTAGAAGCCCTCATAGACGGCGTAGGAGACCCTCTAACATATCCATGGATTACTGAGCTCGTTTCAACACTCAAGTCGAGTAGCTGGGTTAGCACGGTAGCCCTTGAAACTCATGGAGCATCACTGAGCATAGAGCTGGTAGATAAGCTCGAGGAGGCTGGACTCGACAGGATAAATTTCAGTATTGAAAGCCTGGATAGGGAGAAGGCTAGAATACTTGCTGGCACAGCATGGTTCGATATAGAACGCGTGAAAAGAGTAATAGAATACGTTGCTAGAGAAACTAGCATAGATGTACATGTAACGCCTGTATGGCTTCCAGGAGTAAACGATAACGATGTGAAGGAGATCATCGAGTGGGCTCTTAGGATTGGTGCAGGTAAACGCTGGCCTCCAGCAACGGTACAAAAGTATGTGAAACATAGGTACGGGAGAAACCCTGCAGGCATACGCGAGCCTAGCTGGAAAGAATTCAAGGAATTCGTCCTAAGACTAGGGAATAAACTAGGAGTAAACCTCATGCCATCTATGAAGGAGTGGGGAATGAGGTATACACCAAGACTCGAGAACCCCTATCATAAGGGACAGATAATCAAGCTACAAGTCATTGCCCCCGGCTGGCTTAAAGGAGAAAAACTAGCTGTAACCCTCAAGAGGGATAGGCTGATGACCCTCATAGACGCGCAATGGCTCGAGGAGGGAGACATCGTAATGGCTAAGGTGATTAGGGATAAAGATAACATCTACATAGCAAGACCCATCTAACATCTTTAGAAGAATCTCCAGAAGCAAAAACGCCGGGAACCCACCGCTCATCGACGGCCCAGGAAGCTTAGCGGGCCTCTCACAGTGGAGCGGGGGCATTCGCCATAAACTACTAAGGATGGCGAACCCACATAAAAACACTTAGCTTATACCGGCAAGGCTCATAGAATAGGTCTATGTGCCTAGGCCCAATATGAGCCTAAAAACCAGTGTCTAAAAACTCTAGAACACCTTCTTCCTTACTCTCCTCTGGGGGTAGCTACTTGGCTGAGAGCCTCTCACTTCTCGAGGCAGCTGTTATAGCTGCTGTGGCCCAGGGCATCGACAGCATAAAAGGGCTTGAACAGCTTGTTAATGTTAGTAGGGAGGAGCTTGAAAGGATAATACTGAGGCTAGCTAATAGAGGACTCTTACGTATAGAGGAAAAAGGGTTCATATTCAAAAGGAGGGTTTTAAGGCTAACAGAAGAGGGCTTTAACAAGCTTGAGGAGGCTAGGAGGCTATTAATGAGGGCTGCAGAGGAGGTGAAGGGCCTAGCTGAGAGGAGAGAGGAGAGCATTAGTGATGAGGTTTCTAGAAGCTATGAGCTACTTACACCAATAATTCCTCTTCTTGTGTGGATGGATCTTCTAGACGCGGCTATACTAGCACAGATGACAGCCCCTCTCCCAGCATCAAATGTAGGCGATTCTATAGAAGACCAGGAATCCATAGACGAGGATAACCTGGATAATACAGTAGATGTTGATAGCGATGTTGACACCCTATAGGTGCTCGTGTAATGTCGACATGCAGGGTAGCTGTAGGCTCACGTAACCCTGTAAAACTAAAGGCCGTGAAAAGGGCGTTTAGAGAACTCTGTAACCCTACTTTAGTCTCTGTGGACGTGAATCCTGGCGTACCTAGACAACCTATCGGTATATGCCAAGTGCTTGAGGGAGCACTCAATAGGGCTTTAGCCTCGCTAGAACATACTGGGACGGATTACTCTGTAGGCATTGAGGCCGGCATAATAGAATACCATGGTGTTATTGACCTAGAAGCCCAAGTAGCTATAGTCATAAGCCGTGAAGGAGAAGCTGGAGTAGGTGCTAGCCCAGCATTCATGCTCCCTACGGGCTGGCTTAAAATGATGAAAGAAGGGGTTGAGCTGGAAGAGATTGCTGAAAAGACTATAGGATTTCAAAGAATAGGTGAGAATATCGGCCTCATAGGCTACTTAAGCAATGGCCTAATAACTAGAACAGATCTAACATACTATGCTGTACTAATGGCTATCCTGCCATGGATTAATAGAAAGCTTTACAAGCCCTTAAGTCTAGAGGAATTAGAGTACAAGGTCAGAAACTGTGAAAGCTTTGGAGGAAAATAGATAAGGGAGATCAGAAAATTTCTCCAAACTATATAAAGGGACTTAGTGTCCTCTAAGGACAGAATTAAGGGGTTTAAGAGATGTTCTTCTACTGGCTTTGGGGCTTTGGCTGGATAGTTGCCGGCATCATAGCTGGGTTAATCACCATGGTACTAGCCTTTTCGGCTCCTCGCATAGTAAGTGAGAAGCCGCCAAGTCCAATGAGGCTACACTACTCTATGTTATTAACAGCCCTTTCTATTATCGCTGTAAGCGCTGGGCTACTATGGTTTATTGTCGAGGTGCTCGGTTATTCGGCAAGCCTCTTGTCAATAGCCTTACTCGTAGGCTTATTTAGCGTAATACAATGGCTTATATCGCCGTGGATGATAAATGCTATTTACCGTGTAAGGCCAGCAGGCCCGGAACTCTCATGGCTCGAAGCCAGGCTCGAAGAACTAGCTAGGAGAGCTGGACTAAGGAGACCACCTAGGCTTGTTGTAGCCGAGACTAGGGCGCCTAACGCCTTTGCTTATGGTAGCCCCCTAGCAGGCTATTATGTGGCTGTCACAAGGGGGCTTCTAGAGAACCTACCACGAGAAGAAATTATAGCTGTACTTGGCCACGAGCTAGGGCATCTAAGGCATAGAGACGTTCAAGCCATACTAGCTCTGGGCTTAATACCGAGCATAGCATACTATCTAGGCATAATACTCTTACAGTATGGTTTCTACGGCAGTATTGGAAGGCGGGAGGAAAGAAATAGTAGTCCCTTAGTCCTCCTAGCTATAGGCGTAATCCTTGTTGCAGTCTCAATAATACTCCACTTCCTTATAAGACACTTTAACAGGCTAAGAGAATACTATGCTGACCTCCATAGCGCTCTAGTTGTGGGTAGGGCCAGACCTCTACAAAGGGCACTAGCTAGAATCTATATAGCATATAAGTCGAGGCCATCATTAACAAGAGAATATGAACGTAATAGCGCTCTATCAATGCTCTTTATAGTAACTCCTCTCGTAGAGATGCTAGGCGGCTCACTCTATAGCATAGACTCGATCATAGAGGAGCTAAAAAGAGAGAAGCCAAACCCACTTGAGGAAGTATTCTCCACCCACCCACCTATTCAAAAGAGGCTCATATTCCTAGACCTTGTAGAGAGGAGCCTAGGCCTGATAAGCTAAAAAAGGAGGTACGGGATTAGAGGGCTGAGAGGGGCTGGAGCATGGGAGTATACCAGGGTAATGACTTGAGAAAACCCACGGGCGGTAAGAAGAGGCCGCACCAGAAGGTTAAGAGAAAGTATTGGATGGGTAGATATCCTACTTATACTAGGCTATCAGATCACGATGAGAGAGAGCTTGTGAGAGTAAGGGGAGGAAACTACAAGGTTAGGCTCAAGAAGGCTGCCTACGCCAATGTAATCGACCCCTCAACCAATAGGGCTAAGAAGGTCAAGATACTAGCCGTCCTAGAGACCCCTGCGAACCCTCATTTCGCCCGTAGCAACATAATCGTGAAGGGCACTATAATCGACACCGAACTCGGCAAGGCGGTAGTCACATCGAGGCCTGGGCAGGATGGAGTAATTAACGCTGTACTTATTGAAAAGAGGGGTTAGCATCTCCATGGAATCCTGTTTATGAGAAACGCTACATCCTGAGCCCTAACCTCTCCCAGTTCAGGGCCTATGGTCTCCCCGAAAACTTTCTCAAAAAAGCCCTTGGCAAGGTTTTCTTCTATATCTAGTGCTACCTCCCTTAGAAGCCTACCATTATATTTATGAATTATTGCTACTAGTTTTTCCAAGCTCTTAAACTGAGCTTCCTCAACGAGCTGTATGTTGGCTGACAAGTCTATTGGTGCTTCAAGGTTACGTGCATAAAGATGCATACCTCTTATCCTGGGCTTAACCAACCTCACGACGTTAAGTCTCCTAGGCTTAGGCCTCTCGTAGCCTAGTTCCCTGCTACCATGACTAACTACATTGTCTTTAAAGCTACCTAGGAATATGGGTCTATAAGCCTCCATTACTATAATATTGTCAGCTATGCCTATTAATTGTGAAGTACCCTGGCTAACTAGTATGAGCGATACCCCTTTAGCGACTATTTGTCTTGCAAGCTCTGTTAGAGGCGTAACAGTATGCCATCTTATCATCTTTGAAGCTATAGGATCCTTGTAAAGTATATTGGACGAGACATTATCCTCGTCGAGCAAGAGGAGAGATGAGCCCAGCTCAATAGCCTCTTGTATAGCTGCCGCTGCACTCGTAGCACCACTTGCATCGTTTGTAGTAAAGTTGTGGGTAGATTGCCCACTAGGTAGGTCGTGGATGAAAGGCGAGATATCTACGCATGATACCCTCCTACCCTGCTCGCTCCTAACGATAACTGCATCACGTACTGTGATTACAAACTCCCTACCATCACCCTCTATATGGTTCCAGACACCTTCAGCTATAGCCTCAAGGAGGGTTGTCTTACCGTGAAACGCTGAGCCCATCACCATGAATATTCCCCGGGGTATGCCCATGCCAGTAATCATTCTCCCTGATGGCAGTTCTAGTTCTACTCTTAGGCTACTTGGGGACTCGAAGGGTATGGCGTCATCAAGTGGCTCATAGCATCCACTACACTTGCGTGGTAGAATTGAGCCGTCACCTACAAAGGCTACTAAGCGTAGTTTAGGCAGTATGGCTCTAATATGTTCTTGATCCCTCCAAAGACTTATAGCCCTCTTAACATCACTCAGCTCTACGTGGACAGCTTTGATGAAAGCTGGGATAAGCCGTTCATAAATTAGCTCTATAGCCTCGCTAGCTAGTATCCTCCTCCTTTTAGAGGGTAAGCCTATTCTCACTCTAGCCTCAATCCTAGAAGATCTCACAACAACACTACTCCTAGCAATTACTATTGGTGAGGGCCTAGGTATGCCGAGATAGCCGCTATATCCTTCACCTACCTTCTTGCTAGCTCTCTGAAGTAGCTTGTACAACCTCCTAGCTATGATATCGGAGAGTGGCTTCCATAGTCTAGCCCAGGGAGAAAGCTGCTCTGGTAGCCTCATTGACAACTTGGCTATGCTGGGTGGAGCATATGGATCGCTTTGGATCTTGACGAACTCCAGTAGTACGTCGCGGTACTCTTCTCTTAGCCCTAAGAGCTTCTTATAATTCTTATAGCCTCTACCATCAATGGCCTCTAGTATCCTAGCTATCCTCATTAGTAGCCACAGCCCACATCATTGGAGCGAGCGTACTGTACCAGTCTAGTAAGGTGAGTAATGCTAGAGCCGAACCTCTATATAGAAATTATCGACTATATCACGGTACCTATTTCTTATAGTAGCATCGGTTACACCTATAGTCCTAGCTACTTGCGTTTGGTTCCTCTTCTCATCAAGTAGTATACTTGCTAGGTACACGGCTGCTGCAGCAAGTGCTTGTGGAGGCTTACCCTGGGCGATCCTGGTCTCAATAAGTAAGCTTACAAGCTTCATAGCTAATGTTGAGACCTGACTACTAAGGCCTAGCTGGGACGTTATCCTCTCAACAAAGGCTGAGGGATTAGGCGGCCTAGCTGCTTGGACGCCAAGCCTTGACACTATCCTCCTGTAGGCTGCCCATACTCTATCCTTATTCACGCCAAGAGCCTTAGCTACCTCGTACATTGATAACTCGTGTCTATTGATCCTCGCCGCGATAACTATGGCTGCAGCCATGTACTCGTAGAAGTTACTCTTCCTGAGCATTCCCTGCGAGTACAGCTTCCTCATTATAAGGGCGAAGGTCTCTGCTACACGCTGTGGTAGTCTAAGCCTACTAGCTATACTATTGACCTCGCTTAGGAGCTGGATCAGCTTCTCGTGGCCCTTAACCCTCAGTCTAGCCTGTAGTGCTGCAAGCTTCTGGCTCCTCAAGTCTCTCCTCTTAGCATAAATGTAAGTTGTTAACCCGCCATCATGGACCCTAGCTGAGAGGGGTGAGCCCACCCTGCTCCTCCTAACACGTTCCTCGCCATCATACGCCCTCCACTCGGGGCCTACATCAAATAATTGTTCGTAGAATACGTAGCCGCAGTTGGTACATACAAGCCTACCCTCAACTATTTTCGCATATAGCTTTGTAAGTGCACCACATACTGGGCATCTCTCTGGCAGCCTATACAC
>JBEVCE010000052.1:0-2671 GCA_040514295.1 Pyrodictiaceae archaeon | reverse complement strand
TTGGATACACTCGAGTTAATAGCGTTAATATCCCCGGCTTGAGAGGAGTACTCGGCGGAATGGGTGGTTATGTGTGAGGAACCCACTTTCCATTATAATACAGCCGGTCGGCGGTGTAGAACTTGATTCCATAGATTGGCTATCTAGGAACCTGGCTAGAAGGATGCCACTGGGTGTGGAGGTGCTACCGGTTAGCTGGCGTTTGACACCCCCGCTTAGCTTGTTTAACTTTGAGAGAATGCAGTATAAAGCATCCGAGCTTATAGTATGGCTATACAGAGAGTATAAAGATTACTTAAGGGCGCCAAGAAACTTCATCGTAGGTATTGTTGAAGGCGATGGTTACGTTGAAGGGTTAAACTTCGTTTTCGGTGTAGCACGTAGTGATATACGTGTAGCGGTAGTTTTCACTAAAAGATTACGGGCAGGCAATCAGAACCTGTTCCGCGAGAGGCTACTGAAGGAGACCATACACGAGCTGGGTCATTTAATGGGTCTAGGGCACTGTGAGAATAGAAGGTGTGTTATGTCATTTAGTAATAGTATAGTGGAGGTCGATCTTAAGGAGGCTAGTTTCTGCGATAAATGCAGGAGCAGATTAATTAAGCTATACGGTAACCCGGAGTAAGGCGTAGGGATAAACTAAACTTATATGTCTGGCACGAAGGTAGCAGCATAGCATCCATCAGGCGCTTTACCTATCTTCATTTGAGCATAAGTCATAGCCTTTACTATCGTTCGATGCTCGTGTTTGCCGGGATCAAATTCTTCACCCCAAGCCTCGGCCTCTATGATCCAATGATCGTCGCCTAGTTTCTCTATTCTCTTTACGTCTATCTTCCTCGAGAACACGAGCCCCTCGCTATCGGTATAGAAAAGCATGGACTCCACGAATCTATATAGGAGATTCTCTAGGTCTATGCCTTCCTCTCGTATCTCGACTTTGACTTTAGGCTCGACTTTCTCGGTGTTAGTTATTATTTCATACACGGCGATGGCTGCCTGCTGGAATAATTCCTCTAAGGTTCTGCCTTTACAAACTACTAGAACATCAGCTGTATGCTCCTTGTGTGCATAGCCTGGGCAAGACACTCCCCTGACGGCCTCGAACCACCCGTCATCCGCACTCACGACTATCACCCATCACAATAAGTAGTTGCAAGCTCTTTTATGATGACTAAGATATAGCTATAAAAGGCCTTTCGCTGCCTAAATTAGCGCTAATGACACCCCCCTCTTCCTAATACTGATTTCCAATGTTATAATATTTATGAGGCATAATCATATAGAGTGAAATGCCCTAAGCGGAGCTAGAGTTAGTAAAATGCAATCCACTACCCGGTGTTAAAGGGTATGGCTGGCATGGAGAGAGGTACTAATGCCATTAAATTTGATGGAGATACCGTATTTAGGATATTAGAAAGGACACTTAGAGATGATTGGAGGGAATTCGTGGTCTTAGTTGCTAATAACCTTGATAACTCCCCCTTTGCGGTACTGGTTTCTATTATATTAAGCCAGAATACTAACGATAAGAACTCCATTAGAGCGTATCAAAATCTACGTAGCATGCTTGGTAGGATTACTCCTGAAAGAGTACTAAGCACTCCCATGGATAGGCTCGCTGATGCCATCAGGATAGCGGGTTTAGCGAGGCAGAAAGCTGAGACTATACGCAGAGCAGCTTCGCATATACTCGAGTATGGGGGCGAGGACTTCCTTGAGAAGGCTGATATCGTGTCTCTTAGAGAGTCCCTCCTATCCATTAAGGGTATAGGCAAGAAGACTGTAGACGTTTTCCTTGCATTCTATCGTGGGGCAGAGGTTTTCGCTGTTGATACGCATGCGAGGAGAATAGCTGTTAGATGGGGATTAGTGCCGCATAATGCTTCATACGATGAGGTCTCCTCGGCTCTCTTAAGGTTCTTCGGTGGCAGGAGGAGCGAAAAGGCGCACAGGTTACTAATATTGCTCGGTAGAAAATACTGTAAGCCCAGGAATCCGAGATGCGGGGAGTGCCCTGTGGGAGCGGTATGCCCACATGCCCGAAAGCGATCGTTACATCAAAGCCGGGAAAGGAGCACTGGACGCTAGAAGAGTTATGGGATACCCTCTACGAGATAGACGACACCGTCGACATAAAAGAGACTAGATATAGAGGGGTCTTCCTAGTCTTTACCGGGAAGACTAGTGTGTATGATCTTGCCGGAGCATTTACGAGGAAATTCCATGCATTTATCAGGAGTGTGGTTCCAGCATTAATTTGCCTTAGAAGATCCGATTTAGACGCGTTAATAAATTCCATAGATACTCTTTTAAAACCTATAAGCGGGCCTCTCAGGGTAATCTTTAGAATAAGGGGTCCACTCAAAAAATACATAAAGCCTGAGGTTGTAGAGGAGCTTCTAAGACGTAAAGGTATAGAAGTACATGATAGCTCAGCGGAGGCTCTAGTCATCGAAGCCGTAGATGATATAGTGATTCTAGCAGCGGGTAGTATAGGATCGTGTGGAGATTCATGTATAATCATAATTCCTCATAAATTATAATATATACAGTGTAAGTAATACTTTCTTAACATAAGTTCGCATCGCATAGAACCATAGATCCAGGAGGTCACTTTAATTAAGGCACTTTTCCGATTAACTACTGAAGCAAGTGTATATAGCTC
>JBEVCE010000051.1:0-2684 GCA_040514295.1 Pyrodictiaceae archaeon | reverse complement strand
AGGATAACCTATCAAGCTGGTAACTCGAGGAGGCTAATCCTATAAGCAGCTCTCGTCCATACTCTAGGGGTACTAGCCAGGCGAACATTTCGGGCGAGAATCGGGAGCAATGAATTGTATAGAAGCTGTCAGGACTAACACCAGCAGGCCTATGGGAAAGCCTAACCCTTACCTCAAGACCTACCAGCCTCTCACAATAATGGCTGCCTAGCAGATGATCTGCTAGCTTTAGCCCCTGCGCACCCACAGCTAAGATCAGCCTAGATGGGGTTACTGATGAGTGCTTACTACGACTTGCTAGCACCACCTTGCCCTCCCTAAACCCTACAAGCCTTGTAGAATACAAGATTCTATGGCCTTGTGCCTCCACATCTCCTGCCAGCAGCTCCTCTAGTAAAGGCCTTCTAACTCGGACTGCTAACGGCGAACCACATATCCTACACCTCTCCCTAAACCCCTCATCAAGGAATACTGCACACTCATACTCTTCTCCCACAGCCTCAGGGTAGCCTATGAGTCTAGCTGTTCTAGGGCTTACTAGCCCTGTGCAATGGGGGGGATAGCCTGGCTTAGCGCTACGCTCGACGAGAAGTACATCACTAGATCTTATCCATCGAGCCACTAGGAGTCCTGCAGGCCCTGCACCCGCAATAACTATATCAGGGTCGCTCAAGGCTAAAATCATCACACTCCTCAGCACCGCCTGGGTAGCTCATCCCCGGACATAGCATAGCTAGGAGTAACCCCCGATATATAGAAAAGCCTCTTCCAGAAGTCTCTTCAAAAAGGGGAGTGTAGAGGAGTAGAGGAGCCGGGGTGCCCGAGCGGTCTAAGGGGCGGGGCTGCAGAGGAGACATTGGGGGGTAACCGCCCATCGCCGACACCCCGTTGTCCCGGGTTCAAATCCCGGCCCCGGCTCCACTTTACACATCATCGTAACATTTTTGTGCCTCCCCCGACTCTTTCGCGGATGTGGAAGCCTTGCTCCCAGAGAGCCTGGTACGCTTTGCCCGTGAAAAAGTCCCCTATTATGCTAGCTACATTGACAAGGAAGGCATAGTTCCCATAGAACTCATGGAGGAGCTAAAACGCCTAGGTTTCTTCGCCGTAGCTGTACCCAAAGAATATGGTGGGCTAGGGCTAGGGCTTAAGGGGCTTATAGAGCTGGGCATGTTGTTCGCCGAGAGCTCCATTCCACTAGCAAGCATAGGGATTATCCATGCTGGTGTAGCTATCTCGATTATGCTCCACGGGTCTAGCGAGCTCAAAGAGAACGTACTACCTAGAATGGCTAGAGGAGAGGTCATAGGTGCCGTCTCGATCACCGAGCCGGGAGGGGGAAGCGACCTAGCAGCTAATACTAGGACGAGCTACAGTGTAGAAGGTGAGAGGGTAACTGTTAAGGGTGAGAAGATATTTACTAGCAACGGGATCTATGCTGGGATCTTCCTAGTACTCGCTCGACCCGCTAGCTCCTCTGGGAGAGAATTCAGCCTAATAGTGGTACCGAAGACGGATGACGTAGCTGTCGAACCCCTGGAGCTGACCGCCTTCCGAGGGGCAGGTATAGCGAGAGTGGTTTATAAGAACGCAACTACAAGACGCTCATGGATGCTCGAGGGCGATGGGTTCAAGCTTGCACTAGAACTCATAAACTATGGTAGGCTAGCATATGCTGCCATGGGTATCGGGGCCTCCCGGGGACTATTACGAGCAACCCTCCGGCATGCCTCAGCCCATAAACTCTTCGGCCAGAATCTTATAGAGTTCCAGGGCCCACGCTGGATGCTAGCAACAATATATTCTAGGACAAGCATACTTGAAGAGGCCTTAAGAAGGGTTGCCGAGAGAGGCTCCCCGGACCCCTTGCTAGCAGCAATGCTAAAGGTTGAAGCCTCAAGACTAGCCATGGAGGCCGCCCATATAGCACTCCAGCTCCACGGCGGAAGAGGGCTCGAAGCACATAGTCTAACAGAGAGGATGCTACGCGATACAACAGCCCTAGCTATAGGAGAGGGTGCTAACGAGGTTCTCCTAGACTACATCTCTAGGATCATGATGAAGAGGCTCTAGCAGACATCCCTGTCAAGCCAGAAGACTATATATCCCTCCTCGAAACTACCCCTACTCCTTCTCTTCTCTTCAGCAGCCCTCACGAGATCCTCGAGACCATAGCCCTTGATCCTTAACCAGCTCAACAAGGCCTCAAAGAGGTCTACAGCTTCCTCAAAGCTACCACTAGCTGCTAGCTCAGCAGCCTCCTCCACGATCTTAGCCCTTAAAAGCCTCTCAAGCTCAGGCCCCGAGGCCCTGCGGACAACAACGTTGTCCCCGCTGCCTGAGCCTAGCTCACGCCCGAGACGGTCTCTTACCAGTTTCCAGCATACCATCAGCTATCCCTGGAGAGGGTACAACGAGAGACGGGGCAGTGAACATTATTATTGAATAGAAGGGGAAAGCGCCATGCAGAGGCTGGCTGCCCAGAGAACCCCAGCCGGGTATCGCCCCAGGGCCCTGAGGCCCCAGCGGGCCACGTAGACCTATAAGCTAGTGGCCCGCCCCTAGGCGAGAAGCCCCACAGCCTCCGGGCGATTGGGAGCGGCGGGCTAAACCCCTCGGGGGCCAAGCCCCCTCGGGGCTTACACCCCCGCCCCATCAACCCCGTCTTCTACGGGAGCCCGGGC
>JBEVCE010000050.1:1359-1964 GCA_040514295.1 Pyrodictiaceae archaeon | reverse complement strand
TAATGTGAGGAAGATACTTGGAATGGATCCTGGGAAAGCTGAAAAACTTGTGGGAAAAACTACTGTTACAGCTTACCGCCGTCTCCACGAAATCATCGGCTCTGTCCTCGATCGGCTGGGCGAAGCCAGGAGAGAGGAACAGCTTCCTAGGATACTCGTTGATCTCGCTAAGAGCCTTATAATGGTGCGGTATCAGCGTGCTCGTGACCAGGTCTCTGCCGAGCTAGCCAGTGCTCTTGAGGCGATTGTTAATGGTGTGCTCGATCGGGCTTCTAGATCGCAAGGGGAGATTTCCTCTATTGCTAGGCGTGCTCGAACGCTTCTCGACTCGCTTGCTGTACTCGTATACCAGGTTGGAAGGAAGTAAGGGGATGTGGTATGAGTAGTCCTTTGAGTGTGACACGTGAATTAAAGGGTGTTCTTAAATTTAGCTTGGTGTTTGAAACCGTTACTGGCCTGTTGGTGAGAATGCCTGTACATGCCCAGGCATATCGTATCGGTGGTGCCGACCACTACCCTATGGTTGCCCGGAAGAGGTATAGTGACCGCGAACTCGACGTACCCTTTGTACCCGGTTCTAGCTTTAAGGGTAGAATGAGAGGCCT
>JBEVCE010000050.1:0-1349 GCA_040514295.1 Pyrodictiaceae archaeon | reverse complement strand
CAGCTAATTATAAGCAAATAGAAGATGGATTGAAGAAGAATAATATTAACAGGAATCCCATGGACTATTTCAAAATCCTTGCACCCACAAGACTTCTTGTAAGCGACTTCTTCCCCTCAGAGGATTACGTCAAGAGGATTAATGCCTGGTCTGTTGCAGACTTTCTTGAGGAAAAGAGCGAGAATAGAATTGATAGGATAACTTCTGCTGCTGATCCTAGAAGTATTGTTCGCGTAAAGCCGGGCGTAGAGTTCGAGGGGACGGCATCAATCCTGTTTTTCGATAACGATTGTGACATGGTATCGAGGTACCTGAATACCTTTGCCACGGGGCTTAGACTGCTCGAAGAAACCTATCTTGGAGGCTCGGGTAGTAGGGGCTATGGTAGGGTGAGATTCAAGGAGTTGGGTGTTAGCGGGTTTAAGATATCTAAGAGGGATGAAGCACCAGTAATTGAAGATATAAAGGAGTTGTCAAAGAAGTATTCCTCGATAGACGAATTAGCTGGAGAAATTGAAAAAATTGCTGCCGTCATAAGGGCAAAGATTTATGGCTCTACTTCTTGTGAAAGCTAAGGTGGCAGGTTAATGAAGACCAGGGTATTGTTTTTTGCCTTTAAGAGAGGCTATCATGTGGGCTGGAGGAGGCCGGAGAAGATAGTAGATCATGTTACAGTGCTACGTGCTTTGCTTAGTACAGCTTTCATGCTGGGTAGGAGGGGTTTTGTAGAGAGCGTAAGGAGTGGAGAGCTTGCTGCTTCCGCTCTTTTACCGGCACTGCCTATGGGGGATGGTGAGGCACGGCTTCTAAGCCTATTTCCCCCACTACCTGCCCTCGTCAAGCGCTCTAAACTAGGCTTATCATGGGCTACTTTGCCGGCTTCACACGCTATAGTGGTGTTTGCCAACGATTGTGCGAGTAAAGGCGGCTTACCCCTTCTTGCTCGGGCTAAAGACGGCGGGATAGGAGTCTTCTGTAGAAACGGTGATGGTGGGAGGCTTCTCTTAGACTTAAGGGAAGGCGGGATAGCATGCCTTCCCGGCGAGGACTGCAACTCGCTTCCAAGGGCCCCCACCCCTATCCTAGAGAAGGTGGAGGAGTATCATAATAGGATAGACAGGGTTACTGGCGCAGCTGATTTATATAGGGTTAGTGGATGGAGGCCCCAAGCCCCCCTATGGCTAGGCCTTCATGGCGTCGAAAGCGTGGTTGACGAGGCAGAAGCGCTTGCGAGGATTCTGGGCGAGCTAGGCTTAGGAGCCTATAGGAGCAGGGGCTGGGGGTTTTTTAGCGTAGAGGAGCTTAAACCACATCGATTAGATGAAGCGATACTCCAGAATAGTATAGGT
>JBEVCE010000049.1:0-11417 GCA_040514295.1 Pyrodictiaceae archaeon | reverse complement strand
ATATGTAATAGCTAAGACTATCGATATAGTAAAAACAGTTAACATAAGGCAATAGTGGAACCAGCATATAGACTGTTGTTGTAAATTATTATTGATCTACATGAATTACTATTATAATTTTGGAAATGCTTAAATATTAGCTAGGTGATACTCCTATATATCGACTTCTCTGGATTTCTTAATAAGCTATATCCTATGTGATTCAAGGGCTGTTAGCCTCCTTGTACTACTATTGATAGATTAATGATAGGGATGGTGAAAGAGATTTGACCGTACGCGTGGTTGTGTTGGGAGCTGGCCTGGTAGCTACGCACTTCGTAGTAGGTGTTGAGAGATTAAAGGAAGGTGAAATGAAGCCTTATGGAATACCATTTGCCAGATACAAGCTACCTTATAGCTATGAGGAGATAGAGGTTGTTGGCCTATTTGATGTTGACGAGGAGAAAGTAGGAAGGACAGCCTATGATATAGCTAGGAAGCTTGTAGGAGGAATGCTTCCGATACCAAGACGGTTGGCAGATATTAATATATATAGAGGCATCCACTTAGGTAGCCTTAAAGGCTTACCCTTTAGAGCTAAGGGTCTTGAAGAAGAGCTAGGAGGAGTAAGAGAGGCCATTAATGTTCTCGTAGACCAGTTTAAGGAACTTAAGCCTGATGTAGTTGTAAACCTTATAACCACTGAGAGGAGCGAAGCTTTCGAATCCCCTAGCGCTCTTGAAGCAGTAATAGAATCTAATGATGCTGAGAAGCTTGATGCAAGCCATGCTTATGCATATGCTGTAGCCAAGTATGCTGAAGAGACAAGGCCGCGTGCCTTCATAAACTTCATACCATCATTGATAGCTAACGATGACGCCATTCTAGAAATCTATGAGAAAGCTAATAGCTTGGTCCTAGGCGATGATGGTGCTACCGGCGCTACGCCTCTAACGGCGGATCTCCTCGAGCATCTAGCAGAGCGTAATAGGAAGGTCGAGTTCATAGCACAGTTCAATATAGGTGGTAATACCGACTTCTTGGCTCTAACGTCTCCTGAAAGGAATCTTATGAAGGAAAAGACTAAAAGTAGTGTTGTAGAGGATATACTAGGCTATGATGCTCCTCATTACATTAAGCCTACGGGTTACCTTGAGCCACTAGGCGATAAGAAATATGTTGCAATGCATATTGCATGGAAGACCTTCAACGAGCTAGAGGACGAAGTATTCATAAGTATGCGTATAAATGATAGTCCAGCCCTCGCAGGGCTTGTTGTAGATGCTACTAGGCTCGCTAAGGCCTTACTAGATAAGGGCTATAAGGGTACAATATATGAGCTTAACGCATTCTTCATGAAGAAGCCCGGGCCGAGAAGCGCTAGGAATGTTGCAAGAATACTGGCTTACCACAGGCTTGTATCATGGCTTCGAGAAATTGGCGTATTATCGATCTAAAAATAGGTATAGACAATGTTTTTTCCTCTTACTTCTCCCGGAAACCGCTCATAGTAATCCTATGTTAGTGAAGTATTTATAGTGCTTAATGAGGAGCTCCACCTCTTCGCGCAAGGGATGAGACTGTGCACCTAGGCGTGTAACCTTTATTGCTGCCGTAGCATTGCCGAGTTCAGCAGCTTCCTCAAGACTTTTACCCTCAAGAAGCCCTACTATGAAGCCGGCTGCGAAGGCATCGCCTGCACCTGTGGTATCAACAGGTTTTACCTTATATGCTGGTAGGTGTCTCTCCTTGTTATTGCGTGTTACAAGAAGAGCACCCTCAGCTCCCAGTTTTACTATGACTGCATTTGCTTTACTCTTTTCGAGTATCTTTTTGGCGGCGGCATTGACGTCTCTTAGGCCTGTCATGAAGTATGCCTCCTCTCTATTGAGGAGAACATAGTCTACGTATTTGAGTAGCTCTTGGATAAGACTATCGTTTAATCCCCTTCTCGCCAACCTTCTTCCAGGATCCCATGTTACTAATACTTGGCTTTCTTTAGCTGTCCTCGCAGCCTCTAATGATGTGTCAAGCCTAAGGCTTGCGATATGGATTATCTTAGCCGAGGCTATTAGCTTCTTGTCTAGTTCATCGGGCCTTAGCTTCTCGGCCGCCCCTTTATTTCCTAGTATCATTATGTTTCCCGTAGAGTCTACTATCACTAGGCTAAAGCCAGTATTAGACTCCGAGTCTATTCTAAGCCCTTCAAGGCCTATCCTCTTAAGACTTAGCTCTTCATGTAGAAGTTTCCCCATATTATCCATTCCTATCTTAGCTATTACGGCAGCAGTATGTCCTAGCCTTATTATAGCGTTAGCAGTATTCGCAGCTGAACCTCCAGCACCATAGCTAAGTGTATGTATCTCTGCCTCCTCGTCAGCCCTCGGGAGCCTATCTACTAAGACTCTTATATCCATAAGTACGTGGCCTATAGTCGCTACCTCATAGTTAGCCGTCATAATAGCCCGTTCCTCTTTGCTGCTTCTTCTGCACTAAGCCCATCATGGATTACTTCTCTAATGGCTTTAGCCATAGCTCTAGGATTCTCATGATTAAATATGTTCCTACCTACAACTGCTCCACGTCCTCCAGCAGCAATAACGTCCTCCACGTCCTTAAGGAAATCAATGCTTTTCTCTCTTTTCGGTCCACCGCTCATGAGTACTGGTACTCCTAAAGCTGATTTAACGACATATGAAAAGCTTTCCCGGCTACCAGTATAATAAGTTTTTATAAGATCAGCACCTACTTCAGCTGCAGCACGCGCCGCGTATGCTACCACCTCCGGGTCTGTTTTGCTTTTATTAATAGGTCTTGGGTAAGCTAGTTGTAGCATCGGTAGCCCAAGCCTAGATGCTTTTTGATGTATTTCTCTCCAGCGGGCTAGCATTTTATCCTCATAAGGAGAGCCCCAGTAGACGGTCATCGCTATAGCGTCGGCGCCCATTGCTATAGCGTCATCGACGCTAAAGAATGTTGACTGTAGCAATTGTTTATCGTGTGGTCTTAGCTCTGTTTTTCCAGTTATCTTAACTATCAGTGCTATATCAGCATGCTTAAGAACACTATGTAGTCTTCTAATCACGCCTGGAGTGGCCATTACGGCATCGATGACATCTATGATCTTTCCTACGATGTTCAAAGGGTCAAGACTAGCATCAATAAAATCCCTGGGACCATGCTCTAGGCCATGGTCCATCGCAAGTATGAGTGCTTTACCATCACGTCTTAAAATTCTTGACAGCCTGATATCCTTACCTATAGCAATAAGACCCTCCATTACTTATCGCCTAACATGTACAAACGTTTCGGGTTCTCGGCTCCTCCAGATTGTTACGACTAATAGGCATTTTTATATGTGATAGATGGCTTTAACTCCTAGATACGTACCAACGGCAGCATAGTATGTTGAAGCAATATAGTATACTAGTCGTGGCTCGAGCTTTACAAGTATTCTCGCTGAGACCGTTGCGCCAAGATATGTGCCAATAGCTAAGGCTATGGCCAGCCACCAATCTATATGACCATACACCATGTGCCCAATTACACCTGTTAGCGCTGTTATACCGACCATCAACTTGCTCGTAGCTACAGCAGAGTGTATGGCGAGCCCGAGCACAAAAACAAGTATAGGTACTTTTACAACTCCTCCTCCAATACCTAGCATTGCCGAGAGCATTCCGGCCACAAATGACGCTGTTAATGCGGCTCCAAGCCTAGAGAGACTTCTCGTGCTACCATCAATCCTTCTAGGCTCTTCTCGTATTTTTTTCCCACGATGTGCGAAGTAGAAAGATAACAAAATTAGGGTTATAGCGAGAACAGCTACAAGCCTGCCGCTACTAAGCCTGCCAAATAACTCTACACCAGCCAAGGCTCCTGATATAGAGGCGGTTTCGAGTGTGATAGCCAGCTTGTAATCTACTAGTCCATGTGAGAATAAATAACGGAGTCCTCCAATACTTGTGCCCAATATGGCAACAAGACTTGCAGGTACAACAACCTTAATATCGTAGCCTAATAGGACTAGAAGAGGTACTATTATTGAGCCTCCACCTATGCCAAGTAGTGTTCCGAGAAAGCCGGCAACTACTCCTACTCCAAGGGCTAGAACAAGACTGCTCAAATCCATGGCTTATTGTACACCTTTCTAAGCATCTCTTTAGTATCTGCCTTAACACTTGGCGGCCTCTAGCATAACATGCGAAGTGCTTTTTAGATCGAGAAAGACTAAAAATATTTCCCAAGGATGTACTGGACAGTAATCTTTTCGAGACGTTTTGAGGAACAAAAGGATTAGGATTGAGAGGATGGTGCCGCGGCCGGGATTTGAACCCGGGTCACGGGCTCGAGAGGCCCGCATACTTGGCCGGGCTATACTACCGCGGCTACTAATCCAAGGGGTGCCGTGTGGAATAATGTTTAAGGGAAAGGGATGCTAATAAAGATTGCCTATATTAGAAATTGAGAGCTTAGACTACAATTTCTATGATAGGCGCTCTATGTCCGTGTTCTCTACGTTCTCTTCTCTCAGCGATCTTCACGCCTTTTGACTTCAGTAGTCTTATTATTGCTTCTCTGATGACTTCGCTTCTAGTCATTCTTTCTTTCTTTGCATACCTATCTAGCGCGTCAAGTAGCCCTTCATCTATTTTGAATGTCACTATTCTATACATTAGTCCTACACCCTGTTAAAGGTAATACTTGTAGCGAGTATTAGAGGCTAGAGTGATTGAATATCACTAGAGACTGGGAGCGAAACGTAACTATTCCTCTTAAGATCATAATATTGATATGATCGTGAGGTCGATGATTATTAAATCTACCCCCTTTCCTATACCTTTTAGCATGAAGGGGTTAAGAAGGATAAAAATAAAACTCCTAATGCCTAGAATCTAGCTATAGGAATGGGGCCGCCGTAGCTCAGCCTGGTTAGAGCGCCGGACTCATACGGTCTTAAGGGGGGTCTAAGCCGAAGGCCGGGGAGATCCGGAGGTCCCGGGTTCAAATCCCGGCGGCGGCACCATCCTCTCCTCTTCCTGGTACCTTATGGTCTTGTCTCTGTGTTTCTTTGAGATGAGGCTGAATAAGGAATTGGGAGGAAAGGCTAAGTTATGGTACGATAAGTGGCCGAGGTCTATGGTGGGGGGAATTAAGTCTAAGCAAGCTTATAAGGTAATAGCCGAACTCTATGACGTACTTCTTGAGGCTTTGCGTCGCAACGAACTCAGCTTAGCTTATAGATATTCGCATCTCATTCGAGATGTGCTACTTAGAAGTAGGGCTAGAAGGCCTAGTTGGCTACATTTTTGCAAGAATTGTGGTATCGTATTGGTGCCAGGTTTATCAGCTACTGTTAGGCTTAGGAAAAAAGGGAGAATGAGGTACATTGTTGTCAAGTGTGCTTTGTGCGGTTATATTCATAGATATCCCTATAAAATGTGATTTAATAGATGAATTTATAAGAGAGCTATTGCTATAGGCTTCGGCTCATTACGGGGTAGTCTAGTTTGCCTAGTATTCGGGAATTAATAATATCGAAGATACATGGTAGAGCTGATGTAATAATAGGTAAGTCGGGAATCTCGAATGGAGTTATTAATGAGATTAAAAGGAGGCTTAAGGAGCAGGGGATAGTTAAGGTTAAGGTTCTCAAGTCTGGCATAAAGGCTTCAGGTCTTGATAGAAAGAGCTTGGCAAGGGAGGTTGCAACTAGAGTAAATGCAAAGCTTGTCGACATTAGAGGCAGGACTTTTATTCTCGTTAAAGAGAGCTAGGTCATGCTGACATCAAGGCTCCATGTATTAGCTAAGTTTATAAGTCCTTGAGGAGGCTTATCCATAAGTACCGACTCGGATAGGTTTAACAAAGGTGGTTAGAGTATGGTAACTGCTCTAGAGGTTCCTGCAGATAGGCTCATTAAGAGGCTTGCAGAGGAGCTTAAGAAGTACCCGCAGATTAGGCCGCCTACTTGGGCCTACTTTGTGAAGACAGGTGTTGCGAAGGAGAAGCCTCCAGAGGATCCAGAGTGGTGGTATTTTAGAGCAGCTAGCATACTAAGGAAGTTATACAAAGCTGGAAGGCCAGTAGGCGTTGAGAGGCTTCGCACAGTTTACGGCTCACGAATGAATAGGGGTGTTGCGCCAGAGCATTTCTATAAGGCGTCAGGCTCAGTGATACGGAAGCTTCTTCAACAACTTGAGCGTGCAGGGCTAGTAGTCAAGGTAAGGAGAAAAGGTAGAACACTATCTCCTAAGGGTAGGAGTCTTCTCGATAAGTTGGCTTATGAGGTAATGAGAGAGCTTGTGAAGGAAAACCCGGAGCTTGCTAAGTACCTACCTCCTAGAGCAGTCTAAATCAATATTCTCAGCTACATGTTATCCTCTCATAGCCAGTCTTCAAGTCTTCTTTTGAGTGATGAGGGTGTATACTTTCCCCTATCTAAGTCTCTTGCTATCCTCTTAGATATTTTATCGGCATAATATAGTGGTATTGGCAACTTATGCTCTTCGTCGAGCAGATCTATTATGATTTTCGCTGCTGTCTCTAGCTTAACTATGTTTCCTGGACTAATGTAGAGTTTTCGTCGTCCAGGTCTTTCGATTATTATGGCTAACCTCTCGTTAGTCTCTGGGTCTACGAGGATCTTTCTCCCTCTTACTTCAGTCTCTTTGCCATATAGTCTCTTCTTAGCTACTCCTATTGAGGGCTTGCCTAAAGCCACACCAATATGAGTTGCTATGCCTGCTCGCCGTGGATGTGCTATTCCATGCCCGTCAATTATTATTAGGTTGGGCTCCCACTGTTTTACAGTATAGTAGGCAGTATAGAGCAGCGGGGCTTCGCGGAATGCTAAGAGCCCTGGGATATAAGGTATCGGGGCCTCACCTACCGCTATACCTATATCCTTGACCCTCTTGCTGGTCTTATCGTATATTATAGCGACGCCTACGCCACCATATTTCTTTGAATATGCGGCATCCATTGCACATATCACGTCTAACTTTGTTAGCTCTATATCACTCTCTGTTCTTAAAGACGCTATCATGTACTGAATTTCATAAAATAGTTTAATATTAAGAGCCTTTATGACTATTACACCTTAAAACCTTAATGTCTCCTCGCTACTCGAGACTCGCCCGTCTTCCCGCTTTATGATTAGTATATCCACTCCATCCCCTGAGATGGGGTCACGCTCTAATGCTGCTCTCATAGCATCGATAACTAGCTTCTTAGCTTCTTCAAGGCTTAGGTTACTGTGATATCCTCGCTCGAGTACACCTATTGCTATAGGTGCTCCTGAGCCTATGGCTGCATAGTCATCCTCTATTAGTGAGCCTAAAGGATCCATAACATATAGCCTAGTTGTCCCATCCTCCTCTATACCTCCTACTAACAGCTCTGAGAGATAAGGAAGGTATTTGTGGGAATAGAGGATGACTGCGAGCAGCTTAGCAGCTGCTTTTATAGTGGGTTTTCTCCCCATTGTAAGCCTTTGATATTCTAGCTCAGCTGCGATGATTCTACTTAGTATTTGTATGTCTGCAAAGAGGCCAGCCCCAGCTATACCCATATAGTCTGTTATCTTATAGACCTTCTTACCCGACTTGCTTAGTACAAATCCTCCATAGCTTATCCTTTTCTCGGAGGCTAGTATTACAAAGTTCTTTTGCCGTAGCCCTACTGTAGTAGCTCCGATTCCATACTCGCTCACACTACTCAACGTTCTACACCAGCTAGACACCACTAGGATAGCATCATAATATAATTTAGCCTCTAGACTTGTCGTAGAGTATTATTTTGTCTTGCGTTTTGAGCGGGATAGTCACAAGAAGTAAATAGTTTCGTTCAAGCCTCTCCTAGACAGGGATTCCCTATTTATTTATAATAACTATTTTAATATTTACCAAGATCTATCAAGAAGTACTTCCTGAGGCTTAATAAACTGGTGA
The DNA here is from genome assembly GCA_040514295.1 of Pyrodictiaceae archaeon. Classification (GTDB taxonomy): domain Archaea; phylum Thermoproteota; class Thermoprotei_A; order Sulfolobales; family Pyrodictiaceae; genus JBEVCE01. The sequence goes on along the minus strand of JBEVCE010000049.1, from coordinate 3,486 downwards.
CTAGGGTATGCGAGGCGCGCTAACGCTGGCGATAAGTAGATGCCCTTACTGTGGCTCCACCGACATAGTATATGACGAAAAGCATGGAGCAATAGTATGTAGGGACTGTGGTAGCGTCTTAGCAGAATCCATGCCGGAGAATCTGTTAAGCCCCACCATGGTGTGGCACTCTCAAGGATTAGTTACGAACACCATGCATATTACTTCAAGAAAGAATAGAGTTCGTAGCCATCATAGTATGAGACTAGTCAATATCATTAAGCATGAAGAGAGTAGAAGAAATGTTAAGAGGTTACTAGGTATTGTCCTTGATGATGACGAGCTTAGCGATGTAGAGTATGAGGCTTTAGGACGATTGCTTGAAAATTACTGTGTTGTTAAAAAATTGTTATTAGAACGTAGACCGGAAATTAGGAAGGTCCTATTACAGATGCTTATCGAGTATTTGGTCACTGAGAGTATGCCCTTTTCATCCCCCTATGCACGTGACGTTAATGTAAATAGCCTAGTTTTAATGAAAAAATTTAAAAGGATTGTTAGGAGCTGCTTGACGAACCTTGCTTCTTTTTACACTCCCTTATAAGCTTTCTAAGTACGTATTGTAGTATACCTCCATTCCTGTAATACTCCACCTCAACCTGATTATCTAGCCTAGCTATAACGTTGAACTTGATCTCAGTACCATCAGATCGCCTAGCTATTACTGTCAGCTTCTTCCGTGGGTAAAGCCCCTCCTTTATACCTATAATATCGTATACCTCGTCTCCCCTCAAGCCAAGTGACTTCGCATTCTCACCAGGCATGAATTGTAATGGTAATATGCCCATACCTATTAGGTTGCTTCTATGTATCCTTTCAAAGCTTTCAGCTATCACTGCTCTTACGCCTAATAGGTATGGTCCTTTAGCTGCCCAGTCTCTACTACTGCCAGCTCCATACATTTTGCCGGCAATGACTATGACTGGTATTCCTTCACTCTTATATCTCATTGCAGCGTCAAAGACGGTCATTAGCTCGCCTGTGGGCCAGTATATGGTCCACCCACCTTCACGGTCTACTAATAGGTTGCGTATTCTTGGATTAGCGAATGTCCCTCTCATCATTACTTCATGGTTACCTCTTCTAGCACCATAGGTACCGAAATCCTTTGGCTCAACGCCATGCTCCATTAAGTATCGTCCAGCGGGGCTCTCGGGGGGTATTGAACCAGCAGGACTGATATGGTCTGTAGTTACTCTATCACCTAGCATTACTAGTACCCTAGCTCCACGTATATCGTCAAGTTCCGGAGGCTCTAGCTTAAATCCTTCAAAGAAGGGTGGTTTACGTATATATGTAGAGCTTGGATCCCACTTGAAAGTAGACCCTGTGGGCGCTTCTAGTTCCTCCCACTCCTTTGTCCCCTTGAACACGTCCTTGTACTTCTCCTTGAATAATTCTGGTTTGACATACTTTCTGATGGCCTCCTTGATCTCACTTGTACTAGGCCATATATCCCTTAAGTATACTGGCTCGCCATTAGGATCATAGCCTATGGGCTCGTTATAGGGATCCCAGTCGATTGTACCCTTAATCGCATATGCTACTACGAGTATTGGGGACATCAGGAAGTTGCCGCGGACGAGTGGATGAATTCTTCCAGAGAAGTTCCTATTACCACTCAGCACAGAGACCGCATAGAGATCATGCTCCTTTATAGCCTTTGCTACAGCCTCTGGTAACGGTCCACTATTCCCTATACACGTTGTACATCCAAAGCCTACTACATGAAATCCTAAAGCCTCTAGATAGGCTAATAATCCCGCATCTTTTAGATAATCTACAACCACCCTACTGCCAGGTGCAAGACTCGTCTTGACCCACGGTTTGCTTCTTAACCCTCTTTCTACAGCTTTCTTGGCCAACAACCCGGCTCCTATCAAGACGAACGGGTTACTGGTATTGGTGCAACTTGTTATAGCAGCTATAGCTACAAGCCCGTGTGTTAACGTAACTTCTTCTTCACCAACCACTATCTTTGCTTTTGGAAACTCTAACTCTATACCCTCCTCCTTATGGTGCATCATCTCTTCTGCGTGTCTTCCTTCAAGACTCACGGTGACTGCTAGCTTCTTCTTCCTCTCCTCAAGGTATTTTCTAAGTATCTTCCTAAACTCCTCCTTGGCTTTGGTTAGTGGGATTCTATCCTCGGGATGGCTTGGCCCAGCTATACTAGGCTCTACACTACTTAAATCAAACTTAAGGGTCACCGTATAAGTTGGTTTATCGTCCTCCGTGTAGAACAAGTGCTGTAGCTTAGTATATTCCTCGACAAGCTTTACAGCTGCCTCGTCCCGTCCAGTAAGCCTAAGGTAGGCTATAGTCTCATCGTCTACAGGGAAGAAGCCGGTGGTTGAACCATACTCTGGGGCCATATTAGCTATTGTAGCTCTATCAAAGGCCATTAGATGTTTTAATCCTGGGCCATAGAATTCTACAAACCTTCCTACAGTATCGACTCCAGCCTTCTTCCTCAGAAACTCCGTTATTGACAATACTATGTCCGTTGGAGTCACTCCTTCTTGGGGCTCACCTACAAGTTCTACTCCTATAACTTCAGGCAAAGTAATATAGTATGGTTGGCCTAATAGTACAGCCTCAGCTTCAATTCCTCCTACACCCCAACCTAGTACCCCGATACCATTTATCATTGTGGTGTGAGAGTCTGTTCCTATCACTGTATCCGGGAACGCCATTGGCTCTCCACGATACTCTCTATAGTCTACTACTCTGGCTAGATATTCTAAGTTTATCTGATGTATGATTCCCTTACCTGGTGGGATAACCTTGAGGTTGCCAAACGCTTGCTGAGCCCACTTAAGCAGCGAATATCTTTCCTTATATCTTCTGAACTCTAGCTCCATGTTCTTGTTTATAGCATAGGCCGTGCCAAAATAGTCTACTTGTATACTATGGTCTATAATTAAATGCGCTGGCACCATGGTATCAATGATCTCTGGCGGGCATCCATGCTCTTTAGCAGCATCTCTCATGGCAGCAAGGTCTACAACAGCTGGCACACCGGTATAGTCTTGGAGAATAACCCTTGTAGGCATGAATGGTATTACGACCTCTCCTGCACCTTTAGGCCATGAGGCTACCTTCTTTACATCATCCTCCGTGACTAAGAATCCATCGACATTCCTTAGTACATTCTCAAGGAGAATTCTTATAGTGTAAGGTAGTCTACTTATTTTGGTAAGGCCGTGTTCTTCTAGAGCATCAAGCTTATATATTATGGCTGGTCCCATGCTTGTCTTTATCTTTGTTCTAGCCTTAAACGGGTCAGGTAGTTTATGAGTAGACAAGACCCCCCGGCCTCTACACACTATGCCGGCCCTCTAATCTATATAACTTAACTCTTAGGTTACTTAAAGACTCAACGAGTCTTCTTCCTTTTGATCATTTTGATTATTGCTTTGAGGTCTCGGGGATAGAGTTCTTGAC
>JBEVCE010000048.1:0-2922 GCA_040514295.1 Pyrodictiaceae archaeon | reverse complement strand
GTCTTAGCTATTACATATAAGTAAGTTATGATGGCTAACACCACGAGTGTCTCCAAAAGCTTACCTAGAACTAAGCCTATGAATATTACGAATAATCTTACATCTCTTGAAGCGAATTGCGGGACTGCTCCTATAAGAGCTGGGTGCTTGCCCAGGGAAGCCTCGCCTCGAGCATGAAGATAGCTTACCATTATATCACCAGAAAGAGCTGCTAAAGAAACTAGTAATACTATGGTGGGATGTGCTAGCTCGATGCTTGCAACCTCATAAGCAATAGCCGCTATTATGGATATATCGGCAAGTCTATCGAAGATAGAGTCTAGGAGGCCTCCTAGCCTCGAGGCCTTACCGAGCGCTCTTGCGAGCTCTCCGTCAGCCCCATCAATTATTGATGAGATTTGAACAAGTATTCCTCCCCAGAGGTACTGGCCTAGCAGTATTAATGCTGCCGCTATAATTGATAACAAGAAGCTTATTACCGAGACCTGATTAGGTGTAAGAGGTAGATTGTAATGTATGATGGCCTTTGTTATCCTCATTGATATCCTTCTATTCACATATCTAGAGATAGGGCCGTCAGTAGCCTTACCAATTACCTTACCCGTGCCCATAGGAGCCTCTCCCATTTTTGGCTCTATAAAGGCATCTGATGCACCCAGCCTAAGATAACTTCTCTCCCTAATTTTTACCCTCCTATAGCAATACTATGGTCACAAAAGCCTCAGCAAGCATTTGTAGATTAGCCGCTGAAAACCTTTAAGTAACCCTCCTCCCACCCATATTATGGCGCCCACCAGGCTTCTAGCTCCGTGGTGACTGAAACACGTAAGGCGGATCTGATAGTACCTACCGATGCTGCCTTCACGAGCTAGCGAAGGGGGTAACCGCTGAGGGGAAGTCCGCACAAGCTCTCCGAAATAATTAGTAATCTAAACTCAGGCAACCACCATTAGCTTTATAAGTGCTAAGTGTTCCTAAGGTTAGACTGATCTTTAAGTTGGACTGTCAACCAAGAGGGCCTTATCGTTTCTCAATAAATGCCGTCTAAGCGCATAGAGGGTTTTTAAATACTTTATAGATAAAATGAGTTTAGAGCCCCTTCTACAGGCCACGTCATCAAAACTAGATAAAGCAATAAAAGTTAAGGTGTTTAAAATGATGTCTCTAAATACGCGTTGAATATTAATGCTAAGTGCACGTAGAGATCTGAGAAGCCAGACAAATATATAGAAGAAGGGGACGGCCTCTAAGATAATAGTAGTGTACATAGCTTTTGCTGGCTTATCAGCTACCCTCGCTAGCTATATAAATCATTAAAAACCCTTATAGAAATATTTATTCTTGTTGAACTCCTTACGGGCAACGATACATTACTATTATCAATAATGCATGTCGCGGAGAGCAGCTTGGTGGCCGCTGACGTAGATAGTCTAGAGAACGCTATATATTTCGCAATTAGGATACTTGGACCTGGTAGGTACATGTAGGGCTAAAACCTTTGAAGAGTATAGGTAAAAGACAGTAAGAGGCACAACATCAATGATCTGGCAATTGTTACACTAGCTAGCCTTACTGCACTATAAATAGTGCATGGAGCTAAGGCTGAGGGTTTTTCAAGTGTCTCATCATCAGAGGGTAAAGGCGAATTCTATGTTAAATTTAGTAATCTGGTAGATGGTGTAATAGTGATCTACGAGTGAGGTAAGCTATGTGCTAGAAGGAGGTGAGTGGGTTTAGAGGATGCAACGCCGCATTCGTACTCCATGGAAGCTACATCAAAGATATGTGGGTATCAGCCGCGCAAAGCATTATACATCTTCAGGCTTAGAGAAATTTTCGAGATAAAGGCTTAATCAGCACACGAAAACGGGGCTCTTAGCGAATGCTAGTACATACATACTTAAGCTATATCTTCTGAAGAACGAGTAGACAAGACTACTGTGATAGTGAGGTTGCTAGGAGCCCCGGAGGAAGGATTCTTCATGGCTTCATTTAGGAGAAAGATTATAGCTGTGCTAAACGAGCTATAATTAAGGAGAGCTTACTCGAAGACGCAGGAAATGCATTTATACAAAAGCACGTTATCGACTTGTTAGTAGACTACCGCTTCTTCTATAGTCCATAGTTTAGTACTAAGCTAGGTTAGAACTCTATAGGGCTTACTTAAAAGGAGTTAAGCCCCCCTCTTGCCGTTAACGCCAATATACCAATTAGTCTTAAGGAGGGTCTCCCACCTTAAGGTAATTGAATACAGACAGGAGTCATCCTATGAAAAACTAAGAACTAGGAAGGAGGTGCCGCCGGGTATCATAGTGCCGTCGAGCCTAGAAAGCATCATAACTAATAAGCTAGACATAATAGTCTTCGAGTTCTTTGGAAAAGTAGTAATAGGTACGAACTTCATTATACATAATTATACATACTTATACATCTGCTGAAGCGTGTATTCATGGTTTTACTAGGACGAGCCTATGAACACTAGGAGACGCGTAGTGAGAGGAAAAGCTAGCAGCGAGACGCGGCCTACTTGAGGATATAGTCACATGGCTGTTGGAATACTTTCGGACCTGTTAATTATAGTTACGTACACTTTTAGTTTACTCCACAGCAAATATAAAGGTATTATCTAGAATAAATAGTGCCGGGTAGGGTAAAGTATGGGTAAGAAGGAAATCCGAGACATTACAGACCTGCCCGGAGTAGGCCCTGCTACAGCAAATAAGCTCGCAGAGGCAGGGTATACCACGCTAGAAGCCATAGCTGTAGCAACCCCGCAAGAGCTTTCAGCTGCTGCAGGAATACCTCTAACAACAGCACAGAGGATAATTAGGGCTGCAAGAGAGGCTCTTGATATTAGATTTAAGACCGCACTTGAGGTGAAGAAAGAGAGGTTGACAACCAAGAAGATAACTACAGGTAGCC
>JBEVCE010000047.1:0-11949 GCA_040514295.1 Pyrodictiaceae archaeon | reverse complement strand
GGGAGGGTATGAGCCTGTAGAGCCTCGGTATCCTCCTAGCTATATCAGGGTCGCTGGAGACTATGGTCTTTGAGGTGAGTATTACCGGGCTACGTGCCCTAAGGTAGAGGAGGCCCGTGGGCTTCCCCGAGGAGCCGGCCAGACTCATGGAGTCAAGCTTCTCGACAAGAGCCTCGACAATCCTCAGCTTGAAGGCGCCGTAGGGCGTCTCGTAGCGGCCCTCAAGCCCACCAGCCTCATCGACAACACTGATGCTATTGGAGACAAGGCTTATCCTCGAGCCTAGCTGCTCGCCGGCTCTTACAGTCAAGGGCCTAGACCCATTAGAGAAGAGTGGTACACCACCCCTGTACAGCATTGAGACCAAGAGGGGCTTGTAAGCCTGCCTCCTAGAAGCAATCTCCCCTAAAACACTGCTCCTAGACTCTAGTATGAACTTCAATAGCTTACTAGATACTGGTGGTAGGATGCTATCAGCCAGGGGAGTTACCTCGAGGTAGAAGGTGATTACATACAATCCTCCACCCACCACCAGGGCCTAGAGGCTCCAGTACACTCGCCCCCAGGAAAAGCCTAGTAGCCCTAGAAGCCGAAACTAATAAGCCCCTTCGAAGAACACAATGTCCTCGGAGGCCACTATCCTTAACTAGTCTTACTTGTCTTGGAGCCTAGGCGAGGCCATGCCTCCTAGCCCATGATACTAGCCTCTCCACAGAGCTGGTGTAAGCATCGTTCTTTTCCTCTCTATTCTTCTTGGCTGCATATAGGTCACCTGCTATGAGCAAGCCTAGTAGCGGAATCAAGAAAACTACTAGAGGAGGTAGCTAGAAGCCACGACAAGACAACAATACTCCTCTCTGGGGGGATGAGGGTTATAGTCCTGGGCCTATACACGGCAGCACTACTCCTACCTCCAGAGGCCAAGAAGAAGATAACAATCGAGGTAGACACCGAGGACAAGGGAGCCCTCGTGAAAATCCCGGAAAACCTCATCACCCTACTAGCACCACCCCAGCTAGGAGCAAAACACCAGCTCCTCAAAGCAGTAATAGAGAAGCCAGGGCTAACAGCAGAAGCCTATGCAAGAATACTAGGAAAAGACGAGACAACAATACGACGCCACCTACAAGCACTAGCAGAACAAGGCCTAGTAGAGCTCAAAGGAAGACCACAAAAAGCATACCCCACAGAAACAGCCAAAACAATAGCTTAAACACCAGCTCACACGCCAATGCTTATGTCTTCTTACTAGTCTAGAGCCCTAAATGCTAGAAATACTACTAGAAATACTAGAGGAGAAGGGGTCTACTAGGCTGAGCCTGCTCGCAGACATGCTCGGGAAGCCTAGGACAACAGCATACAACTCGAGGAGCAGGGCCTACTAATTCCTGATGGAACTTATAGGCTGCCTGGACGGGATGGCTGCAAGAGGCTATGCTAGAAACAACATCCTAATCCACAATACGGTATTAGCATCAAGCGCAGCCGGAGGAGAGGGAGAGGAGAACAGGGAGAAAATCTTCCCCCAAAGAACAGCGGTAAAAAGGCATGCTGTAGAACGGGAAACCATGGTAGTAGGCGGGGGAAGAGCGAGAGGAAAATGGATGCATCAACCCCTCCCCTAGAAATAGCTTCCAGGAGCTAGAAGAACCAGCGAGAAGAACCAAGAAGTAGAAGAACATTCTACATCTATATTCATATTTCAATTCTATTTGCTTGGATTCGTATCCAGGGTAGTTGAGCAGAGCCCGGGTGGAGGATGAGGGCGTACCCATAGCTCGCCGACAGCCCTAGTACTCTAGGCTGCTAGGAGGTTAGAGCCATGAGCCAGGGGATGGTCTAGACTTAAACCTACACGCTTATGTACGATCATGCTTAGGATGTAAGGTTCTTGGGAGCGAGCTTGATAGACTGTGCTGAGGTAAGGCGGTGGCTTAGGCAAGCTACTTATACACTTGACTCTGCTAGGGTTGATGCTTCAAGCGGCTTTCACGCATGGTCATGCTTTAAGTCGCATCAGGCGGCAGAATACGCTCTTAAGGCGGTCCTTAGGGGGGCTGGAGTCGAGTCATTCGGCCACGACCTCATGGAGCTTTGGAGAAAGGCTAAGAGTCTCTGCGACGGGCTAGAACCTCTTAAGGAATGTATAGCTCTCCTCAACAAAATGTACATACCTCCCAGGTACCCAGACGCGTGGGCTGATGGGGCTGTGCCATTCGAGAACTACACGGAGAAGGACTCGAGAGAGTCAATAGGTTGCGCAGAGAATGTGGTTAGAGTTGTCAAGGAGTGCGTGGTGGAGGAGTGTGAAAATACCGAGGAGAAGAGTTAGAGCCTGGCTTAGCGCCCTCGAGAAGGCCCGGATAACAGCTGAGAGGCTAGCCTACCGCCTAGGTAGGGTGACAGCAATACTGTACGGTAGCTACGCTAGAGGCGACTTTAACCTCTGGAGCGACATAGACCTCATAGTTGTATCTAAGGCGTTCGAGGGAGCCAGGCCCCTAGACAGGTACGACATGGTCTCGGACCTCCTAGAAGCCAACGTGGAGCCCCTACTCCTCACACCCAACGAGTTTATCAAAGCTCTTAGCAAGCCCTCCTGGAGGCAAGCACTCTCCTCAGGCTCTGCAATCATAAGGGATGACTACGGCCTAAAAGCCCTGCTCAAGGAGAAGGCTAATACCAGTCCCCCCGACTACCAAGAGCTTGTAGAGAAGGTCAAAAGGCTTCTCGAGGAGGCGATAGAGGTTTAAAGCATTTTTAATTCTATTTGTTTAGATCCTGTGTTGGGTTTCTCCGTGCTGGTTCTTCTTTGTTATTTTTATTCTCTTATGTCTTATCGTCTCCGACCATCTGTTTAGAGTATTGCATGTTAGCCGTACAGGGTACCGCTAGAAGTAATCACAACATATAGGAGGAAAGTAGGAGGCAATAATAATTACTCTGAAACAGGTACAGACATCTCACCCCACCATGAATATTCTACTATCAGTGATTAGCGGGACAATTACAACACAGTAGAAAAAGTATAAAAGGGTTTCTGTTAACTAATTGTCTGTCCGCTATGTTGGGCAAAGAATGATAGTGATAGCTGAGCCGTATCTAGTTCTATTCCAGGCTTTGAGAAGTCTAAGTCGTGAAGTAATTATGCTACTGTTCTTGTTAGCTGAGTAGTTGTATGTTACCGCGGCTATACTGCTTGGGCCTGGAGTCTTGGTTGTAGCAGCTATGGTGGTAGCGGCTATTATTGTGATTACTGTTTGTGACGGCTTTATCCCTGAAACTAGACTGCTTCCTTTTACTTGCTTCGCTTCTACTGTTTCGCGTATTTCTCGGTATAGCCTAATGGTATCCCTAGGCGTTGAAAGCACTGTATAATGTCCTGAACGGTTCTTGTTCTCCGGATTCTAGTCTATCTGTTTTCCACTCTGTTCCTCATGTCATTTTGAATGTATATAGCGTGTTCCTTTTTGCCGTGCCTAGTATTACTCCCCCTATGAGCTTCGTGTATCCTTGTAGGCTTGAAGACCCGGTCCTCTTCGCCTGATATGGTTTTAGCATGGTATTCTTGGCTGCTTCTAATTTTGAATCACTCCGGGCTTCCTACGATGTCTTTGTTTGTTAGTGGTATGAGGGGATGAGGTGTTAAGCCTTTTTTTATTACCTAGTTACATTATATATGAGCGTGCATCAGTATGGTGGGCGGGTGAGGGTTCTTGGGCTTCTGGAGGAGGTATCTAGAGTTTCCGGTCATCTACAAGATTGCTATCGGGTTCGTGCTGGGTATTATTGCCGGGCTTGCTATTGGCCCCAGCATTGTGGTGGTCAAGCCTCTCGGAGACTTGTTCCTGAGATTCCTAAAGATGATAGTGATGCCGCTGGTATTCTTCACCCTTGTGCTGGGGGCTGCTAGTATTGATCCAAAGAGGCTTGGCAAGGCTGGCGGCCTCGTCATAGTAATCTATATTATTACCTCGCTTATTGCTGCTACTATCGGCGTCCTCATAGGGCTTGCCGTGCATCCTGGCGCTGGCTTTAAGCTACCTGGCGTAACGTATAAGGCTCCTAAGCCGGTTAACTTCCTGCAGACCATGCTGTCGTGGATTCCTACTAACCCGTTTGCCGCACTAGCCCAGTTCCAGGTTATACCCACCATTATATTCGCCTTGTTTGTTGGTATTGCACTAGCTTATCTAAGGGCCTCTAGCGATCAGAGAGTGAGGGAGGCTGCTGAGGTCACCTATAAGGTGTTTGACGCTCTCTCGGAGGTCATGTACAAGATAGTGAGGTTCGTGCTAGAGGTGGCCCCCTACGGCGTCTTTGCGCTGATAGCCGTGGTCATAGGGAAGACTGGTGTATCGATATTCGTGCCTTATCTCAAGCTCATTGGTGCTGAGGCTCTAGGTATTGCTATCCAGATAGGCATCGTCTACACTGGTATACTCTTGATAGCTGGGATAAACCCGGTCAAGTTCTTCAAGGCTGCTGCCGAGCCCATGGTAACAGCGTTTGTGACTAGGAGTAGCTCTGGCACCCTACCAGTAACCATGAGGGCTGCCGAGGAGCAGCTCAGCATCGATAGAGGTCTCTACTCGTTCACCCTGCCACTAGGGGCTACGATAAACATGGATGGCACTGCTATCTATATGACCCTTGTAGGCGTATTCGCGGCCGACATCGTGGGCAGGACGCTGACGGGCCCAGAACTCGTAACAATGATAACTGCTGCTGTCATGGCGTCTGTAGGTACTGCTGGAGTGCCCAGCGCCGGCCTAATAATGCTCACCGTAACACTAAGCTCCGTGGGCCTGCCGTTCGAAGTAATACCATTGATAGCCGGGATAGACGTCATACTAGACATGATGAGAACCATGAACAACGTCACCGGGGATCTAACCGTCACGACAGCCGCAGCCAAGAGGTATGGCCTCATAGACTTTAGTAGAGGGGTTTGGGCCTCAAGCTAAGACACCCCCATCACAATGTTTTTACCTCCTCCATCCTTCGTGAGCCATAGCCTAAGTCCTCGTCCTCCCAGGAACTAGCGTCATAGTGCTGGGAAGAGGTGTTGGAGCCTCCTTGGCGCGAACCCTTCATGGCCCTACACGTTCAGCTCTAGTAGGGCTCCAGTGTACAAGGTGCGGAAGAGTATATGATCCCGATAAGCCCATGAATATCTGTCCGCGTTGTGGCGGAGTACTCTACCCTATCTACGACCTCGAGGCCGTCCGCGAGACGTTCACTAGGGAGAGCCTATCATCCAGGCCTTGGAGCCTAGGGCTATGGCGTTACGAGGAGCTGTTACCTATCAGGAGGTGGGAGAGCAGGGTCAGCCTAGGCGAGGGCTCTACACCACTAGTGCGTGCCGAGAGGCTTAGCAAGGAGCTAGGGCTCCGAAGCCTCTATGTGAAAGACGAGTCCCATAACCCTACTGGAACCTTCAAGGCTAGGGGCATGGCCGTGGCCGTCTCGAGGCTGAGGGAGCTAGGGGTCACTAGGCTAGGCCTACCCTCGGCTGGTAATGCCGCCTCAGCCCTAGCAGCCTATGCTGCTAGGGCTGGTGTTGAAGCCTACCTCTACGTGCCCAGATCCACGCCTAGGGCTATGAGGCTTGAGGCTGAGGTCTACGGGGCTAAGCTGGTGGAGGAGGGGGAGACGATAGCTGATGCCGCTAGAAGACTAGAGGAAGAGGCTAAGAGAAGGAGGCTCTTCGTGTTGACCACGATGAAGGAGCCTTACAGGGTTGAGGGGAAGAAGACCATGGGGATAGAGGTGCTCGAGCAGCTCGACTGGAAGCCCCCAGACGTAATAGTCTACCCTACAGGCGGGGGCACAGGGCTACTAGGCATATGGAAGGCCATCGAGGAGCTGAAGGCCATAGGGCTACTAGTAGAGGAGAAGACCCCACGAATGGTAGCTGTGCAAAGCACTGGCTGCGCGCCGATCGTGGAAGCCTTCGAGCAGGGAGCAAGCGAGGCAAAGCCATGGCCTAGGCCGAGAACCATAGCCATAGGCCTCATGGTGCCAAAACCATACGCTGACTACCTAATACTAGACGTGGTTAGAAAGAGCAGGGGGAGAGCTATAGCTGTAAACGACAATGAAATCCTAGAAGCTGCAAGAAGGCTATCTAGGAGCGAGGGGATACTAGCATGCCCTGAAGGAGCAGCGACGATAGCAGCGATAAAGAGGCTCGTAGACGAGGGATGGCTGGATAAGGATGAGACCATAGTAGCTGTGAACACCGGGACAGGGCTCAAGTACCTTGACGTGCTAGGATCACAGCACCAGTGACGCTACATAGAGCCCTCAACCCTCCATCACGTCGAGCCATCTGCTTAACCCCCTCGCTTATCTACTGCCCCGGAGGCATTCCTGGAAGCACCCTTCATACCCACGGGCCTTCAGAGTCAGAAGCCCCTGAGAATCCAGAGAGCCCGCCACATATAGAATCTACTCCAACTAATCTCATGCCTGCGGCTAACGAGGCGCCTACTGTCCCCGCTAAGCCTATATAATAGGCGTCTACGCTTCCCGACCCCCTAGCTATCGCTATTTCAACCGGTCTCCCAAGATATAGGCCGCCCAATAACAATGATCTCGCCACTAAGCCTCTCAATAACATCTCCAACCTCTCACAATTTGTTTAGATTCGCCTGTGGGCCGCCATAGGCGTAGCCCTCTCAGTACTATACGCTGCTTTCAATTCTATTTGTTTAGATAGCCTACATAAGCCTCTATACCCGCCCTACGGCATCAACCCCGACCAAATATTCTCTTTCAACTCCACCTGCTTGGATTCGGCGACAGCATTAGCCCAGAGCCCCCAAAACCACACCACGACAGCCTAAAGCCCCCAAGGGGCAAGGGATAGCCGAGAGCAAAGGCAACACCAGCACCAAAACCCCTCCAGAACCATAAGACCCGTTCCGCCTACCCGTTAACTGTGTGTAGGGTGTTGGTTTCGTAGTGGTTAGGCTTCCCTCCCCTACTCATTGGGGGAAGAAGGACCCACCACATCTATCTTGGAATCCCCGCTCTCTCGGGCTTATCTCCCCACATCTTGAGCAGGCCTACTCAACACTACACGTTTTCCACCACTATTTAAATGCTACAACTACAGCATTATACGTTTCTGCCCCACCCCCAAGCTAGCCCCTACACTAGAAATCAGGGAAGAGGAAAACCACCAGCCCAGCCAGCAACACCGCTAAAAACACAGAGTATTCCCACCACCAAGATCATGTACAAGGATGCCAGCAAAGACACCAGGCACCCGAAAACCGCAGCACCATGAATAATGATCAGCGAGAGAAAAACCTAAAAACCCAGCCAGCATCAAAAACATAAAATAAGTGTAAAAACCAGCAATATTTTAACATGATGGATCATTGCTATAGGCGTTCTAGGTGAAGCCAAGAAACAGGATAAACAAGTATAGCGGGAGAAACAATTATAGGGGGACAAGAAATAAATAAGAGGGAGAACAAAATAGGAGAACAGACCCACCAAACAGAATCTAAACAAATAGAATTGAAAGTTGACCCTGTAGAACATAGCCCCAGCTACCCCAGTACCTGTTGGGGAATCTAAACAAATAGAATTGAAAGCTGGCTGGTTTTGGTGGGGCTTAGGAGGCCTGGCTTCTTATCCTACTAGCTATAGACTCTATGACGAGTGGTGCGTCTGATAGTCCTAGGCCTTCTGTCAGCGATGATGCTATTATCCTTACAGTCCTATCGAGTCTACCCTCTTCTAGTGATCTAAGTGCTGAGCTTATGTTCTTCCTGGGCACGCTAGCCTCCTCTAGGATCCTGGCCAGGGCCTCGGGGCTAGTCACGGCTGCTAGCGCCTCCCTCAGCTCCTTTATCGCCGACTCCACCTCGTCTACTATTCCTCCAAGCCTATCCCTCAGCACGTCGACCACCCTCTTGCTGCCAGAGGTTAGTAGGACTACTAGGGGTTTAGCGCTCCTAGCGTAGACTGCCATCACGTAGTCCTCGTAGAGCCTGCTGTGGGCCTCGTAGTGCTCTGGGTGCTCCCTATCACCCCTACCAAGGTACCATAGGAACATGCTCTTATAGTCTATGCTCTCGGCAGCCTCCTCTAGAGCCTGGTTCCTCGAAACACCCTTAGCTACTAAGCTTGCTAGGCTCTCTAGGCCTAGCTTCTCTGCCAGGGCCTCTACGGAGGCAGGGTCGTGGAGGACTCCGCTAGGCTCACGAGCAGCTACTAGTACCAGCTTATAGTTCTCTGCCTCCTCGGGCTCAGGGAGCCTCTTCTGGGCCGTCGCTGGCTCCGGCCCCACGACTAGCATGGTGAACGTCCAGCCCCTATACTCGTCTATCCTCGAGTACAAGCTGGTTCTCCGGGCTATCTCGTGGGCCGTGGAGGCTAAGGGGTTAACGTAGACCCCGTACTCGTCGGAGTAGAGCCTCCCCCTCCTAAACATCATGTTGTGTAACACATACTTTGTCGAGAACATCCACCTCCCTAGGACAGGGTCGTAGTATAAGTTCACCTGCCAGCCGTCGAGCCTCGGCGCGACGTAGTCTGGATCCTCCTCTGGCAGGCTAACGCCATGGACGCCGAGCTCTAGGGCTCGGTGGAGAGGATACGATGCTAGCTCAACCCTGCCCGGCTCGGGGTACCATAGGATTGTGCCTGCAGCATCGAGGGCTACGGGGAAGTACCGCTTATAGGCCCTCCTAGACCACGAGTATATGCATACCCTGCCCCTACTGGTCTCCGAGCACCTCTCCTCGATAAGCCTGGAGAAGACGTCGCGGAGCCTCTGCACTAGTACGTCGAGCTTGCGGGTGGGGGAGCCTAGGAGGAGGCTAGTCCTATACACCTCGTCCTCTCCCAGGTCACCACCCATAAGCCACTTATCGTAGACCCTCATGGCCTCGAGCACATAGTTTGCCAAGACCCTACACCCATTAAGGGGGGCCGTGGATGCTTATAACGGGGTGTACTGGAGGAGGGCCTTGGTGTCTATGGTGGGGCTAGCTAGATTTAAGCCTATACTTGAAGGTTATGGGTTTAAGACTAGGGTGGAGACTGCTAGACAGGCTAGGCTTACGGGAGGGTATTCTAGCGAGGAGATCCTACTAGGCTTCATAGAGGGGGTTGCTAGGGTGAGGCTGAGTAGTGCTGGTGGTGGTAGGGTTAGGCTAGCACTAGTATACCATGCTGATAGCCCTCTAGAGGCTAGGAGTATTGCTGAGAGGCTCGAGGAGGAGGGCGTTGAGGCTGATGTGGATGAGGAGAGGCTACAGCTATCCATGGTCGTCGAGGAGGAGAAGCTGGTGGAAGCCCTAAGACGGATTATGGAGCCTATAGTGAGGGGCTAGCAGCTGGATAGCACACGCCTAGAATACTCTACGGCATCGCTTACCAGTCTCTCGGCTTGGCCCAGGTAGTTGGAGGGGTCGAGGCCTTCTTCCAGCTCCTTCCTCGAGACTAGCCTTGTGATCCTAGGGTCGCTGAGGGCCTCCTCTAGGAGGCTCCTACCGGTCTTAGCCATCCTAGAGGTAAGCTCCTTTACCAGTCTATAGGCCTCCTCCCTGGACATGCCAGCCTTTACCAGTAGGCCTAGTAGGGCCTCAGCCATGACTGCTCCACGGGTTAGCTCGAGGTTTCTCCTCATCCTCTCCTCGTCGAGCCTTAGCCTTGATAGGAGGCTGATCGCGTCCTCTAAGACCTGGTCGGCGACTAGTATGGCGTGAGGTATCATTATTCTCTCATAGCTGCTGTTGGAGAGATCCCTCTCATGCCATAGGACTATATTCTCTATAGCCGATGATACTAGCCCCCTTAGGAGCCTGGATAACCCGGCTATCCTCTCGGCTGTAACAGGGTTGGCCTTCTGCGGCATAGCACTACTACCGATCCTGCCCCCCCTATCCTCCCACACCTCTCCTATCTCTGGCCTCGCCAGCTCCCTAACCTCTAGAGCTAGCCTCTCGAGCTGGGAGGCCATTATGGCCAGGGCTGAAACGAGTTCGGCGAAGCCATCCCTTGGAGCAACCTGGGTTGTTATCACGTGTGGTTCTAGGCCGAGGCTCCTCGAGGCAACATCTCTAACAATAAGCCCCTTATCCCCCCATGCAGCCATGGTGCCGACTGCTCCAGCTATTTTAGCCCTTAGAAGCCTTTTCTCGAGGCAGCATATCCTCTCATAGCTCCTTGATAGCTCGTAGACGTAGTTTGCAAGCTTGAAGCCTAGGGTTATGGGTAAAGCATGCTGGCCGTGGGTGCGGCCGACCATTATTGTAGACGAGTGCTTCTCCGCGTAGTCTGAGAGGATACTGATTATCCTTGAGAGCTTCGACTTCAATATACTGAGGGCCTCCCTTAGTATGAGGGCCCAGGCTGTGTCCACCACATCGTTGCTAGTAGCGCCATAGTGTATCCACCTAGAGGCCTCGCCTCCAGCCCTCCTGCCTAGGAGGAACACTAGGCTGGCGACATCATGGCCTATCCTCTTCTCCTCCTCATAGACTTCCTCCGGGGATGGGGGCTTAGCCCTCCTAAGCTCTTCTAGCGCCCTCCTGGGGGCTATGCCGGCCTCTACGAGGCCTTCGAGGATAGCCTCCTCGACCCTAGCCATGGTCTTCACGATATTCTCTTGCGTGAAGAGCCTCCTCATCTCGCTACTACCATACCGCCATTCGAGGGCGCAAACCCTATCACTAACATCCTTCAAGGCCTAACGCCCCTGGGTCTAAGGCTGGCAAGCTAGTTCTCTACAAGGGGGTCTAGTCTAGGCTCGAGCCCATAGTCCTCAAGGATCGAGGTGCCCGCTATCAGGCCCGTCGCTGCTGCAACATTTATGCCCCTGCTTAGCCCTGCCCCATCACCTGCAGCGTAGATCCCCTTGACCGTGGTCTCCATCCTCTTATCGACTAGTACTTTTACGGAGTAGTACTTGATCTCGGGGGCGTAGAGTAGGGTGTGCTTGCTCCACACGCCTGGCGCTAGGTCGTCGAGCTTCTCTAGGGCCTCCATGATCCCGAGGAGGATGCGGTAGGGTATCGCCATGCTTATATCGCCCGGGGTTACATCCTTTAGCGTTGGCTCCACCAGGCTCCTCTGTATCCTCTCCCAAGTGCTTCTACGCCCCGCCTCGAGGTCGCCGAGCCTCTGTATGAGGGGTTTGCCTCCACCCAGCTTGGTAGCTATCCTGGCTATGCTCTTCCCATAGTCTATGGCATCCTCCATTGGATCGGTGAGTTTGACCGTTGCTAGTAGAGCGAAGTTTGTGTTCATGCTATGTCTGTCGCTATAGGTCTCGCCATTGACACCTATCGTGCCATCCTCATAGTACTCTGTTATCACGTAGCCGCCGGGGTTTGTACAGAAGGTTCTAACCTTGTCGTCGAAGGTCTTGGTGAAGAATATTATCTTGGGGTCCCACATGACGCTTGTAAGAGGCTCCATAACATTATAGGGTACCTCGACCCTAATACCGACATCGAGGGGGCCTGGCTCTGTCTCGATGCCTAGCCTACCAGCCTGCCAGGCTAGCCACTGCGCACCACTCCTCCCAGGAGCTAGTATTATCCTCTTAGCCTTGAACTCGCCGCGGCTGGTTTTCAGAATGAAGCCTCCATCACTCCTAGTGATCTCTGCGACCTTCGTAAGCGGGCTCACGGCTATGCCATGGGACTTGATGTAGTCGACTATGTTGGCTATAACCTTTCTACTCTTATCGCTGCCAATATGCCTCTGCTCCGCTACCACGAACTTAGCCCCAGCCTTAACAGCCCTCCTCTCTAGCTCAGATGCCCGGGCCTTGTCCGGCTTGAAGAGCCGGGATTTATCAGCCCCAAACCTAACGAATATCTTGTCCACTAGCCTTACCAGCTCGTAGGCCCTAGACCAGCTCCCCAGCAGCTTATCCAGGTCACCACCTATATCGGGCCTAAGGTTTATGATCCCGCT
>JBEVCE010000046.1:0-38322 GCA_040514295.1 Pyrodictiaceae archaeon | reverse complement strand
GTATAATATAATGATAATAGGCCCAGCCTACGATTGTGTGACTGGCCAGCCACGACTAGTAATACTTCAACAAGATGGGAGCCAGGATAGGGTAGACCTAAAATGCTATGACGGTACACCTTTCTCTGGGTGGAGAGTAAAAATAATAGGCTTTAGGCCAGCTCCTGAGGGCTTTAACTTTACATATCTATACGAGATTAGCGAATCAGAAGTGAGTATATTACCTGGTGCTTGGTCGGAAGAAAATAAAACAATAATCAATATTACTACCTCTAATATAGATGACGTCACGGGATATTGGTGGCTCTATGGAGGACTTACGAAAGAAACTAACATCGTAAAGAGCATTGATGACGGAAACATTGTAGTTATCACTGGTTATGGAATCGTAGCTAAGCTCTTCTTATCCGGTACAGCTGATGAGGTAAAGTATTATATCACAGTTTCTAATACTCCTTCTAATTACGAGCCATATATCTTTGTCGGAGACTATGATGGTAACGGCTTTGCAGAGATAGTGTTCACTGACGAGGATACAGGCTTTGGTGGTGCACCGATAGATCTTGGCAGTATATTGACCGTTTGCGACGATAACGACGATGGCTTCTTCATGGATTATAGTGTTAACGAGTCTAGTCTCCTCCTAATATACCTTAATAGTAGCCAGTTTCTCGTAGATCCGTCAAAGTACGGTATGGTCGAGGTCTCGGCTAGAGCGTACTTCCACGACAATGAGGGCGCAGAGGATGGAGGCTGCGTGACGATCTCAGATAAACCCATACTAGGCTTTTACCTTGTAGATCCTGGCCCTGACGGTCGCTTAGGTACGGAGGATGATAAGATAGTTTCCAGTCATGAACTTATATATCAACAGCTCGACGCGGAGGAGACAACTTATCCACCCAACAAGAACTTTGTGAGTATAACAGCTACTTTAGCAGTCCCTGAGTCTAAGTCGCCAAGGAAATATGTTATAGCTATTGGTTTCCTAGACCCCTACAACGGTGTTGGAGCTAATGACGTAGACTATACATTAGCCGTAGAGGCTATAAACGTGGTCTTCTACTCTAGAAGCTAGAAGCGTAATGCATAAAAAAGCCTTAACCTCCAGCCCTACTCACTATTGGAGGCTAGACCGGGCCCGTAGCTCAGCCAGGTAGAGCGCCCGGCTCATAACCGGGTGGTCGGGGGTTCAAATCCCCCCGGGCCCACCAAACACCCCTAAAGCTATGAATATGATCGTATAGTCCTCTACAAAGCAATTCCAGGGCCCATGACCACATTATGCCTTAACCTCTTAGCCATCCACTATTTAATAGCGTGTTTAGATATCTAGCCCTATACGGCTACCACTAATGGCATAAACCTCATCGTGTTACTCTTTGTGAGCTCTGATTACTTTTTATTAAATTATATACACTAGCCATGTACTCATTTACTCATTACACATATAGTACATGGTAATACTCATGGACGATTCAATGAGCTAAGCAAGAGGACTCGTGAGTGGAATACTACATCATCTCCAGAGTGACGAGGGGCAGGTAACCTGGGGCGAAGGCGGGCTAATATAAATGAGAAAAAATAATTATATTAGAAGAGGTGATGAGACCTAATCCTTCATACTTAGGGATAATAAATAATACTTCATTAATTTATCACTAATCCTCTCTGCTCCTAAAGCCTAATAACTAGCATCTCGTGTCTAAAGGACGTAAACTGGGTAGGAAGAATCCTTGTCAACGATTCTTGGTGCTTCACGTGAGGACGCTGAGCTAGGAGAGCCGATAGGATTCGTAGTCGATGGTAGTACTCCAGTCAAGCTCCGTTTCGTGTCAAGAACGCCTCCTCCTCTAGGAGACTACATAACTATTAGAGTTGGTGACAGCTTGATTGTTGGTATCGTCGACAATGTGAGTACGCGCAGCATAACACTGTCAACAGCCATAGAGATCTATGACCCCCTTGTCGTCTCACGTATAATGGAGAATGCTGGCGATGATGATGTGTTCTTCGAATGTAGTGCCAGGCTCCTAGGAGACCCCTACAACGGGTTTAGCTTACCCCGCTCACCACCTCTCCCTGGTCTAAAGGTCTATTTAGCTCCTGATAGCTTGCTCCGTAAGATCTTCTCGAGCCCCCCGCCAAAGGGGATAAGAATAGGTGTGCTAGCGGCTAGGCCCAGCGTACCAGTATATGTTGATGTTAACAAGCTTGTTACAAGACATACAGCTATTCTAGCTGTGACGGGTGCCGGCAAGAGTAACACGGTGGCAGTCATTCTTGACAGACTATCAGAGCTAGGAGCCACATCACTAGTGATGGACTTTCATGGAGAATACGTGGACACCGGGTTCAAGGGCAGGGTCAACGTTCTCGAACCATTATTAAACCCCTCATACCTATCAATAGGAGAGCTAATGGTGCTTCTAGGAATAGAGCCAAAATACTATAACCAGGAAAGGGTTTTGAGAAGAGCTTTCGAGAAAGCACATAGCGAGCAGGATGGCACGCCTTTCCTAGAGAGACTACTAAGGGCAGTGACATCACTTAGGGGCAGGGAGGATCCCAAAGCCGTAGCAGCGGTAGCGAACAAAATAGAGGCATTAGCCGAAAAACATAGAGATATTCTGAGAGACGATGTAAGCGATGTAGTTGCCAGAATAAAGCTAGGAGAGATAAATGTAGTTGACCTGAGTAGGGTTGACGAGGAGGCAGCTGATGCCGTCGCAAGCCACTATTTACGGAGGATATTGTATGAGAGGAAGCGGTTCAAAACCACAGGAAGCGGTGGGATGATAGCACCTGTGCTCATAGTAATAGAGGAGGCCCATGTACTGGTACCCAGGGATAGGACAACGTTATCTAAATACTGGGTGGCAAGGATAGCTAGGGAGGGTAGAAAGTTTGGTGTAGGCTTAATACTCGTCAGCCAGAGGCCTAAGAACATAGACCAGGATGCTCTAAGCCAAATGAACAATAAGATTATATTGAGGATAGTTGAGCCTAGTGACCAGAAGTATGTTCAAGCCTCAAGCGAGACCCTAAGCGACGACTTACTCTCCCACCTACCAAGCCTTAATACGGGTGAGGCCCTACTACTAGGCCCATTCATCCCCGTACCAGCCAGGGTTAAGATAGATAAGTTTCACTCTAGGCTAGGCGGGGCGGATCCTGACATAGTAGGCGAATGGATGAGGTATAGAAGGGAGAGGAGCGAGGAAGACGAGATAATAAACCATATAGCTGGAATGATCGAGATGGTGTAAGGGTATTGGCTTCTATACATGTACTTCACGTAGCTGACACCCATTTAGGCTATAGACAATATGGGATAATCGATAGAGAGAAGGATATTTATGAAGCATTCAGCGAGGTAGTGGAGATAGCGCTTAGCGAGCACGTAGACCTAGTTGTGCATGCTGGTGACTTTTTCGATACAGCGAGACCCCCGCCCCAGGCAATACTCTCAGCAATACGTGGCCTAAGAAAACTCAAGGAGAAAGGAATACCCGTCTACGCTGTCCTCGGAGACCATGACACGCCTAAGAGGGTATCAACACCCCCACTCATAGTCCTCGAGGAGCTAGGATACTTACATGTACTAGGCTACAAGGCAAGCCCCGAGAACTATAGGTTAAGGGCAAGAACAAGGTCAGGAGAAGTATTTGTAGCGGGGGTCTCAAACCTCAAAGGAATCATGACACGTGTACTCCCGGAAAGGCTAAAGCTAGTATCATCCCCGCCCCACGGTATACCTTCAATCCTAATCCTGCATCAAGCCCTAAGGGAGTTCTCCCCCTTCTACGAGCTCTCAGTAACCGAGCTACCCAGAGGCTATAGCTACTACGCTCTAGGCCATATACATACCTATAATAGTATGCGTCTAGGCGAACCACTACTAGCCTATCCTGGTGCACCTGAGATACTAAAAGTAGATGAGATAGACGACAAAGGTAAGGGCGTAATAATAGCAGAGGTCTCAGCCAAGGGCACCATTTCGGCAAGCTTAGTGAAGATAAAGACGCTGAGACCACAGTACAAGCTAGAATTAGAGGCATCCTCGACCGAGGAGCTGAGGGAGAAGCTGCTACAAGCCCTAACCACCCTACGTCCAGGCAGGACGGGCAAGAAGCCGATCCTACACCTAAAGATCAAGGGCCAAGTAGCAGTAAACAAGAAGATGGTATACACATTGATCGAGAAGCTGATAGCGGGAAGGCTACTAGCATATAGGCTCAACCTGGAAGCACCAATAGCCAAGGAGGCTTCAGAAGCGTTAGAACTAGAAGGCCTAGACATAAGGAGGCTCATAGAAGCTAAGCTGCGAGATAAGCAGCTAGCAGACCTAGCATACAAGCTACTCATGATCCTAGGCTATAGCCAAGGCCAAAAGGCAGTAGATGATGCACTAGCTCTCTTAAAAAGCTACATAGAAGCAAGATACGGTGTAAAACCATGATAATCAAGAGGGTTGTCCTAGAAAACTTTCTAAGCCACGAAAAAAGCAGCATAGAGTTCCAGCCAGGAGTAACGCTAATAGTAGGCCCTAATGGAGCTGGAAAAACAAGTATCATAGACGCAATAACATACGCTCTCTTCTCTGATCATAGTAGAGGTAGGAGAGGAGAAAAAGAACAGCTAGTAAGACTAGGAACCCCCCAGGCACGTATAGAGCTAGAATTCGAGGCTAATGGCAAGACATACCGTATACGTAGAGAAATCCCGAGAAAAGGCAATGCAGGAGCTTACCTATTCGAAAATACAGGAAAAAACTACCGGCTAATAGCCCAAGGCCCTAAGCAAGTCGAGGCAGAAGTCTCAAAAATAATAGCACTACCAGCCACTATAGCAAGAAATATTATCGTAGCAAAACAAGGGGAACTAGACCAGATAATCAGCAGTAAACAACGCCGAGAATACATAAAAGCGGTTCTTCAGCTAGAGGCAATAGAAAAAACCTATGACAGGTTAAGAGAGCTGATAAAAGAGGTTGAGAAAAAACTAAACTTGATAAGAGGAAGCCTGCAGGAGAAAGAAGCCCAATACAAACTCCTACACAAAAGACTAGCACGACTAGGAAAATTACTAGAAGAGAAGAAGAGAATAGAAGATAAGCTAACTCAGCTAAGAAAGCAACACGAGAACCTAATAAAGGAGAAAAACGAGCTAGAAGCACAACTCAAGAGCCTAGAGGGGCTCGAAGCAGAACAGAGAAGCCTAGAGAGAACAAGAGAAAAACTACAGACAGAACTAGCAAAGAGAATCGAGGAGCTTAGAGGAGCCGAAAATGCGGCAAAAGAGCTAGCAAAGCTCAGCAACATAATAAAACACTTAGCAGAAATAAAAAAGTATAAGAAGATCTTAGAGCAGCTCTCCGAGACAATGAAAAAGATAGAGAAAATAGATGATAGAATAGCCAGGCTGCGCGAGGACCTAGAAGAACTAGAAGGAGACCCGGCAAGCATAGCAGCAAGACTTAGATTACTCAAAACGCGTGAAGAGGAGCTAAGGCTACGTGTAAGCATCTACGAGAACAGTCTAGCATTGAAAAGAGAGTACGAGGCTAGGCTAGAGAGAATTAAAAACCAGCTAGAAGAACTAAGAAACACTATAATGACAAAAGTCAAGGAAAAGCTAAGGCTACGCACACTAGGAGTCCAGGAGCCTGAGCGCATCTACAAACTAATAGTAGACTACAAGGACAAGCTACGCAGTGACATAGACAAGAGGAGGAGTGAGATCGAGAACCTCAGGGAGAAACTAGGCAGGCTAGCCTCACGTAGAGAAAATCTGCAACAAGACTTAGACAAACTAGCAAGTGCGCGAGGCTTATGTCCCCTCTGCGGCCAGCAACTAACAGAAGAGCATAGAATAAGCCTCATAAAAAAGCTTAGGGAAGAGAGGGAGAAAATATCGATAGAGGAGAAGCAGACTAAGACAAGAATAGCAAGTCTAGAAAAAGAATTAGCAATGCTCATAACAACCTACAACATGCTAGAAGAGCTAGCATCAGAAATAGGAGAAGCCTATCACAGGATAATAGAGCTCAAAAGGCAGAGGAAAGAGGCGGAAGAGAAGCTTAGAGAAGCAGAGAAGAATATCCTGGCATACACTACAGCTAAGAAAGAATACGAGGAACTCGTACAAGAAATAAATAATCTAATGGAACTTTACCAGAAGCTCACAAATACTCAAAACAAGCTAATAGAACTAAAAGCCCTTGAGAGACAAAAACATGAACTAGAAGAACAAATAGCAAGGCTAGAAGCGGAGAAAAAGACCATTGTAAGATCTACGGGTATGAGCGAAGACCAGCTTGCGAGAATGGCAGATGAAATAGAATGGATCGAAGAGCAAATAGGTTGGCTCAAAGCGAAGGCAGCAGAAGTAGATGAACTTAAAAAACAAGTAAGGAACCTTCAAGAAGAAATCAATGAAATAAATAACAGACTATCTCAGTTAATAGAACAACTAGAACTAAAGAAAAGACTTGAAGAAAAATACGCGAAGCTAGACGAGGAACTGGCTAAAAAAGAAAATGAGATGCGTGAGCTAAATAGGAAACTCGGAGAATTAGAAGGCAGTATAAAACAGCTAGAAGAGGATCGTAAAAGACTGGAAGAGTTAGGCAAGGAGATAGAGAAGTTAAAGAGAGAGCAACATGCATTAGAAAAAGCCATAATAGACCTACAGAAGATAAGAAGCCTCTTCAGCTCACAAGGTCTTCCAAGAATAATATGGTCCTATGCTAGAAAAGCCATCGAGAACATAATGAAAAACATTCTCCAAGAATTCAACATAGACTTTGTAGACATAAAAATAAGCGACGACTTCGAGATTTACCTAGTCCATCGTAATGGAGAAAGAAGCTTACAGATGATGAGCGGTGGCGAGAGAACAGCTGTCGCAATAGCCTTCCGCCTAGCCCTAGCAAGGCTAGTAGCACCAAGAATCCATGTTCTCATAATGGATGAGCCGACAGTACACCTAGACGAAGAGAACAGGAAAGAACTTGTAAGAATAACAAGGTGGAGTATATCAAGCCTTACCGGAGTCCACCAGTTAATAATAGTATCACATGACAGGGAGCTTGAAGAAGCAGCTGACAATATTATAGAAGTAGTAAAGGAGGCCGGGAAATCTATAGTCAGAGAACGTAGCTTAGAAGGCCTCCCAACACTTCTCACAGAACAGACTTAACCCACTAACATTCTTCACCCGAATACTTCTAGTTCTACCCGCCTCAAACCAGTAATCGCCAACCCATAACGAGTCCTCATCACTCCCAATAAACCCTATCCTAGCTGGAATCCTCTCGACCTCAACAAATACACCCTTATCGCTAAGCCTCGTGGCAGAAGCTACTTCTTCCGGGAGAAACCCCCTAGAAAAGAGCATAGCAGCCTCCCTCACATCAATCCCCTGAAACAACGCAAAATGCTCTAAAAGCCTAAGCCCAGCCCCATATACTTGAAGAATATCAGGCTCAAACCCCCCGAGCACGCTAATAGCATGTAGCTGGCTAAGCACGCTCATACTATGATAGATCCTGGCGGCCTCTCGGAGACAAATCCCCCACATCTTATACCCCCTACTAGCCTCACAGAGCTTAGCATAATCCACGATATTATCGCTAGAAAGCACTGGATAAGTGTAGAGAAGCGAAATGGGCTCCTTCACTACAACCTCACTAGGCCTGCCATAAGCTTTCTCCACGCTAGTATTACTCCCAGCTATGAGTAGCTGTGGGGGTTGCCTTCCTTCAAGCACAGTTCTCTTCGTAGAAGCTATTACGGTGCTACCTAGCTCCTCAAGCCCATATACCTCAATGCTAGGCTTAGAATCCACCACTAGGAGTAGCTCAAGACTCCTGTAAGGATTCTCGAGCAGAGCAGGCAGCCTGTAAAGCGCCGGAGGAGCATGAAACACTCCTGGCCTATCCCATAAGAACCTGGACTCCAGCCTAGCCTCTCTACCCTTAACAAAAAACATGTTACACCGAGTACTTTTAGCAAATAAAGGTTTTCTAGTAAGCCCCTCCAACCCCTTACTATCATCTACAATGGCATCACAAACTGCTATGCTGTCTCCTTCGAAACCCTCTAAGACAAAAGACGCCTTAATATATTCATCAAGTACCTCGATAAAACCTTGAGTCCTCCTCATAAATCTACACCGCATTACGCACATTACGACCTAAAATCCTAGAGGCCGAATAAAAGACCACCTAGTGTTCACTATAATCGACTAGTCCATACTATGATATATTGGTTGATCCATTAGCTGGTAAACCAGACAGTATAGTAGCTTAACACTATACCCGGACAAACCAGCGCACTCATATACCTAGAAAGACTCTTAGGCCTCTAATCCATTGGAGTTGGCCTCCAGACCTTGCACACTAAGGTCAAGGTCCTAGAGAAGCTAATAGCTATGGAGATAGGTAGCCGGCAGCAATAAGTCGAAAGGAGGCGAGCTGGTAGCTGGTTAAATCTACTAGCGGTGCAGTTAAGTCCGAGTTAACTTCACCATACCTACTACATGACAGGGTCCATGGGTATTGCAGCGGATGAGGTTATGAGGGGCTAGTCTCCCGGCCTCCTTTACCATAGAGCGTGAGAGGAGCATACAAATAGTCCACTCCTCTGTCCAGATGGATCTTCTTCACCCTATGCTATATACTCTTTATGCCTTCGAGACACTTTATGCAATCACTGTAATTATATTGGTCTGGCCAGCCAATCATCGGATCCATTGAATCAATGCCCCGTCTATGATAATCATTCTAGGATTGAGGGTATTACGCTATATGAGCTGTCTTGTTGCGAACCAGCTATACGGGCTAGGTCGTACAGGCAAGTTATTGCATAATATTGTTCTATAATCTTTTATTAGCTTCACTCCTTCTATGAGTATTACCTTATGTTGCAAGCCAATGTAGATTTATAATGAATGACATAGCCCAGGTACTGCCGTTTAATGTTAAGTAAGTTCCTAATCTTTTTAATTATATGTTTACCTTTTCGAGGTATAGTAGACGCTACTTTATCTAGTTGATAAACTATTTTCTTTATTCATTCCTTTATAGGCTAGCTTATCAAACATATCTAGCATCATAAGTTTTATTGGTAAAGAAGTGCTCCTCCTTTCGGCTAGGCACATGTATAGTCACATATGCAGGCTATGTGTTATATGATGACATGTATATAGCTCGTTATACGTGCATCGCGTATGTATAGCGGTTATCAAGCTACACGTGGCTTGATTAAATACCTGCTAGCTATGTTTTTAAATCCTTGCTATAAATCCTCCCTATAGAGTAGCACGTGTGTAATGGAGTCTGAGCCGAGCAGCTGGCTTAGCTAGGTAGGAGGCTGTTAGGGTCTTGGCTACTACGGCAGCAAGGTATACTGTAGCTCGGACTGTCATGGGTGCGCTGTTGATAGTGTTGGGTGTTGTAGTAGGCTTTGTAGGGTCTATAGCGAATCCCTCGCCTCTCTCTATCTTTATAGCTCCATTGATCCTTATAGGGCTTGGTTTTCTGAACGTATTCTCAGCTATGAGGCTTAGGAATAAGGGAAAAGGCTCTATTGGTGCTAGTACAAGGAGCCTTGTATACCTCTCGTTGATGATAATACTATTGATAATTGTGGTTATATGTTCGGGTAGGAGCTAGTCTTGGTCTTTAGCTCTAATATTTGTTTATTGAGCGTCTGTCTCCTTCTTCGTATATTCCTTTATTTTAATTATTTTTATATATTTTAGCGTAGCTATTGCTTTGAGTTTGTCTATTCTCCTCTTTAGCTCTATGGGCCACTTCATGGCCTTGTTTGTTGAAAGTATTAGCGTACTTCCATCATGGTATAATTTTGCTTCCTTATTAGATATTAAGTTCACATCCAGTGTGAAGACCTCTTTGTCTCTTCTTGCACCAATTGTAGCTACTATCCTTTCTTCTCCCTTAAGTCTTGCATAGAGTTTTTCAGTGGCTTCTTCAAGACTTCTTCCTTTAGCGAGTATTGTTTTTAGGTACTCTGTCGTCAGTATATGGTTTTCCTTGAGCCATCGAGGAGCATGTATTGCTCTCCTCATGTTGGGCTCGTCGAGCGGCTTGGTATATGCTACTATTATAGGAGTGTAGGTGTTTGATACACTATAAGTATTTGCTAGAGCTATTTCCTCGTTGTTGCATCCTATGATGAGTAGTCTTAGAGTGGGCTGGGCCAGTATTCTTGTGAGAGTATGGACTGAGCTAGCTTGGTCTCTACTTACTTGGTAAACTAGCTCGATTATCTTGTCGGCTGTAGCGCTTAATCCTAACATCTTGCAATCATGGTTTCCCTCAGCTATGGTTCTTGCTATGAGGGGGGCTAGTATGATGTTGGAGAAGGGAGCTTTTTTTGACACTATTGATATGATCAAGGACCTTGTTCTTCCTCCCTGGGCGCCCTATATGTCGTCACTCATCGGTTCTTCCTTCTCGTAGATTGGTTTACCCATTCTCGTGGGGGGTGCTAACCAGTCTATGACCTCCATGGGCTTCTCAGCCTCTATTATGAAGAGTATTGGGCCCATGGGTGCTTCAACGTCCATATCAACAAAGGATAGTCTACCCATGTATGCTGCTTGCTTGTTTAGCTTGAACATTATAGTGTTCTCGGAGACTCCTTTGAGCAGGTAGCTTCTTGCAGCATCTAGTATCTTCTCTCTGCGTAATAAATTATGGAGCTTGCGTAGGCTCCGGAAGCTCCTAGATTCAGCTACTAAAAGTATCCGATCCCCATACTTCTCCCTACGTATGGTGTCTGGCTCAAATACGTTTAGGAGTGATCTCCTAACCTTGTTCTCGTCTTCTGTAGGTCTTACCTCTACTTCCACTCTTATCTTTACCATCTAGTATCTCACCTAGTATTTGTAGAGCCCTAGTATAGGCCTCCTCCTCGTCCCCCTCATTAATTATCATGTAGTCTGCTAGGGCTATAACGTTACCTAGCCCAAAGCCTAACTCTACCATGTCGCGTTCGATGAACTCTCTCCAAGTGCTTGGATCCCCAGGTCTCCTTCTCTCAAGCAGTCTCTTGAACCTAGTACGTGGGGAGGCGTGGACAGCTATTATGATGACCCTGCCTCTCTCCTGGAGCTTGTTAACCTCCTCTAAGCTCCTAACACCATCGACTACTATTACCTCGGAGCTTATCTTGTCTGCTTCCTCTAGTACGAGCCTGGCGATAACGTCCTTGCCCTGCTCTTCACGTAGCATTTTAGCCAGTTTATTCATGTTCTCGGGCGTGGCTTCTAGCCCTCTCCTCGCAGCCTCCCTTCTAATGAAATCCCCCATAACGATAACTGGTAGCCCTAGGTCTTTAGCAGCTCTCGTAACAACACCCTTACCGGAGCCAGGCATCCCAGCGATGCAGATGAACAACTTCTGCCCCATATTCTGAGACCCTATTCGTAAACTACTGGTCTATCCCTAGGAGAGGCAAAAGGATCTTTTGGAGGGAAGGGGCTCGGTGGTATCGCCTGGCTCGTCACTCCTTATTGGTACCTGGTCGCGCCCGCCACACTCCTCATAGCCGTGCCTTAGATAGAGATTAGCGGAAAACTAATAATCGCTTCCCCCAGCACAATTTAAAAAGCTCTGGGTGCCTCCAGGACGAGGAAGCCGCGGTAGTATAGCCTGGCCTAGTATGCGGGCCTGTCAAGCCCGTGACCCGGGTTCAAATCCCGGCCGCGGCGCCAAGTTTTTATATCCTCATAGCCATTCTTCTTACAATTCTACAGTAGTTTATACAGCCATCGTGCAACAAGCTCATTCCTGTCTCTGCCCTGGTATTTCTATCCCTAGATGTCTTTAGGCTGAGTCATGCTTAGATATCACGCTACGCTGTGGAAGAACATTGTTCTGGAAGGTTTGTGGGATCTTAGGTGTTAGGCTCTTCATGCTTAACAATTACATGAATGAAAGGCTTGTGGGATTCCATGAGAGGCTTTGCTTTACCTTCTTACCTAGGCTTGTCCCGGGAATGGATCCTAGCCACTTGCTGAGAAAGAGTCCTTCTCTTAGAGGCCTAAGACAGAAAAGGATAACAGAGTTCATCAGGCGTGAGAGATTATCGACATAACGTGTATGCTAAAGCTTCATACCGCTAAGAAAATAACGTATTGGTGCAGGCTTGATGTCGAGTGATTTCAAGCTCCTCTTGGTTATTGCGGAGTCTTCTCTCGAGACAGTTCCCAGAGAGCTATGGGGGCATCCTAGTGTAGTAAAATCTGCGAGAAGGCGGGGTAAACCACCCTCAAGGATACTTCTTGATAGATCCCTCCACCACCAAGCTATGAAGAAGCTTCCCATGTCGTGGAAGAGGGGAAGGCCCGATATAGTACATTTCTCGCTTCTTGAGGCTCTTGGAAGCCCACTAAACAAGGAAGGTATGTTGGAGACAATAGTACATACCATAGCCGATATCATTATCCAAATAGATCCGTCAACGAGGCTTCCAAGGAACTATAATAGATTTGTAGGGCTTATGGAACAGCTTTTCGAGTTTGGCCGAGTTCCACCGGGCTCTGCTAATCCTCTTATATGGATTTCTAAGGCTAAGCTGGAAGAGCACCTAAGTGGCAGAAGGGTCATCATGTTATGGGAGAGAGGCGAATGTGTAAAGCTACGTGATCTAGCTAATAGAGTAGTGTCTCTCAACGACCCGGCTATAGTTGTTGGTGGTTTTCCACATGGAGATTTCAGTGAGAGGGTCCTTGGCCTTGCTGACGAAAAATACTGTATTTATGGAGGCAGGCCTTTAGAGACTTGGGTCGTAGTCTCAAGTGTGCTTTCAGCGATAGCGATGAGGCTAGACCTATTTTAGGCTCTATCAGCCTAATGTGTCTCTTGGTTATTTTCTAAACCAGTTCACGGTGATAGACTATATGTATGGCCAGTGGGTTGTTCAAGCATACCAGATGCTTCTTGTCATTGTGATAGTGGTCTTTCTGGCTAGGCTCATCATCGACAAGAGGATCATGGTTTACTTATCATTATTTACTGCCTCTATTTCGATGCTCATACTCTCACTAGTTAATGTAACATACTTTCTACTTCTCTTTGCAAGTCGATATGGGCTCTCCTTCCTAGCCTTCATCCCGCCCGTAATTATTGTAGTTGGTTCCAGGAGCCTCGTTGGCAGAACGGTGCCAGGATTAATAGTATTGGACCATACGAGTGTGGTGGCTATCTACCTACTTCTAGAGTTATTAGTTCTTTATAAGTCGAGGAGAAGTAACTACCCGTCACCATAGGGTATTGCATTGAGTTCTTCCTCGGCTATCATGTCAATCTCATCTCCCTTCGCCTCTCTGAATCTTGTTGACAGAAGTTTTGTTATAGTCTCGCAAGTTCTTATGAGCTTCTCTAAGGGAATATAGATCAAGTCACCATCACTTGTTTCGAGGAATACAGCGAACTTCTTTCTAGAGAAACTTACGGCTACGTGTATGCAGGGCGGATCCTCACATTCGTAACGACTATCTTGAAGCACGTTCTCTAGCCTCCTCATGATCAGCTAAGTGCTTGACCTATTTTAATGGTAGCAGGGGGTTCTAATTGTTACTACGGGGGCGTACTATTTTGCCCAGCGAGCTGAAGCCACGGAGTTTAGTGAACATACCAGTAGCTGTCATCGCTGACTGGGATGCTGATGGAGCTACATCCTCTGCTATGATATATTACGCCCAGTATCATAAGGGCAAGTACCCTCTTGAAGGAAGACATGAGGTGTCTCTTGAGCCTAGTGGGCCTAGGGGCTTCCCCGATGCGGTCAAGAATATCCTTGAGCGTGGTGGTTGCCCTAGGGTCCTCTTAGTACTAGATATACCCTTTGTGGATGCGATTTACAACACGCTAGTAGACCTTTACTCGAAGTGTAAGGGTCTTAGAATAGTATACATAGATCATCACTACTCTACGATATACTCCTCTGAGAAGCTTTATAGGCTAACAGAAGAGGTTATTGTAGGGCATAGACCGACGGCTCTTCTGACCTATAATCTTCTTAGGAGTGTTGGCCTTCAAAGATTGACGCCAAGGCTACAAGCGTTCATAAATGCGGTAAGCGTCCTGGAAAAGGAGCGTAAACCAAAGCCTGGAGAGGATAAGATGGTTAGAATGGCAGCCTCCATATCTAAGGCTACTACGGTACTTAGAGACATAGAGCTATGGAGAAAGGTAGTTCTATGGTTGGCTTCGCCTACTCCAGCCGAAGCCCCTCTAAGCATGGATGTAGTTAAGCGGGTCCTAGAGGTTGCTAGGAAGAGCGACCAGGAGATCGAAGCCCTAGCCAAGGATTTAGTATTCAAAGCTAGGAGGGTGGGTTTCATAAAGTTCATTGACGCTAGGAAGGAGTGGAAGAGTAGAGGAGCTTCAGCCCTGGCATCTAAGCTATACAAGATGCTTAGGCAGCCATTAGCTCTTCTCGTGGAGAGAGATGATGGTGTGAAACTGCTTATAATAAGGACTAAGGGTACAAAAGCCTATAAGATAGCTGTTGGGCTACTTGCAGAGAATATTGCAGAGAATATTGGGGGACATACTAGCCTTGCAGTGGTTAGATTAAAACAAGGAGTTAGCATAGATAGGCTTGAGGAGGCCCTACGGAGGCTCAGTTTCAAGGCTAGGTAGAGAGGGGCTAAAAATCATTCCAATAGGATGGTTAATACAGCCTTAAGAAGGACTGGTGCTATTGGAGGCTTAATGGTTTAAGGCTTTTGTACTTCTAGCGTCCTGATAATGGTATTGGCTAAATGCTCTGGCTTGGTATACCACTTATCGTAGGTATACTTCTTACCTTGGAAACTCATCTCAACTATTTCACCTTTATCGCTTACATTCATGATTGTTTGTCCGCCCTTCAATATCTTCAGCGTCGAGCCGACGGCCATCACTTGATAACCTAGCCCGGCTATCTTCGGCTTTAATATATCCCTTAGCTCTTTTAGATACTCGCTCATTTCTCTCCTCACCGGGCCAGCTAGGAACCCGACGAACCTTCTTAAGGGTTACCCTCCCTCTGGCCTAAGTATGTCCTCTAATTCTTTTCTGTAGGCTTCAATGAACTTTGTTTCCAATATATTTACCCCTCTCCTTTCGCCGTATAGTATACTTGTAAGCCCCCCCACTAATGTTCCGTACATGAGCTTATCTAGTAATGTTCTGCCTTCGAGGCTAAAAGGTACTACAGCTATACTGGTTATTTCCGATAAGATCTTGATAGCCTTGTTAATTATCCTAGAAGCTATGCCATTGCCTGGATCTATAGCTATGATAACGTGCTCCTTGGCTGCAAGAGCATGCCCCCATCCTTCGATATCATTATGCCCCCATTCTGGCAGGCTCTCGGCCTTGCATTGGACTTTTGCATTCTCGTTAAACTCGTTCTTTAGCCTCAAGGCTAGTGGATAGTATTCGCAGCAGGATAATAGTATTGGTATTTTACCATAAATTCTATCTACGAGTTTAAGCACCCTAGGCTCCCAGTCCTCAACTACAGTATTCATTAATTCTATGCTCCTTTGTAGCTCGTCTATGGTAAGTCCTAGCATCTTGTTCTCTGAGAGAAGAGTCAATACCGAGTAGAGGAGAGAGGGAAATACGGCTCTCGCAGCAACCCCTTTCTCTACTTCAACTATACTTATTTTCTTCTTCTTAGCCTCTTCAGCAAGCTTTCCTCCGCTTGTTACAGCTATTAGCCCAGTCCCCCTTCTAACAGCATCCTTAAAGCAATGTAATGTTTCGAGGGTGTTACCAGAATAGCTTACGGTTATAACGAGGCTATTAGCATCGACCCAGCTTGGTAACTTAAAACTTTTAACCACATAAACGGGTTTCTGGCCATAGGTCTCCGAGATTGCTTTTACATAATCACCTACTATGCCGGAGCCCCCCATCCCACAAATGACTATAAAATCATAATCTCCCTCTACTTTCAACTCTAGGGCTTTTTCAAGATGTCTTTTAGCATAGGAGGGCCACTCTAAGTATGATTTAAGTAGTTCCTTAGACTTAGTATCCATGGCTTATTACACCTTGAATCCTATTTGCCTTAACTTATTAACTGCTACGTTTCTATCTTCCTTTGGTATATGCTCTAGTGCTTGCTTTAGCATCCTTTGGTCAAGCTTTAATTTTCCCCTATCAATATACTCTTTGATGATCCTTAAATCCTCTACGTCTTTCTCTCTAGCAGCTTTCGCTTTCAAAACTATATAGTCCTCTAATTGTAATAGCCTTATCGTTACGCCCCTTATCCTCTTAGACATAGCTCTTTGAATGATTTCCTCAGGTATGTAGAAATCGTGTATATTTTCATAAAATTCTACTATTATCTCGCCGCCGGAGGGGGCTCTTACTACGAATTTGGGGGTTCCTAGTGCAGTGTAACTATACTGCCAGGACTCACGTGAGGCTATCTCCATATAGGCTTCCTCCTCTATCAAGGGGTTTGGCGAAAGCGCGAATATGTCGACATCGTCCTCGAACCTTCTTTGGCCAAGCTCTAGCTCAATGATAGTACTTCCTATTACGATGCCATTTATTTTTGAATTGTAGAGTCTTGAGAAGAGCCATGCCAGGTCATCTATGGTATACGTCATTAATAGTCACCTCGGCTAATAAGTACTTACTCATCCTAAATCTTAGATCTTACTAGATACCTGCTTAGAGTCATCCTTAGTCTATAATGCCCAGGGGAATCTTACCACTTCCTTAAAAGTAAGGGGCCTAAGTAATATAATTATGCGTATACTAAGGCCCATTTTGTTTGATGTTTCGCTTAGCTCACCTAATCACTATTTTCATGAAGTCCTCGGCAACAATTACATTATTAAAAATCCTTCCTGCCTCTTCAAGCAAAGGAGCAGGGTCGTCATACCTTGCGCTGATATGTGTGAGTACTAGTAGTTCGGACCCTGATTTACTAGCTACAATAGCAGCATCTCTTGAGGTGCTATGCCCCTCCTTATAAGCTCTATCAGCGTGTTCTTGTGTAAATGTAGCATCGTGAATTATTATAGTGGCTCTCTCGATTATCGGGGCTAAGTCTGAAAGAGGAGCAGTATCGCCAGTATACACTATTTTTACGCCTCTTACGATTTCCGTTAGTTCATTGGCACGTAGTAAAATATCACCTACTCTAACATCTTTGCCCTCTTTCAGTTCTCTTAAATAAGGGCCTGGCTTTAGTCCTAGCTCTCTTAACTTATCTACCAATATTCTCCTCTTATCCTTCTCCTCGATTATGTATCCGTAAGACTCTATGCTGTGTTTTGTCTTAAAGGCTCTCACTTGAAGCTCGCCAGCAAAAGGATACATAGCATTATTCGAGACTATGCCTATTCTTAGAGGATAGCTAGGCCTATGGCTAGTGGCCTTTAGGAGTTTCTCAATGAACTCCTGGAGTCCCTTGGGTCCTATTATCGTTAAGGGTGTCTGCCTATTAGACATGCTCATGGACTGTAATAGACCTGGTAAGCCGAAGACATGATCTCCATGGAGATGTGTTATTGCTATAAGTTCTACTTTGTGTATACTGAGTCCAGCTTCTAGCAGGCTATATTGACATCCCTCGCCTGGGTCAAATAACAATACCGATCCTTTGTACACCACGGCTATGCATGGCAGCCTCCTCTTTTTCGTGGGGACAGCTGCTGAGGTACCTAGGAATATTAGTCCAAACTCCATTTTCCCACCCTGGAGACGTCGTGGCCTTACTTGTTTATAGCTATCGTAATCACTCTAGTTAAACTGCCATGTACTCTCATGTAGTGTTTTTCTATTGGGACAAGGCCCGCTTCTTTAACAATATCATCGACATCTAGCCAGTGTGGTGAAGCAAAGGCGATAAAACGGTTCTTCTTAAGTACACGTTTGGCTTCATGGAG
The DNA here is from genome assembly GCA_040514295.1 of Pyrodictiaceae archaeon. GTDB lineage: Archaea > Thermoproteota > Thermoprotei_A > Sulfolobales > Pyrodictiaceae > JBEVCE01. The sequence goes on along the minus strand of JBEVCE010000046.1, from coordinate 20,385 downwards.
AAACCCTCTTAAGAGGTCGGTTAACCTCCTCCCCCTTGTACTAGTACTTCTACCATAGGGTGGGTCTGTGCCTATGCCATCCACACTACCATTTCTTAGGGGCTGGTTTACAGCATCGCCTTGTAATACATCGTAATACGTGTACTTTAAACGTGAGTAGTGCATGAGGTTTATCAAGCTTCCCTCACTCAGCTTCTTGTCCAGCTCAAGACATATTGTGTTGAGCCCCATGAGTAGCGCTTCTACGGCGAAGCCCCCCGTACCACAAAACGGATCATAGTATAATCCTCCTGGGGGGGTACGTGAAAGATTTACGAAGAGCCTTGAAAGTCTAGGGTCGAGTGCGCCAGGTTTATAGAAGGGTTTGAGATGCGGCCTTCTTTTCATGAGTTCTTTCACATTATTTTCTTCAAGCTTTAACCCAACTATGCCCATACCCTCCGTTAGGACTATTTCGATTATTCTATCAGGCCTTTTAACGTCGACTTTAGGTTTGAGGTTGCACGAGCCCAGTATTATGGCTCCTGCTGTCCTCGTTAAGTCTCTGTCGTTAACGTGTTTGCTATAGCCCTTTAGCCTTACTAGGGTAACTTTAAAGCTATTATTACCTATGGCTCTACACCAGTCTACCTCTTTAATGCAGAACAACAGGGACTGTTCATCAGCGTCACAGATGCCCAGCACTAAGCCAACTTCATGTATAAAGCCTGACCTATTTGCTATAGGGAAGGTCAACTTCTTAGCAGTGAATAGGATAGTTTGATCGTGCACTCCTAAGATGGTATAAGGTATAGAGTAGGATTCTAGGATGGATCTAAGCTCAGCCAATGGTAGTGTAGCATGCTGTCCACTTACTATAGCATAATAGATATTATTAGTCGATGACGCCAGTAACTCGTGCAAGATTCTCGGCAGCCTCCCAGGTAAGCCCTGTTTCACCTAAAATAGTGTATCTTTCTGGTCGGATCTTGTGGGCTATTGTTAGCGCCTTAATGACATGCTCGTTGCTTAGTCCTATTTCCCTGGCTTTGACCGGAAGCCCTATTCTACGTACAGCCTCCCTCACCTTCCTCCATTTACCACCATGAAGATACATCATCATTATTGTTCCGATAGCTACTTTTTCTCCGTGAAGTCCATGCCCTGGTGCTATAACATCTAGTGCGTGGCTAAAAAGATGTTCTGAACCACTTGCCGGCCTTGTGGAACCTGCTACACACATGGCTATACCACTACTTATTAGTCCCTCTACAACAATCCTTGTTGCTTCAGCCCCTCCCCGCCTAATTAAAGCAGCATATTCTATGATATGCTTAGCTGATAAAAGAGCTAGTTTCGCAGCGTAATCACCGTAATATTCGTTCTTAAGCTTATGCGCTAACTTCCAGTCTCTAACAGCAGTCAGTTTTGCAATTAGGTCGCCACTACCAGCCCTTAGCAGTCTTAGAGGAGCCTTAGAAATTATATCTATGTCAGCTATTATAGCTGATGGTACTACGCCCTTAAAGGAATATGGCTTATCATGGTCTTTAAGCGAAATGAATGGAGAGGCTATTCCATCGTGGGAGGCGCTCGTAGGTATACTAATAATCCTGGTGCCAAGCTTCATAGCAACGTACTTAGCTAAGTCTATGGACTTTCCTCCACCGAAACCTACTACCGTCCTAGCTCTCACAGCTCTAATTTCATCCACAAGCTTCTCAGCATACTTTATAGTAGCTTCTTTAGCCTCAAAAACTTGATAGTCTATATTAGCTCTTTCTAAGACCTCCTCAAGCAGGTAACCGTACAAGCGGTAAACGTTTGGTCCTGAAATTATGGCAAAGGGAACCTCTAGCCCTATCTCCTTGGCGACCTCAGATAAGCGTGTAATAACTCCTCCTCCAATGATTATCTTCTTAGGCAACTCTATCTCATGGGACTCCAAGGCAACTACCCTCATGATCTCCATGGTACCATTGCTGTAGCTGTGTCCATACTCACTAGCCAAGCTTAGAGCCGGGAGGCTATTAAAGAACTAGTTGCTTAGTCAATGTCTGGTCTAGCATACTACTCTTACTGATCTTACTGATTAATCAAAGCTATAAGTTATAATAGCCCAGGCGTTCATAGATGCTTAGTGAAAGTGAGGGATAGTACGAGGGAGCGCTAGCCATGATCTTCGATATTAAAAGGAACATATCAGCTGATCTAGAGAATATTTTGTCGAAAGCTTTGAAACATAGTACTACTACGGTAGGACTTAAGATTAAGGATCACGTTGTTCTCGCAGCTGATAGGCGCGCAACAGCAGGGTATTATGTAGCTCATAAGAGGGCTAGGAAAATCCTAGCCATTGCTGATTATATGGCCATGACCATATCCGGTCTTGTAGCTGATGCACAGATACTCGCTGAATGGCTTCAAGCACAGATTAAGTATTATTATGTGATTACAGGCAAGAAGCTTCCCGTTCAAGCAGCAGCCACCATTCTCGCCACTATCCTTAATTCTTCAAAGTTCTTTCCCTACATAGTTCAGCTAATATTAGGTGGGTATGATACAGCTCCAAGACTCTTTACACTTGATTGGTTTGGAACGCTTACTGAGGAGAAGTATGTTGCTACAGGTTCAGGATCACCAGTTGCACTAGGCTTATTGGAGGACGAGTATAGCGAAGATCTCGACCTAGATAGTGCAATCGATCTTGCTAGGAGAGCTGTGCTCTCAGCTATAAAACGCGATTCTTTTACAGGTAACGGTGTCGATGTTGTAGTTATTGGTAGAGACGGCATACGCGAATATTCATTTGAGCTTACTCCGTCCCTCATAGGACCTACAGCTACATAAAAGTTATTTAGGGGTCTACCTAATAGCATTAGGCGGGAATCTTTTTATCCAAAAACAGAATACTCTAGAGTCCCTCATAGATGCGAGTTTCACGAAGCAAGTAATAACCGAGATTTGTTTTTAGATCCTCAGCCGTATAGCGACATTGTCGTACCCTTGATAAAAGGCTTGGTGATCTACCCGGTTCAAGAACCTCAAGACCCGGTATCCCGGTCAGCTAAGTGGGAACCTACCTTACTCGATGTCTGAGTTCGGTGAAGCAGAAGTGTACAAGAGAAGTGAGATGCGAAACATAGTACTAACCATACTCAACAGTCTGCCGCCAGCTGCATCCATAACTAGAATAGAGTTTGAAGGACCTGAGATAGCAGTCTATACCAGGAACCCGGCAATCATAATTGAAAAGCCTGATCTCATGAGGGAGCTTGCCAAGAAGTTGAAGAAGAGGCTTGTTATAAGAACAGACCCATCTATTCGTAAAAGCAAGGAGGAGACTATAGAGATAATAAAATCCATAGTACCTCCAGAAGCGGGTATAAAAGATATCGCGTTTGACGATGCCCTAGGAGAAGTTATTGTAAAAGCCAGAAAAGTAGGATTGGTCTATGGTAAAGGTAAGAGCATATATAATAAGCTATTGATAGAAACAGGCTGGCGGCTAAATGTAGTTAGAGCACCACGTGAGGAATCTAAAACGTTGAACAGGATAATATCCTATATGCTTGAGCAAGGTAATTATAGGCTGAGGTTCCTGCGCGAGGTAGGTGAGAGGATACATAGAGGAATTATCTTCGAGAATGAGTATGTACGTATAACAGCATTAGGGGGATTCATGGAGGTAGGTAGATCAGCAATACTCGTTGAGACGGCTGAGAGTAGGGTTCTCTTAGACTTAGGGATAAATCCTGGAGGCAATGGTATAACCATGTTTCCAAGGATAGACCTTGAGCAGTTAAGATTAGAGGAGTTAGACGCTGTAATAGTTACCCATGCTCACCTAGACCATATGGGTCTTGTACCATATCTCTTCAAGTATGGCTATAAAGGCCCAGTCTATGCTACAAAACCGACAAGGGACCTCATGGTCCTCTCTCAGCTGGACTTACTGGATATAATGGAGAGGGAGGGTAACAATCCCCCATATACACAGCATGAAGTCAAGAAGATGATTCTGCATACAATACCCCTTGACTATGAAGAGGTAACGGATATAGCACCTGACATAAAGCTGACATTCTATAACGCAGGACACATACTAGGTTCAGCCATGGTCCATCTACATATCGGTGAAGGTCTTCACAACATCCTTTATACAGGAGACTTTAAATACGCTCGCACAAGACTGCTCGGTAAGGCTCATGACGTTTTTCCACGAGTTGAAACATTGATTATGGAGAGCACCTATGGTGCTACTAGGCAAAAGCCTCGGAGAGAGGCTGAGTTGGAGCTACTAGAAGTTCTCTTAAGGACCATAGCTCATAAGGGGAAAGTACTTATACCGGTCATGGCTGTGGGTAGGGCCCAAGAAATACTCTTAGTGGTACTTGACTTTATAGCTAAGAAGCGGCTACCTCAAGTACCTGTCTACATAGATGGTATGATAGACGAAGTCACAGCTATACATCTCTCATACCCCGAGCTTCTATCAACCTCGCTACAACAAAGAATATTTAATGATGAGAACCCCTTCGACTCCGATGTAATTCAGAAAGTGAAGGATAAGCAGCATAGGAATGATATAATAAAATCAAGAGAACCGGCGATAATAATTGCTACATCTGGTATGCTTCAAGGTGGCCCTTCAGTGGAATACTTGTATGGATTAGCTGAAGACCCCCGTAATGCACTTGTCTTCGTAAGCTACCAAGTTAAGGGGACACTTGGTAGAAGAATACTTGATGGTGAAAGGGAGCTTACAAGAGTTGATGAGAGTGGAAGGCTTGAAATAATTAAGATAAACATGGAAGTATATTCCATAGAAGGCTTCTCAGGGCACTCCGACAAGAGCCAGCTGTTAGCTTTCCTCAAGAATATGAAGCCGAAGCCCAAGAGGATAATATTGAATCATGGCGAGCCTACAGCGATCCGTGAACTAGCAGCAACAATTAATAGGAGAAAAGCTGAACTTGGACTACCAGCTGATATCGAGATTCTAACACCTAATGTATTAGATAGCTTGTATCTTGCTGGCATTAATTAATGGCTCCCTAGCCTACCTTATTCTCTCACCTATCTTCCAGTATCTATCCCCAATGTGATGAATAGGGTCTGTAACTCTGCCCTTTTTCATTGCGAGGATTGTTTGATAATCGTATAGTGCTCTATGGACAGCTAATGGCAGGAGTTTTGTGGGCTCAACGATAACTATTATGTCGTCTTTGGCGAACTTCTTGGATACTTCAAGGATACCTGGCCTCATTAGTGCTGCGCCACGCGATATAGGTTTGACAGCACCATTATCAATGACTACATACGGTAACCAGCTTTTGAAGTCAGTTTGGAGTAAGAACATTAGGTGAGGTATAACGTCATTCTCTTCTAGGATTATGAAGCTAGGCCTCCTATCCATAATTAGTAGTTTGATGTCGTCTTCAACATAGTACTCCAGGTTTCTCTCAGCAAACCTCGTTATATCGAGATCTGGGAACCTCTTGTTTATGAGCTGTAAGATATTCTTTTTCTCTTTTTTCGATAAGAACCATCTCCTCAAACCCAACTACCCGCATATAAACAATATTTATATAGTCCGGATGATATGGGTGTCGCATAAGAGGGGTAGCTAGCAATGGCTGAGACAACCCATAAGGTACTTGCAGAGAACCTGGGCAATATGGTATTAGTTAAATTAAAAGGTTCTAAGGAAGTCCGAGGTAAGCTAAAAAGTTACGATCAACATTTAAACCTAGTCCTAGAAGATGCTGAGGAGCTTAGAAGTGATGGAAGCATAAGAAAATTAGGAACCATAGTAATTAGGGGAGACAACGTAGTGCTTATATCACCAGCACCTTTCACATAACGCAACATAACTTTGGGTATAGGGCTTAATACTTATTTAAGTGGGAAATGTAACGTGAACCATTAACGTCTTGAAGGGGTGTGAGCCTACCTTGACGAAGGGTACTCCATCATTTGGTAAAATGAGTAAAGGCAAAACCCATATAAGATGTAGACGCTGCGGTCGTCATGCGTTTAATGTTGCTAAAGGATATTGTGCAGCATGCGGCTTCGGCCGTTCATCGCGAATAAGGAGATATTCTTGGATGAATAAGAAGGTTAATAAAGTAAGGATAAGGTAGTAGTCGCGAAGACTTGTATGAAAGTAGATAAAAATAATTTAACCCCTTCCTCACTCAACTTACTAAATGATAATTTTCGGGTAATGATTCGCTTGAATCTGTACTGTCGGGTTGTTGACGCTTACATGGTATTTGGGGTGTACTTTTTATGTCGGAGCCTTCTAAACAAAAGAGACAGAGCAAATCAAAATTTAACATCCTCGAGCATGAGCTTGTACCTCGCCATGAGCTGGTTCCTCCAGAGGAAGCTATTAAAATTATCAAAGAACTAGGTGTAAGACCTGAACAGCTGCCATGGATAAGAGCATCCGACCCCATAGCTAGATTGATTGGAGCTAAGCCCGGAGATCTTGTCAGAATTTATCGTAAGAGCCCTACAGCAGGGGAGATCATAGTTTATCGTTACGTTGTAGGCTACTAAAGCTCATCACATAGCTTGTAGGAGGTGTTATAAAAGGATTGGCCTCGAGCTTTCCAGGGAGCGAGGATAGATGGCTAATAATGGAGGCCTTCCTTAAAGAGTATGGCCTTGTAAGGCAGCATATCGATTCATATAATAGGTTCATAGAGAGAGAGTTGAGGGAGATTGTTAAAGAGTTTGGCAGTATCACTACGCCTCAACGCGACCTAGAACTAAGGATTATTGATGTAAAGCTTGGCCCACCCACCGTAGTTGAAATCGATGGAAGCGAGCATACAACAACGCCTTTAGAGTGTAGGATTAGAGATTTAACATATGCAGCGCCGCTTAAGGCTAAGATAGTTATTGTCGAGAATGGTGTTGAGAGAGAGCTTAAAGAGGATATAATAATAGGCTATATACCTATAATGCTTAGGTCTAAGGCAGATCCCTTGGCCGAGTGCTTCTACAATAAGAATACGGATCCTAGGGAATGCGAGAAGCTCTTAATTGAAGTTGGCGAGGATCCCCGTGATCCAGGGGGCTACTTCATAATAAATGGCTCAGAGAAAGTAATAGTAATGCAGGAAGACCAAGCAGTCAACAGGATCTTAATAGATAAGGCTAGGGCAACGACAAGTGCAGTGTATAGTGCGAAGGTAATTTCGTCTCATGCTGGTGTTAGATACCAATTAATAGTCGACTTACATAAGGATGGTACTCTGCACGTGTCGATGACTAGGGCTTTAAGCAAAATACCCTTTGTAATACTTATGCGTGCACTAGGCTTAGAGAGAGATCAGGACATTGTGCTAGCTGTTTCAGGGGATCCAGAAATACAGCAGCTCCTTATACCCTCTCTTGAACAGGCTAGGGAGATTAATACTGTCGAGGACGCCTTAGATTACGTAGGAAGCAGGTTTAAGGATGGTATAGGAAAGCCCCGAGAGCAGAGGATTAAAGTTGCAGAGAGAATTCTCGACACGATACTTCTGCCCCACCTGGGTACTAAGCCTACTGATAGGATTAAGAAAGCCCTCTTCCTTGGCGAGATGGCTAAGAGAGTGCTTGAGCTCTCTCTAGGCAGAAGACAACCTGATGACAAGGACCACTATGCTAATAAGCGTATACTATTAGCTGGTGACTTGATAGCCATAGTGTTTAGAGTTGCATTTAGAACTTTAGTCAACGATATTAGGCAAAACCTTGAAAGAATAAGAGCTAGAGGCAAAAAGATAAACTTGAAAATGATCATAAGGACTGACATAATCACAAATAGACTGCGCGAGGCACTTTCAACAGGCAACTGGCCTGGCCAGAGAACTGGTGTAAGCCAGATACTTGATAGAACGAATTGGCTTTCAATGCTAAGCCATCTTAGGAGGGTCGTATCGCCGCTAAGTAGAAGCCAGCCACACTTTGAAGCACGCGATGTACACGGGACTCAGTGGGGCAGAATCTGCCCCTTTGAAACACCAGAGGGGCCTAACTGTGGGCTGGTGAAGAACCTGGCCACGATGGCTTACATTTCTCCAGGCGTACCCGAGGAACCTATAATAAAACTATTGTATGAGCTTGGCGTGGAAGATGCCGTTGAGGTTTTCGAGAAAATCAGAAAATTAGGATACTATCCTCCAGAGATTAGTGCGGCAGCTAAGGTATTTGTGAATGGTAAGTTAATAGGCTATTACAGTGATGGGGATAAACTGGCTGAGATAATACGGGAATATAGGAGGCAGGGTAAGCTTCCACCTGACGTTAATGTTGCTGTTTATAAGACCAAATATACGTACGAGGTCTACATAAACACAGATCCAGGTAGGGTTCTAAGACCATTGTTTGTGGTCAAGAATGGTAAACTCGTGTACTCGCCTGAACATAGGGATAAACTAGCTAAGGGGGAATGGAGCTTCTCCGACTTGTTAAGAAATGGTATAGTAGAGCTTCTTGATGCAGAGGAGGAGGAAAACGCCTATATAGCTTTAAACCCGGAGGATTTAACCAAGGAACATACCCACATGGAGATATGGCCTGCAGGCATCTTGGGTGTAACAGCATCAACAATACCATACGCTGAGCACAATCAGTCGCCTAGAAACACTTATCAAGCTGCGATGGCTAAGCAGGCTCTAGGTCTTTATGCTGCCAACTTCCAAATAAGAGTTGATACTAGGGGCCACATGCTACACTATCCTGAAAAGCCGTTGGTCCAGACAAGAATGCTTGACATTATGGGGTTTAACGATAGGCCGGCAGGCCAAAACATGATAGTAGCCATAATGTCATTTACTGGCTATAATATCGAAGACGCAGTTATAATGAATAAATCATCCATAGATAGAGGGCTAGCACGATCAACATTCTTTAGACTATATAGTGCCGAGGAAAGACAGTATACAGGGGGCTTAACAGACCGTATAGAGATACCTAGCTTAGACGTTGAAGGCTCAAGAAGCCCTGAGGCTTACTCAAAACTAGACGCAGACGGCATCATTAGTCCTGAGGTCTCGGTAAGAGGAGGCGAGGTATTAATAGGAAAAACGAGTCCACCGCGCTTCATGGAGGAATATAAGGAGTTCGGTACAGTTTCTGCGAGACGCCGCGACACATCAGTCACCATGAGACATGGAGAGAAAGGAGTAGTTGATATGGTACTTCTGACGGAAAACGATGAGGGCTTTAAGCTCGTAAAGGTGAGGGTGAGAGACCTAAGGATACCCGAACTAGGAGACAAATTTGCGTCACGTCATGGTCAGAAAGGAGTTATAGGCATGCTAATACCACAGTATGATATGCCGTTTACCGAGGATGGAATAACGCCCGACCTAATAATAAATCCACATGCGTTTCCATCTAGAATGACACTTGGGCAACTCTTTGAAGCTTTGGCGGGCAAAGCAGCGAGCCTTACTGGTAGGTTCATAGATGCTACTCCATTTGCAAAGGAGCCTATTGAGAACATTAGGCTAGAACTACTAAGGAGAGGCTATGCAGCTGATGGTACAGAGATTATGTATGATGGTAGAACTGGCGAGATGCTTAGAACACCGATACTTATAGGTATAGTATACTATCAGAGACTGCACCACCTAGTAGCCGATAAGATACATGCTAGAGCACGTGGCCCTGTCCAGGTTCTAACAAGGCAGCCTACAGAGGGCCGTGCTAGGGAGGGAGGCCTTAGGTTTGGTGAAATGGAGAGGGATTGTCTAATAGGTCATGGAGCAGCAATGCTCCTTAGAGAGCGTATGTTGGAAAGTAGTGACAAGTATGTATTATATGTATGTGAACTATGCGGCCACATAGCGTGGTTCGATAAGAGAAGGAGAAAATTCGTATGTCCCATACACGGCGAGCAGGCGCGGGTCTCACCAGTAATAGTACCCTACGCCTTTAAGCTGCTCCTACAAGAGATGATGAGCATGGGCATTATGCCGAGACTTAGGCTGGCTCCACGTCATGAATGGAAGCCATTAAAGAGCGAGGAAGAGTAATATTAAGGGTGATTAGGCGTGGCCTTTACTGAGAAGATTATCAAATCTATAAAGTTCGGTATTCTCTCGCCAGATGAAATAAGAAAAATGTCTGTTACTGCCATCGTAACTAGCGAGCTATATGATGAGGATGGAAGACCTATCCAAGGAGGTTTAATGGATCCACGGCTAGGAGCTATAGCTCCTGGACAAGTCTGTGCTACATGTGGAAATGACGCTAGGACTTGTCCAGGCCACTTCGGTCACATAGAGCTAGCAAGACCTGTAATTCATGTAGGGTTTGCTAAGTATATCTATGATACCCTTAGGACAACATGTAGAGAGTGTGGCCGCCTTCTCTTACCTGAGAATGAGATCGAGAGATACCTTAAGTTATACGAGAAGCTTAGAAAGCGATGGCCCCTCTTAGCAAAAATGCTCTTGGTTGTCGTCAAGAAGAAAGCGGAAAAGGCCACTGAGTGTCCTCATTGCGGTACACGTCAGTACAAAATAGTGTTCGAGAAGCCCTATTTGTTTTATGAAGAAAGGCCAGAGGGCAGAGTACAACTCAATCCTATCGAGATACGCTCTAGGCTAGAGAGGATACCTGATAAAGATGCAATGCTCCTGGGCTTCGACCCCAAAGAGGCTCGACCCGAGTGGATGGTCTTAACTGTCCTGCCAGTACCACCAGTACATGTAAGGCCTTCAATAGTCCTTGAGACCGGTATACGAGCAGAGGATGATTTAACGCATAAGCTGGCCGACATAGTAAGGACTAATGAAAGGCTTAAAGAACTAATAGATAGTGGCGCGCCACAAACACTTATTGATGAACATTGGGCTCTTTTACAGTATCATGTCGCGACATATATTGATAATGAGCTGCCTAAGATCCCAGTTGCTAGGCATAGAGGTGGTCGTCCACTAAAAGGGCTTGTACAAAGGCTTAAGGGTAAGGAGGGTAGGTTTAGGGGTAATCTTAGCGGTAAGAGGGTTGACTACTCGGCACGTACAGTAATTTCACCAGATCCCTACATAAGCATCAATGAGGTCGGCGTACCAGTAGAAATAGCCAAGGAACTCACCGTGAGAGTTACTGTAACGCCATGGAACATTGATGAGATGAGGAGATATATACTCAATGGGCCAGACAAATGGCCTGGAGCAAACTATGTCATAACTAAAGACGGGCGTAAAATCGACCTAAGATATGCCGATAGGAAGAGAATAGCGGAAACTCTTGAACCAGGCTGGATAGTTGAACGCCATCTAATAGACGGTGACATAGTGTTATTCAATCGCCAGCCATCACTTCATAGGATGTCTATAATGGCACACATAGTTAAGGTTTTACCGGGAAAGACTTTCAGGTTAAACCTACTTGTATGTCCACCGTATAATGCCGATTTTGACGGAGACGAGATGAACCTTCATGTACCTCGTACTGAGGAAGCCCAGGCAGAGGCAAGGGAATTAATGCTAGTACAGTATCATATACTATCACCAAGATATGGAGGGCCTATAATCGGTGGCCTACAAGACTATGTGAGTGGTGCATACCTCCTAACTAGTAAGGCTACCCTCCTAGAGCTAGCAGACGTTATAGACCTCTTATCAGCAGCAGGTTACACGGGAGAATTGCCAGAGCCTGCAATACTTTCGCCGAGAAAGCTATGGACTGGTAAGCAACTAGTATCCCTATTCCTTCCAAACGATTTTAACTACAAGGGGAAGGCAAGAGTATCTGCAGGCATCTTTGCTTGCGATGACGAATGGTGTTGGAACGACTCGTTCCTGGTTATTAAGAAAGGTGAACTGCTACTAGGCGTTCTCGACAAAAAGGCTATTGGTGCAGAGCAACCAGAGAACATGATGCATTGGCTGATAAAGGAATACGGTACTGACTATGCTCGTAGAGTATACGATTCTATGTTCAGAATGTTTATAAGATATATAGAAAAACGCGGCTTCACGATGACAGTCGATGATGTCGCCCTACCAGAGGAGGCTAAGAAAGAGATCAAAGATATTCTGGCTGAAGCTGAGAAGAGGGTTGATGCTGTAATCGAGGAGTATCGTGCCGGCAAGCTAGAGCCTATTCCAGGTAGAACTGTTGAGGAGACATTAGAATTGAGAATCCTCGACATATTATCTGATGCACGTAAGAGAGTCGAGGAAGTAGTAGTAAATTATCTTGACCCGTTCAACAATGTATTCATCATGGCTAGGACAGGTGCCCGTGGAAGTGAACTCAACATAGCACAAATGGCTGCCCTACTAGGACAGCAGTCGGTTAGGGGTGAGAGAATTACTAGAGGATATCAGGGTAGATTCTTGCCGCACTTCAGGAAGGGAGATTTAGGCCCTGCGGCAAGAGGGTTTGTATACTCAAGTTTCTATGAAGGCTTATCACCACTAGAGGTATTCTTCCATGCGGCCGGGGGCCGTGAGGGCCTGGTAGATACAGCAGTACGCACATCTCAGAGCGGCTATATGCAGAGAAGGCTTATCAATGCTCTGCAAGACCTCCGCGTAGAGTATGATGGTACAGTGCGTACACCAGATGGCCTCCTAATACAATACAGATATGGCGAGGATGGCGTTGATCCCATGAGAAGCGCGCATGGTAAGTCCGTTAATGTGAAGAGGGAGATAGAGAGGGTCATAGGGTGGAGAATATGAGCCCAAAAAGAGAGGGTAAAAAGACTCCTTTAATACACGAATGGGATAAGCTGAAGGAGGCAATAGCAGACCATCTAGAAAGGCTTAGCAAATTACCTAAGAGGATCTATGACGAAGCCATAGAGGCGTTGAGGGAAACCACGGAGAAATATGGCTTAACTATTGATGAGGCTAGGAAAATAATTGATAACATAATTAGGGATTATGAATCAAGCATGGTTGAGCCAGGCGAGCCTGTAGGGACTGTAGCGGCTCAATCTATAGGTGAGCCCGGTACGCAAATGACCCTTAGAACCTTTCACTTTGCAGGCGTAAGAGAGTTTAACGTAACGCTGGGACTGCCAAGGTTTATCGAGCTTGTAGATGCAAGAAAAGAGCCGTCAACACCAATAATGAGAATAGCATTAGATGAGGAACATAAGTATGATGAAGATAAAGCCAGGGAGGTTGCAAGGAGGATAGAATTCACCAAGGTCGCTAATGTGGCTTCTGAAGTAAGTATAGACCTAGCAACCTTATCGATAGTAGTTAAGCTGGACCCTGTAATGCTAGAGGACAAGGGGGTCACAGTAGATCAAGTGAAGAAAGCGCTTGAGAAGCTTAAGTTAGGCGAGGTACTGGTATCGCCGGAGGACCCCCTAACACTAATCATACAGCTCGAGCCAACAGAGACTATAAGTATTGCTGATCTTCAAAAGAAGCGTAATAAAGTCCTAAATGCTAAGATAAAGGGTATAAGAAAGATAAGGAGAGTCATAATACAATCTGAGACACTGCCAGACGGCAGAACCGAATACTTCCTAATAGCGGAGGGCAGTAACCTTAAAGAGGTGTTAGAGGTTCCCGGGGTTGACCCTAAGAGGGTCTACACTAATAACATTCATGAAATTGAGGAAATTCTAGGTATTGAGGCTGCTCGTACTGCTTTAATACAAGAGATGAAGGATGTATTGGAGGAGCAGGGCCTCGACGTGGATATTAGGCATCTAATACTTGTAGCAGACATAATGACTCAGACGGGTAGAGTTAGGCAAATAGGCCGGCATGGCGTAAGCGGTGAGAAGCCAAGCGTCTTAGCTAGAGCAGCGTTTGAGATGACTTCCCAAAACCTATTTGATGCAGCAATCAGGGGTGAAGAGGATAAATTACTGGGTGTGACAGAAACTGTTATAGTGGGCGGAGTAATAAACATGGGTACTGGTATGGTAGAGCTTGTCATGAGGCCTGTAGCCTCTAGGCCTAGTCTCGAAAAATCTAAGAGCTCTTAGCACGATACTCGATAATTCAAATATCATAGCCCTTAAGCAGATGGTCTCTCGAGCATAAAAGTCTTTGTACGAGGAAGGGGTGATAAGCACCGGATGAGCGGGGTCGACATAGGTAGGGAATTAATGAATGCTATAAAGACCGGTAAAGTGGTGCTAGGCTCGAGGAAAACCATAAAATATGTAAAGATAGGTAAGGCTAAGGCTGTTATAGTTGCCTCTAACGCGCCACCAGATCTACGCGATGAAATACTCTATTATGCTAAGTTAAGTAAAATACCAGTCTATATTTATCCAGGTACAAGTGTTGATCTCGGAGTTGCGTGCGGTAAGCCCTTCATGGTCTCAGCCTTAGCAATACTAGATCCCGGCTCTTCGAGAATAATAGATATTATTGAACAGGAATCTAGCTCTCAGGGTGAGAGCTAGCTAGTAGAAACTGGAGGTGGCTATAGGTATGCCTAATATAAGGTTGACCGTCGAGGAAATGAGATACATGTCTCTCTTTCAAGATATAACAAACGCTGTTGCAAGAGACTGCATAATCGATAAGGAGAATAACAAGTTAATATTCATAACAAGGCCCGGCGATGCGGGCAAGGCTATTGGTAGACGAGGCTCTAACATAAATAAGCTTAGAAGGCTACTCAACATGGATATCGAAGTAGTAGAGTATGCTGATAACCTTGAGGACTTTGTTAAGAACATTTTTGCACCAGCTAGAGTACTAGGAGTAAGAGTGGTTAATAAGGAAGGTGTGAAAGTGGCTTACGTCACAGTGGATCCAAATGATAAAGGAAGAGCTATTGGCAGAGGAGGCCGTAGGGTTCACATAGCTAAGCTTATACTAAAAAGATATTTTGATATAGATGACGTTAAGATAAGATGAAGGGATGAAGGAATGCGATACAACAATATAATAGCTATGCTAAAATCTCCTATGTAGAACAAGCTGGGGGTGGTATAGAGATGACTGGTAAGAAATCTCCTCAAGGCCTCTATGCAGCCCGTAAGCTTAGGAGGAAAAGGCTTAAGTTTAGATGGAGCCAACGCGAGTTCAAGATTAGGATGCTTGGCCTTAAGAAGAAATACGATGCTCTTGAAGGAGCCCCAATGGCACGTGGCATAGTACTAGAAAAGGTTGGCGTTGAGGCTCGTCAACCTAACTCGGCAGTTAGAAAATGTGTTAGAGTCCAGCTAATCAAGAACGGGAGGGTAGTTACAGCCTTCGTGCCAGGCGATGGAGGACTACTAGTAGTTGATGAGCATGACGAAGTCCTCATCGAGGGTATTGGGGGGCCAAGAGGTAGATCAATGGGCGATATACCGGGTGTTAGATATAAGGTTGTAACTGTTAACGGTGTCTCACTTAAAGCTATCCTTGAGGGTAAGAAGCAGAAACCACAGCGCTAGATCTCTTCATCTTCAGCTCCTCCTCCATAATACTCTTCCTCCTCTTCCCTTACTCTTCTCTCTAGCTCCTCTTGCTCATCTACAAGTCTTTTCCGGACAAATATGGGTTTATTGAATAAAAGTGCCATGAATATTGCATGGCTTGGTATCATCCTACGTAGCATCATGATTCCTTCAAGCATGAACTCTGCCTTAGCTGTATAAAGACCTGTACTATAATCTATTTCGTCTATTATTACCCTTTGCAGGTATTTGCCTAGCCCCGATATCTCACTCCTAAAGTCGAGTATGATATCATATATGCTTTCTCGCTGGTTCATGGTAATGGAGCTTTCGGAGTTCGTAAGCTTGTTTATAGCTAAGACTATCTCGTAGGGTACGCCATAGAGCGTGAAGGTCCTTCCATCCTCAACCTCAAGCATTATAACTGGTACATGTGGGGGGTTTGGTGTTATCATGGCATCTATCTGTTCAACCTTAAGCAGTATGTCCGAGTCTCTTGGCGGAGGCATGTTCCTCTAACCCGGATACACTCAAGCCTAGTAGCCTCTAATAAGGATGTTAGTCTAGAACAGCAAGATTTCCCTTAGCTCTAAATACGCTTATAAACTCCTTAGCCCTAGTGTTAGCGAGAAGGGATTGAGGATTATGGCAAGCGAGCAAAGCATGGAGACCGTAGAATCAGTGGTGAAACCGGAGGAGATAAGGCTCTTCGGTAAATGGAGCTACGAGGGCATAGAGATAAGAGATCCAAGCTTAAAACGTTATATTAGTCTTAAACCTGTATGGCTACCCCATACAGGTGGCAGGCATGAGCATAGAAGGTTCGGTAAAGCCGAGGTACCGATTGTTGAGAGGCTAATAAACAAGCTCATGAGGCCTGGCAGGAATATGGGGAAAAAACACTTAGCATACAATATAGTAAAGCAGGCCTTTGAACTAATACATCTAAGAACAGGAATGAACCCTCTCCAGGTCCTCGTCAGGGCCATAGAGAATGCAGCACCGAGAGAGGACGTGACTAGAATAATGTATGGTGGTATCACATACTTTGTAGCTGTGGACGTATCCCCTCAAAGGCGTGTAGATATAGCGTTAAAACATTTAACTGAAGGTGCTAGGAGCTGTGCTTTCAATAACCCTAAGCCTATAGAGGAGTGTCTTGCAGATGAGATTATTGCAGCAGCAAATAACGACCCTAAGAGCTATGCTATTAGGAGGAAGGAGGAGATAGAGCGTATCGCGCTAAGCTCCAGGTAATAGAGGGTTACAGAAAATACTTATAAGTATCCTTATTCATTTAACTGAAGCCACGGCATAAATGGTGGGTGGTTTGGATGAGTGTGCCACAGAAGCCACACCTTAACCTAGTAGTAATAGGCCACGTAGATCACGGTAAAAGCACCTTAGTCGGTCACATACTATACAGGCTTGGCTTCATAGACGAGAAGACGTTAAAGCAACTAGAGGAGGAGGCCCGGAAGAAGGGCAAGGAATCATTCAAGTTCGCGTGGATACTTGACAAGCTCAAGGAGGAGAGGGAGAGAGGAGTAACCATAGACCTCACGTTCGTGAAGTTCGAGACCAAGAAATACTATTTCACTATAATCGATGCGCCGGGTCATAGGGACTTCGTAAAGAATATGATTACTGGTGCGAGCCAAGCAGACGCAGCAATACTGGTAGTCTCTGCTAGGCCAGGAGAGTTCGAGGCAGGCATGAGCCCGGAGGGTCAGACGAGAGAGCATTTGATACTGGCAAAGACTATGGGCATTGATCAAGTAATTGTTGTAATTAATAAGATGGATGCTACTCAGCCGCCTTACGATCAGAAGAGATATGAGCAAATAAGGACTGTGCTATCAAAGTTCATGAAAGGTCTAGGCTATGATCCATCAAAAATCCCGTTCATACCAGCCTCGGCATGGACTGGCGAAAACCTCATAGAGCGTAGCCCCAACATGCCATGGTATAAGGGACCAACGGTAGTAGAGGCCCTAGACCTGCTCCAGTTACCTAAGAAGCCCATAGATAAGCCATTACGTATCCCCATACAGAACGTTTACACGATAACAGGAGTAGGCACAGTACCAGTAGGCAGGGTGGAGACAGGCGTATTGAAGGTAGGTGATAAGGTAGTATTCATGCCTCCAGGAGTTACTGGCGAGGTTAGAAGCATTGAGATGCATCACCAGCCATTGCCGAAAGCCGAGCCAGGCGACAACATAGGCTTTAACGTTAGAGGCGTATCGAAGAAAGACATCAAGAGAGGCGATGTAGCAGGTCATCTAGATAATCCGCCAACCGTTGTAGAAGAGTTTACTGCAAGAGTATTCGTAATATGGCATCCCTCAGCAATAACAGTAGGCTACACGCCAGTAATTCACGCTCATACAGCTAGCATAGCAGCTAGAATAACAGAAATAATAGCGAAACTTGATCCAAGAACAGGCCAAGTGATCGAGAAGAACCCAAGCTTCATAAAGCAAGGTGAGGCAGCAGTAGTAAAGTTCAAGCCTATAAAGCCAATGGTGTTGGAGAAGTTTAGTGAATTCCCGCAGCTAGGAAGGTTTGCCATGAGAGATATGGGTAAGACTATAGGCATAGGCGTAGTGGTAGACCTAAAGCCTATGAAGGTAGAGATAAAGTCGAGGTAGTCTCTTTTAAGAACCAAGAATAAATTATACTCTTGTCATTAAAGTTTTTAAACGAATAATGCGTCCGGAGAAAAGTTATACAATCAGTCTTGTCTGACCCTTGACCAACTCTTATTAGCCTAACCATGAAAGAATTTCAGAAACCTCGGAGGGAATAGGGATGCCTCAAAGGGCAGAGATAAGGCTATGGAGTACTAATGTTGAGAACTTAAACCAGGTCGCGGAAAAGATTAGGGACATTGCTAAAAAAGCTGGAGTTCGAGTAAAAGGCCCTATACCTTTACCAACAAAAAAGCTCATAGTACCCACGCTTAGGCTCCCTCACGGAGAGGGCTCTAAGAAATGGGATAAGTGGGAGCTAAGAATCCATAAACGCTTAATAATAGTAGACGCCGATGAGAGAGTAATGAGAAGAATAATGATGGTTAGGGTTCCCGAGGACGTATATATAGAGATCAGACTACGCTAAAATTAAAAGCTTTTAAAAGAAACGGCTTCTATCTCTCAATGTCTCTAAGAAGTGAAGTCTAAAAATCCACTACATTATTTATACAATTTATTACTATCCTTGGACGGAAAAAACAGTGCGCCGGGGTGCCCGAGCGGTCCAAGGGGCCGGCCTGGAGAGCCGGTGCCCCAGGGGGGCGCGCGGGTTCAAATCCCGCCCCCGGCGCCACCATCAAAACCCGTCAACTGCATCTTCTTATCGGCGCGAAGATATAGCTAGAACTAGCATCGTCCTAAACCAGTAACAAATCTATTTTTATTATCATTCTTCACGAATAGGCTTAAAACTATCCTTGAGGTCTCTTAGAGGCTTTTTATAGGAGAGGGTGAAGTCTCCCCTCTTTTAGCTGGAAAAGCTTAGTGTTTTTCGGTAGTATGTTTGGTTTTTGCGGCATCACGAGTAATGCTGCAGCCTTCTCTTCTTCTACTAAATAGTCTATAATGTTTACTATGGCTCTTATACCATTCTGGTCTAATCCTGTAAATAATTCATCCACTAATAGTAGTTTTGGGTTATGTATTAATGCTCTTGCAAAGTCTGCTCTCCTTCTCCAGCCATAGCTTAGTTCTTTAACCTTTCTATCTAGGTATTTCTTGAGGCCTAACTCTTCGATTGCATAGTGGTCTTCTATGTTATCTTTAACCCCGTAAATGCTTGCATAATATTCTAGGTTCTCACGTACAGTTAGATCCATGTACAATAATGTATGATCTAATACTAGTCCTAGGCGTCTCTTCGCTTCATTATCTACCGGTCTTCTACCAGCTATGGATACGGATCCACGTGTAGGTATGGTTAGTCCAGCTGCTATTCTAAGCAATGTGGTTTTTCCGGATCCGTTTGCACCTAAAATTAATAGCACCTGGCCTTGAGTAAGCCTTAGGCTTACACCGGCTAGTACCCATTCCCCGATTCTATATCTTTTCCAGACATCATCTAAAACTAGTATTGGTTCGCTCACCAGAAGCTACCCACCCTATAAGGCTGAGCTAAATAATTGTACTTAAAGACCCTTAGAGTCTAGCCATTTAATAGGATTAACCTAGAGGATGAGCTTAGCTATGGCTAGCCCGCTATCCCTTATACTAGTAATGGTTATCAAGGATCTTAAACTAGACTTGAGGAGAAAAATAGAGGCTGGAAGCATAGCTGTCTTCTCCATAGCAGCTGCTATGCTAACATCATTTAGTATCCATAGTGATGTAAAGGCCGTAGAACCTACACTTATGCTCGTCATGGTCTTTCTCTCTGTTTTCGCTAGTCTTGCAAGCTTTATCAGGGAGAGCGAGCAAGGTACGCTTGAAGGACTTAGAGCAGCCCCTATTAGTCCAGAGCTGTTATTTATTGCTAAGCTTGTATATAGCTTTGTCCTCATAGTAGCCCAAGAACTGATATACATTGTCTCGCTTGTCTTTTTCACCCAGATAGCAGCTTTACTTTCTCCCTCTCTCATAGCGCTACTATTGTTTTCAGCATTATATCTCTCAGCCTCCTCTAGCTTCGCTTCATCTCTATTAGTTTACAGCGAAGCTAGAGGAGTACTACTGCCAGTCACCATACTTGTTCTAGTCCTTCCCTTTATACAATACTCTTCACCTATCGTTTCCTCCACGCTTCTCGGCTCTCCAGCATCGATAAATGCTATAGCATCCCTTGCAGCCCTTTCCATAGGGTTTACAGCGATAGTTGTCTTTCTGTCTAGGTTTATCATAGAGGCATTATAACTTTTAACTATCGTCTTTTTGCATCGATGGTGTAAGAGTATATAGGGGGAGCTGTAAATTGAATAGTGTAGATAAGTATTTCAACCCATGTAATTATAGTAACACGGGTATATAATCTAGCGGTGTATAATGTCT
>JBEVCE010000045.1:0-3071 GCA_040514295.1 Pyrodictiaceae archaeon | reverse complement strand
ATATATGGGTATGCTTATTCTTTTCTAAGCCAAGCGCTATTAGGTTAGCAACATACTCATACAGTCCATACTCTACTATTTTTTTTCGGTCAATCCTCCTAACAGCATAAGCCTCCGCATCAGCTATTACTATAAATAGCTCGAACCCTAATCGCTGATAGTATAGTATTTGGTCAGCAACAAGCTTATGACCTAGATGGAACCTACCGCTTGGCATAAATCCTGTTACTAGGGCTACTCTCTCCCCAGATTCATAAGCATCAAGTATTCTATCAAAATCCCTATGACCAAAGATTATGCCTCTACGCATTAATAAATGAGGCTTCCCAAAGACTTGTCTTATTCTTGGAATGAGGTCACCAAAGGGTTTTATACCAAAGTATCTAAACAACTTTTCGTATTCTAATTTAATTGCTGATGCCCACGGGTCTAACCGCACACCCACAATAAGCCATCACCCTTCTCTTTACTTCAAGGAAAACCCTACCTCTACGTAAAGCATTTTATCCCTTTATAGCAAGATCTAAAAGGCCAGACTCTTTAATAGGTATGAGAAGAGATTATTGAAAATTATCCTGGCAGGCGATGTCCTCGCCACGAAGAGATATAGTAGAGATCGACTTAACTAATAAACCCTTAGATGGAACAGTAAAGCTAGTTGGTACTTTAGTTAGGCATGCAGAGAGGCTCAAACTAAGCGTTAAAAGAATGTTAAGAGTAGAGAAGCTGGGGAAACAGCGAGGCGAAGACCATACTTTCATAGCTCTTGATAGCGCATTTTCCCCTACTCCTTTAGACCTCGTTGGCATATCGATAGCAATCATCTCTTCAGCGAAGATCATAGCTAAGAATGATAGACTTACCAGTAAGTCGTTTAGAGATATAATGCTAGCTAGCAGTAGCAGAGAGATAGAACCGGAGAGAATTATTGAAAGAGCACGGCTTTTAGAGAGACACGAGGTTCTAAAGACTATATGGAAGATGAGGAGAGAGGGCATAAAGGGCTTAATCATAGTATTTGACGGTGAGGCCTATATTGATGTAAACAAGTTTAAGTACTACTCCAAGGCGGTTACCGAAGTCCAAAATGAGATACTCGAACACGTAGAAGAGGCTGACTATATACTAGCTGGAGTCATTAAAAGAAGTTATTCAAAGTACCTGGCAGACGTCCTAGGCATTCCAACATCACTTAACGACAAAGCAGTACTCTCCCTCACATTAGAGAGAGGAGAGTATGTTGTGCTAGCCAAGAATACCGTGAAGAACCTACAAGCCTATACAATTTTCTATAAGCCTTGGCGTGGCAGCAATCAAGTAGTAAAACTAGAGGTGATAAACGTTGATGAAAACCGCTTAAAAAGTATAGTAAGTATTATGGCCAATTGCGCAGGCTATACAGGATACCCGTGGTTTATAGACATGGTAGATAGTCTTGCAAAAACAAGGTTTACGAAGCTAACGAACATGATCCAAAACTACATCCAGCACTTATCGGCTAGTAATAAAGCATACGTATTAGGTGAGAAGACGAACCTGCAAGAGAAGAGTAATAAGCCTCCCTACTAGAACCTCTATGTCAAATCCTTCTACGAATAGACCATAGACTGGTCTCGATGAGTGACCTAAGCGAGAGCCTGCCACTAACCGGATGAACATTGCCGCCTCTAATCGCTTTTATAATTCCTTCTGCGGTGAATTCTTTGATTTCTATGGTGTTGTAGGCTAACCCTACTGCTGAAGCTACATGCGCATCACTGCCAGCTAGCCCTGGTATATTTAAAACTTTAGCTGCCTCCCTAGCCTTTTTATTAGCTAATGGGTCGGAGAAAGCATTGTATACCTCTATTGCATCCCATCTAGCCTCGTAGACTAAATCTCCTATACCCTTACGTCTTAGATCATAGGGATGGGCTGGTACAGCTATACAATTGTTTTCGTGTGCAGCGTCGAGCAGGTCTAATGCCGATCTAGGTATTTTTTCAAGGGGTTCATCAATACAATATACGAGTATGTCGCCCTCCTTGGTTCTAATCTCTGCACCGATTAAGACTATTAGCTCTGTCCCATAAAGAGAGTATGAGCTTAAGTATTCTAAAGCCTTAAGTGACCCCATAAAAGTATCATGATCTGTTATAGAGATCACTGTAAGTTCTTTCTCTAATGCTGTCACTATTATTTCTTGTGGAGAATTCTTACCATCGCTATAGGTTGAATGTATATGGAGATCTCCACGGACGGTTGCCATTTCCCATTAATCCTCCTAGCCTTGCTGGAGTTCAAGCGCGTATGGGCATAGCTTTCTAAAGGGGCAATACTTACACTCCCATTCATAGCGTGGATGAACTGTATTGGATATGGTTTCTCTCAAAAGTTTTTCAATATCTATACCGCCTCTTACAACACTATACTCTGCTATTTTCTCTGGCGTCACATATATAAGAATGCCTTTATCCACATTGAATAGTTCCAGATATATCTTGAGTTGCAGTATATGATGCTCGAGCGGCATTGTTGAATGAAAATGACGCGCAGTCTTTATTTCAACTATAAATTTGGGGGATCCCTCTTCATACCCTACCAGATCGGCACGTCCTTTGAGTATATAACTTTTTCCATCGATAACATAGGTTCTCTCTATGGGTACTTCGGCTTGCCATTCAACATTGTCCTGCTTGTCTACAGTCGTCACTAGATGTTGAAGGCCCTTATGCACTAGATCACCTAGGAGGGTCTGAGGCTCCATGTTAAACGTTAATAGGGGATATAAAGCTCTAAGAACACGTTTATTGCTGCAAGAGACTAAATCACTAACATATACTATACTTGTATTTGTCATTTCGCCAAGCCTTTCCTGGAATTCCTTGAGCTTTACAGAGTAGAGGAGGCTTAACATGCCTGTTCTCATCTAGAACACCCTTTCAAGGAGGCTTCTCAGCTCGTGTGAACCACCTATTTTCCTCCTCAGATTTCTAAGCCACCTTGCTAAGTTATAACAACCCTCACCACGTTCAATCAAGCCCATATATTTAAGCGTTTCGACGATTTCAGCAAACCTTTTTATATTATAT
>JBEVCE010000044.1:10332-12306 GCA_040514295.1 Pyrodictiaceae archaeon | reverse complement strand
TATCATCGTTAACAACGAGTAACGATGACGAGCTATCATTGTTGTTAACCAGTGTCGAGTATAAACTATTTACTAAACTACGTGAAGCTGGACTCGTATACTATGATGGTACAGAGTCTAGATGGGTGCTGGTAGAGGAGGTAGAAAAGCCTTAGGAGCCTAATAGCTTCTATCAGCTCTAGGGAGTTCATCACCTATCAGGCGATGGCGTATTCATCAAAGCCTTTTAAGGGTCTTAGGCAAAGGCTAGTCTAATTTCCAGCTAGCTAGGTATTTCTTCTGCTCCTCAGTGAGCACATCTATCTCTATACCCATTGATTTTAGCTTAAGGTTTGCAACCTCGTAGTCTATCTCTAAGGGAACCTCATATACTTTTGGCTTCAGCTCCCCTCTATGCTTGACTAGATACTCTATAGAGAGAGCTTGGTTCGCAAAACTCATATCCATGACTTCGCTTGGGTGGCCTTCAGCAGCCACTAGGTTAACTAGTCTTCCCTCCGCTAACAAGTATAGGCGTTTACCGTCCTTAAGCGTGTACTCGGTCACGAAGCGTCTTATTTCACGTTTACTAATACTCAGCTCCTCTAAGTCTGGGATCCAGATTTCAACATTGAAGTGACCAGCATTAGCTAGTATAGCCCCGTCCTTCATTAAAGTAAAGTGCTCTCTCCTTATCACCGCTTTATTGCCTGTAGCTGTTATGAATATGTCTCCTACCTTAGCTGCCTCCTTCATAGGCATGACCTCAAACCCGTCCATTACGGCCTCTAGAGCTCTAATAGGATCCACCTCAGTTATAATCACACGTGCTCCCATGCCCCTTGCTCTCATCGCTATTCCCCTTCCAACCCAGCCGTAGCCAGCAACAACGATAGTCTTTCCAGCAAGAAGTATGCTTGTAGCTCTTAGTATACCGTCTATAGTACTCTGGCCGGTCCCATACCTGTTATCGAACATCATCTTAGTCCTGGCGTTGTTGACTGCTATAACAGGGTATTTTAATACACCCTCCTTCTCCATGGCCTTTAACCTTATAACTCCTGTAGTGGTTTCCTCCGTGCCACCAATAATACTCGAAGCGATGTCCACGTAGTTCTCATGTAGTGTTGCATGTAGATCACCGCCGTCGTCTATTACTAGGTCCGGCTTCCATTCAGCAACCCGTTTTATGCATGTAAAGTACTCGTTACTCGTCATACCCCTCCATGCACATACACTAATTCCTTCCTCAACCAAGAAGGCTGCTACATCATCTTGGGTGCTTAGAGGATTACTTGCCGCTAGCCTAACTTCAGCACCACCTGCTACAAGTGTACGAATGAGTGCTGCAGTTTCTTTAGTCACATGTAATACTGCTCCTATTCTATATCCTTCGAGAGGCCTATCGCGTGAAAACCTCTCTCTGATGACCTTGGCTGTAACAGGCATATGGATCTCTGCCCATTCGACTTGAGGTCTACCTTGACTAGCTAACTCAAGACTTTTTATCCAGTACTCCATAGGATCACCAGCAACCTATGTCCCAGCCTAGAAGGCTCGGAAAAAAGAATTTTTCTTGAGGGCTACTAATTATGGATCTTAACTTGCTAGTCCGTTCCTCCTTACTTTCACTCCTCTCTCAATCACGGTTCATCACGCTAGTCTAGAGTATTAGCGGGGAAGTATAGTTTGAGAGGCGTTTCAAACCTAGTTTCAGCTGTTATACTACTCTCAGCACTACTCGTAGCAGGGGTTTCCTTGGCAGCACTAATTGAGAAAGAGTATAACATTGCTAGATATGAGTCTCTTAAGACACTGATCCTTTCTAAACCAGTCAAAGCCAGCCTAGTAGTAGACGATAACAATGGATGCGATGACGGTGTGCTTGACGTTAAACTCTTTCTTCCCGAGAAAGGCCTATCCAACATCTTACTAGTCTCAGAGGATGGCAACATTATGAAGAAAATAGTGCTAGAAAACACTAATGCCATGATT
>JBEVCE010000044.1:0-10322 GCA_040514295.1 Pyrodictiaceae archaeon | reverse complement strand
TAAATTGTAATAAAAGATACATATTACTATTTAGCGATGCGCACGGTATAGTCTATAAACCTTACAGTTTTGATACGGATCCGCAACATCCATGCCTCTCCGGAAGCATCATAGATCCACGCATGCTTCTTAACAGCACTGGGTGTATTGTAGACCTAATTGATAGGATAGTGTCCAAGAAAGTAGATAACATCATCGCGAAGAATAGCTCGCTAGGTGCTACTAAGCGTGTACTCAGCCTAGTATATGAGCCTAGTCTAAGCACTATAGTATGGCTTGGCAGGGTCCTCTATGATCCCCAAAACGATGATCCATGGCAGAGAATAAATTCTATACTAGAGAGAGGGCTAATAGTGGGCTCCAACTTCGAGCCCCTCATAAGAGCATATGTAGCCTATACTAATGTTAGTTTGTCCCAGACGAGTACTTGTGCTTGTAGTGGCCAAGCCAACTCCTGGTTCGAGGTATATAGCTATTATGCAGGCCCATACATTATTGGGGATGATGATAGGATCTTCTATAGGCTAAGAGCATACCATGTATCCGGCTGGGTCTTCCAAGTAGATACTGGGAGGACATATATAAACCTCGTAGCCCCACCCATGGCGCTAGTCACCGGCGACGGCTATAACCCTACGACAGACAGGTGGCGAGTAGCCACCGTGGCCCAGCTCCAAATACCGCTTCTCGTCGAGAGGGGGGTGAAAGCTAGCCTCAGAATAGGCCTCATACCCAGAGTCGTGAACAACACCGGCTACTACACCGGCTTAATCTACAAGTGCCACGTCTGGAAGCTGAGCAAAGGGCTAGTTCCATGGGGGTGCCAGTTTCTAGGAGTATGTTGTAACGCTACGAAGCTATACGGAGTATGGCCTCACCAGTATGCCCGGGTCTCGATAGGGGTGCTCGAGACCAGTCAATACACGGCAGATACAATCGTGGCTGGTAGCTCGCCTGGACCAGGAACTTACCACGATATACTACGTGGCATAGAACAACAGTATGAGGCCGTGGTGCCTCTCTACACCCAACTAGTATATCATGGACCTCTAGACAAGCCCCTAGACCTTAACGTCACTATCGATAGTGCTAGACTATTCAAGAAGGCTGGCGTAGCCTCCAGGCTGGCAATAGTAGTCGTGACGGTGACCATTGTCTCAGGGCCTCAAGTAAGCTATTTTGAGGTTAGGGATGATGGCCTAGTCTACCCCAAGAACAGGGTATGGGCCTTCCTAACCGATGGGGTAGATACACTAGTCTACGCCTACCTAGGCCTTCAAGCCCAGCAAGCCTCCAACAACAAGACAATAATGTTGGCACCACCCGGCATAGCAGCAGGCTCGAAGGCCACCTTAATACAGGAGGGCTATAGATACCATAAGGAGGAGATGAGGTTCACTGGCCAGAGGAGCGGTGACTGGTACTACTTCAAGAAACACGTAATCACGCTAGTCTCGACACCCCTCCCCTCTACCTGCCTAACCGCATTAGGCCTAAAGGAGCCAGTAGTAGTTAATGCAGAAAGTAAGACGATAACCATAGGTGGCATGAGTGAGGGCCTAGACGCTATAAAAGTAGAAGCGCGAGACCTCATAACTGCTG
This sequence comes from Pyrodictiaceae archaeon, assembly GCA_040514295.1. Lineage (GTDB taxonomy): Archaea > Thermoproteota > Thermoprotei_A > Sulfolobales > Pyrodictiaceae > JBEVCE01. Next base: position 8,720 of record JBEVCE010000044.1, on the reverse strand, counting down.
TAAGTGAGGGTAAAACTCAGGTGCTGGTACTGATAAAACCCGAGTAGAGAAAGAGGTTGACACCCCGACGTTAATGGGTAAAGAGGGTTGGTGGGCCCGGGGGGATTTGAACCCCCGACCTCCGGGTCTCTCCTCTTCATCAAATTACGCAGACCCGGCGCCTTCCCTACTAACTGGTCTGGAGCCCGGCGCTCTGCCTAGCTGAGCTACGGGCCCATCCATAATGCTAACTTTTCTCAGGGCCCACCACGATGCTCATCCCCGGGGTTTTCCTGGTCCCCGGGTCTGCTGGGGGTTCACCACATAGTCTACACTCCTTGCTTACGGTTATATATTCCTATATGCCCTTATCTTTTTGGCTAATGATTATAGCACCATCTTTTTCAATTATATTATACATAGGCTTATATGCTTCAAGAAGGCCCTTAATCACATCACTCAGCACACCATAGGTCTTGATCGTTGGCAATACTATAATCTTCTCTTTCTCATACACTATGAGGTTGAGTGGAGCAAGTAGAATTCTTAAGAGATCTTTTAAATCTATACCTAAGTTTACTAGAATGCCTGCTATACTAGCACTAATCCTTCTAGCCTCATCACTATTATTACAGCTTTTCAAAATCTCTAGGGGTATCGGTATCATACCAGAATGTAAGATTTTATGGAGAAGGAGGGCGTCCTTGACCAAAGTTGGAGAGTAGTAGCCTTGTCTCTCCGCCTCGATAATAGCCTCCATAAGCGCCCTTATATATGATGCAAGTGTCATTCCTCTTTTAGAGGCCACTTTCTTAAGAGCCTCAGCAATATCTATTGGGACCATTAATGGTCTTCTTCTCTTCTCGCTATTCAACGTCATTACCCCTACGATAAGTAAGTACTATGAGGCCGGGTTGTTTCTCTATACTACTAATGCTATAACCTAGACCATTAACTGCTGCCTCAGCGATCCTAGTTATAGCTTCAAGGGATTTCTCGTTGGAGAGCATGGGCGAGGCTATGAGTAGCCTCCAGCCATCATTAGTAGCCGTTACCTCTATGCTTGCAGGAAGACTCACAAGCCATTGCTTTAATAGTAACTTGACTCCTATATCACCCTCTATCCCCCTCGTTTTAGCTATGGATGCGACTATTTTAGCATAATTCTCTAACTCCTCATATAGCTCCTCGAGCTTCTCACCATCTAGACCATTAATAATCTTTATGAACAAGGAGAATGGTATGACTAGACCACCGAGGCTAGCCATATCGTTCCTTATGAGGGCCTCCATGAGGAATACATCTAAGTTGTCTCTTCCGGAGGCAACCCTAACGATACTTCCAAGTATAATTTCCACCAACTCTTGGATAGAGACACCCATTCTCCGGGCTACAGGTATAAGCGCGTTAATAATATCCTCCGAGACGGCTATAAGCCTACGCTTAGGCCTAGGCAACTAGCATCCCTTCTTAACCCTTGACCGAACATGGTTATGCGTAGACGCATGGTGTGCCTTAAAAAGTACTCTCCTCTCCTAGGAACCATATCTAATGAAGAGCGTGTATGCACGAATAAAATTCTCTACCTCAAAAACCCGGAAGCTCTTCTATCGTTCTCACGTCGACTGGTATTATCGGCTTGCAGGGTTTCTTTCCCCTAAACGTATAACAGAATTCGGTCATCTAGACCCGGGATCCGCTTTTCCACCACCATAGGGTATGCTAATGGTGTGTAAGCTTGGAGACTTATCTTCTAGCCATACTGGCTGGAGTGATACTGATCTCAGCAAAACTCGGTGAGGGCATCTTCCAGCGTATTGGTCTTCCTGGACTGCTAGGAGCTATAATGGCTGGTCTCGTGATAGGCCCTGCAGGACTGGGTATAGTAAGTCATGATATACTTAGGGAGCTATCCTTGCTCCTTTCGATAGGCATAAGCTTTACACTATTTCTTAGTGGTGTCGAGGAGTTCTCTAACCCAGCGATTCTTAGGCCAAACAAGAGAGAGTTCTTGTACTCGATAATGTTATTAGTACTCACGATTATACCATTGTACTTTGTGGTCTCATTGGTATGGAAGGCTGGTCTCGAGGCAAGGCTTGCATATTCAACTGCATTAGCTGTCGTAAGCTTAGGCCCGCTTATAAAGATTATATTAGAATCCGAGGCTATAGATGAAAAGCTACTTAGTGTACTGCGTGTGAGCTTAATAGCAGAACTAATATCGATAATAGTCTTCAACACTGCTTATAGAGGGCTTAATCTTCTAGACTTCACTCTTTCAGCACTCTTCGTAACCACGGTCTACTTCACTGGTAGAAGATATCTTGATAGAGGGCTTAGACTCATAGAAAAATACTTCTTCGTAAAAGAAGCACCCTTCGCCGTGATAATTGGCATGATACTTGCCGTTAGCTATCTAGCTGAACTAATAGGTTTCAACGCTGCTGTTACAGCATTACTACTGGGAATGTTCCTTTCAAGTTATTTAAGTAAGAGACCAGCATATCTAGAGAGGATAAGAGCGATCACGCATGGGTTTCTAGAACCCTTATTCTTCGCGGGAGTAGGGCTTTATGCAGCAAGAATTACATCATACATGGTGTTAGTTGCAGCCATAATTTCACTTCTAGTAGCACCTAGACTCCTTATAGGCAAGAAACTAGGACTATCGCCTAGAGAAAGCCTAGTACTTGCTGCAAAAGGTGGTGTTGATGCAGCCATGCTCCTGACATTACTAAGGACTGGTATGATAAGCCAGGACGCTTATGTCACTGGAATCATGACCCTAGTTGCATCTACGACGTTCGCTGGATTAGCCTTTAAGATTACTAGGCCCAGCGTAGAGTTCTGGAGGCTCCCGGTAGGCGCTATGCCTCTTGAGAATAACGTTGTATATTACGCTGAAAAAGCGTCCTATGCTGCAAGGCTAGCATCAATATATGGTGCTGTGGTCGTAGTAGATGAGGAATATAAGCCCATAGGCTATATTACGGCTGAAGACCTTGTGGATCTCGATCCACGTCTACTCGAGAAAATAGCAGCAGTAATCATATCTAGGCCTGAAATACCAGTAGTAAACTCTAACACACTAGTGGCTGAGATTCTACAAGACCAGTTAATGAGGGAGCCCATAATAGCCATCGTAGACGGAGAGGGGAGTCTTATAGGCACATTAACCCCGAAGAAACTACTTCAGATACTGTTAAAGCCTAAACAGAAAGGATAAACCATAGAATATTGTAAAAACTATTCTCTAAGCCAAAGAGCCAATATCTACAAAGAATAGGGAATAGGTTAGCCCGAATCCTTAAAGCTCAGCTTACAGATCTCTACAAACTCCTATTCATTTTCATTGATATTAGTGATACTTTCTCCAAAAGGCAAGCAAGTCCCCACCACCATATAGGTCATTCCCTTCCATAATCTCATGAGCAGTTTTCCGATGTGTAGCATTAGTATCGTACTCTCAAGCTCCATTGAAGAATGCTCAGGGAAAGCTCCTGCTTAAATACATAGAGTGTCACTCGCAAGCTCAGCCCTCATCCAGGGCTTTGGCAAATATATATTAACTAGCACGAGCAGCCTTGAGTTCCATACCTTCAGGTCAGAAGGCTGTAAGTCTTGGAGCTCAAGGCATGCGGTTAATCTCTCTAACTCCTCGCCTCGGTAATGGAATATATATTTGCTAATACATAGATTTACATGTAATTGCAACTACTTACAATACTTCTTATACCAAGTAAAGTAATACTTGTTTGTATTTGAGGTAGATAAGGAAAATGGCATCAAAATGGCCTTTTGACGAAAAGCCTTTACTAGTATTTTGGGAGACTACAAAGGCTTGCTTATTAGCATGCAAACACTGTAGAGCTGAGGCTATTAAAGAACCCCTCCCTGGCGAACTATCTACAAGTGAAGTTGAGAAGCTAGTTGACCAGATAACAGAGTTCGGGCACCCATACCCTATTCTCATCCTCACAGGCGGAGATCCTCTTATGAGGAAGGATCTATGGCATATAATAGATTACGCTAAGAGTAAAGGGCTAAGAATAGGCATAGCGCCTAGCATCACACCCCTACTCGATGAAAACGTCTTGAAAGCTTTAGCAGAGCACGGAGTATCCTCGATATCAATAAGCCTTGACTCTGCCTCGCCAGATATTCATGATTCAATAAGAGGAGTTAAGGGTACTTGGAGAAAGACTATAGAAGCTATAAAGACAGCTATCAACATAGGTTTACGAGTACAGGTAAATACGGTTGTCATGAGGAGTAATGTCTACGAACTCCCCTACATGGTTAAGCTCTTAAGAGAGCTAGGTGTAGAGACCTGGGAAGTCTTCTACCTAATCCCCGTAGGAAGGGCTGCAAAGAGAGAAGATCTCACACCAAGCGAGTGGGAAGATGTATCTCACTTCCTATATGAAGCCAGCAAATACGGTCTAATGATTAGAACCACTGAAGGACCTATGTTTAGAAGAGTGACACTAATAAGAAACATGCTTGAGGAAAAGAATATTGATCCCGACAAGCTCTTAGGCGTAGGTAGACTATATTACGAGCTTAAGAAAAAACTGAAAGAACTCCTAGGCGAGCCTAAGGGTAAACCTAGAGCGCATACGGTAGGTACTAGGGATGGCAAAGGCATAGTCTTCATAGCTTATAATGGTGACGTATATCCAAGCGGCTTCCTACCAGTTTCAGCAGGCAACATTAGGAGGAGGAGCCTGGTGGATATATACCGCAACTCAACCCTCTTTAGAGACTTAAGGAAAGCTAATTTCAAGGGTAGATGCGGTAGGTGCGAGTTTAGGTTCATATGTGGCGGAAGTAGAGCTAGGGCTTATGCATATTATGGCGATCCACTAGCAGAGGACCCTGCATGTCCCTACAAGCCTGGAGACTATGAGAAGCTACTAGCTGGTGAGCAAGAACTTAAGCTTAACTAGCAGGAGGTGAGACTATTGATCCTTGGAAGCAAGGTGGAGCTTGATGAAGAGGCCAAGGAAATACTGATGGAGCTTCAATATTCTTTCCCTCTAACCACAACACCCTTTAAGGATATAGCCGAGAGGCTAGGCATGAGCACTGAGAGGCTAATCAAAAAAGTTAAGGATCTAATGGCGAAGGGGATAATAAAGAGGATAGGATTCTACGTAAATTATAAGTCTATTAAAAAAGAAGCAGCACTAGTAGGGATGAATGTAGACGCAGAAAGGCTTAACAAGCTAGTACAACTACAAATTAGAGATCCTGATATAACTCATAGCTTTCTACGCGAACACCCTGAATATAACGTATGGTTTGTAGTCAAGAAGGAGGACAAGACAGAAATAATGAACTACGTAGTTAGGTTAGCTAAGACACTCGATACTACAAAGTGGATCATACTGTTTAGCGAAAGAAGCTACAAGCTTAGTGTAAAATACGATTTATATAGAGGCATATCTAGGTCGGGCAAGTATGCACTATTACCAGAATCCATACCATCCATTACCAGCCTAGGAGTCAGTAAATCGTTCATACATATGCTTAGAAGGATCCCAGTCACAGTGAATCCATACAAGGAGATAGCTAAGACACATGGTCTTACCGAAGAACAAGTCGTGGCATTAGCTAAGAGGCTCCTATCAGTGGGCGTACTATGTGATCCTGGCGCATCGCTTAACGGCAGCCTGCTAGGATTCAACGCCAACGCACTGCTAATGCTCGAGCCAAACGAGGATAATGCTAATTCATTATGCCATTGCATAGCTAACTCTCCCTATACGACACATGTAGTTAGGAGGACTCCTCATAGACCAGAGTGGAAATACACGTGCTACGCCATGATACACGCCGTATCAAGAGAGAAGGCGTTATCGGCTGCAGAGGAGATAATTAGCGCGTGTAGTCCACGCGATGTACAAATAGCCTTCAGTCAATTAGATTTAAAGCCTGGAGTCATAAGATGAGAGGACTGTATAGTGATGATACCCGTAACAGTGATGACTATAGGTAAGGGGACAGTATCGACATCCATAAAAGGGGAATACGGTAAGCGACAGCCCTCAAGATTCTCTAATGTCCTACGTCCAGTAGTGTTCTGGAATATAACATATAAATGCAATCTCAAATGCAAACACTGCTACCTAAATGCTGGTCCATCACCCTCTAAGCCAGAGTTGGATACTAAGAAACTACTAGAGATAGCTGACCAGCTTATAGAACATGAGATACCGTTAGTCATTTTTACTGGTGGCGAGCCTCTTGCACGTGACGATTTCTGGATAGTAGCAGAGAGATTAAGCGAGCATAAGAGGCCAAGGCTAAGCCTAAGTACAAACGGCACATTAATAACGAAAAGTGTAGCAAAGAAGCTGAAGGACTATGGCTTCGTATATGTAGGTGTATCAATAGACAGCTTAAATCCAGCATTACACGATGAATTTCGTGGTGTGAAAGGGGCCTTCGCAGCCGCCGTTAAGGGCATAGAGAATGCTCTTTCCGAAGACCTACAAGTAGGATTAAGAACCACGATTACAAGGTGGAATATAGATGAAGTAGAGGACATCATAGACTTCGCGTCTAGATTAGGTGTGACCCGAGTAAGCCTTTACATACTCGATACAATAGGTAGAGCTGTTGAGATTAAAAACCAGATGCCAAGCCCTAGCCAACTCAAGGAATTCTCAGAGAAGCTCATTCATATCACGAGAAAGTATCCAGACGTAGAGGTATTAGTGGTCAGAGCAAACTTTATAGGAATATACATTGCCAGCCTCCTGGCCAAGACTAAACAAGAATTCATAGAGTATCTAAACATGCTCGAAGCACAAGGAGATTGTGGTAGAAAAACAATAAGCATCTATCCAGACGGAACCGTTAGGCCATGCCAGTTCATAGATTATGTTATTATAGGTGATCTACGCCGTCAAAAACTAGCTGAGATACTAAGACTTGATAATCCTAAGCTTAGGCTATTCATAGAGGCCTATAAAATGCTCCGAGGAGATAGATGCAGAAGATGCCCCTTCAGAAGAATATGTGGAGGTGGAAGTAGAAATAGGGCATTGGTATTGAACAGAGACTTTTGGGGGGACGAGCCGCTTTGCTTTATCAACTTCTCAGAATTAGAACTAAAATGGGATATAAAAGAGGTTCTTTAAACATGTACATCCCGTTATTCATAAATGTAGCTGGATGGAGGGTGCTCGTATTCGGTGGCGTGAGGAGAAGCCTAGGAAGAGCTAGGATGTCCTCGAAGCCGGAGTAGAGGTCGCTGCTGCAGCATAGGAATTCCGAGACGAACTAAAAGAGGTTGCCTCTGAAAACACATGGCTAAGATTAGTGAGGTTAATGCTACCTCAAGATAAGCCTCTTCTCGAAGACCTATTAAGTGGCCACAACTTGTAGTAATAGCCTCAAGCAGTATGGAAGCTAACCAGCTAGTAGAAGAAATGGCTTCAAGAATGGGGAAGCTGATTAACAATGCTACCGAGGCATCAAGGGGTAATGTCATAATACCTTTCCAGAGAAAGATGCTTGAGGAACCCTTCGTGGCGGCCATAACAAGTTTTTGGGAAGGCGGGTATTGCAGCACGTAGAGCACCTGAAAAATTAGAAGTTATAGAAAAGGACGTGGAATTGAAAACACTATATGAATCCATGAAAAATTAAGGAGTACATGAAGAAGAGCATAAGAGGTTCAAAAGAGGTTCAGACCATACTTCATAACAGAAAGTGACCTATTTTTCCAAGAGTATGTTAGGAAAGGCCTAGCTGAGGAGACCTACCGTAGAGGACTCGAAATCATACATAGCCTTACTAAGTCTCTCGGAAATCACCCTAACTAGTCCATCCGTTAGCACAGGAAGCAAGTAGTTAAGAACCTTAGGTCTATGCCTTTTATACCTCTTCATGACCTCGTCCATGAAGCTATTAGGGAGAACGGTATAGCCCACAATACAGTCGTTAGAGAATATTGGAGCCCTCTCACTTTCTACTATGCAACATAGAACCCTCCTCCTAAGCTTTGAAGTAATCATGCTTGCTACTTCCTCTAGATCTTCGTCCTGTTCATATGTAATTTTTGAAGAGCGTCTATGATAGATAACCATTCTTTTACACTTAGCGTATTGAGCCCAGTAAATGAGAGAGTTCACAACTAAATGGTTTGGTATCTTACCTAGGAATGTAGCATCATTATTCCTAGAAATCTCTACCACATGCTGGTAGTGCCTGCCTCTAGTTAGTAAAGCGGCAAATACGTAGTCTCCTTCTCTTATATCATTCTTTAACCTCCCTAAGTAGGTTGGGACTACACTTACACCCTGAAGGATCTTTTCAAGTTTACTTGTAAAGACCTTAGCTACCCGGTAGCCTACATCCTTACCCGGCTCATGAAAGACAATAAGCAGTCTCAATCCAAGCCCTAGATTAAGTATAAGCCTATTAGCGTGTTTTAATCGTTATGCTAGTAGTTTTGTCTTATTCTTGTTTAAAGCTAATGCATTATACGTGTATATACTTACCAAGCCTGTCTTATAACATTGTAAGTACAAAAGTATTCATAATTTTTCTAAGTTGTATAATATTTGGTAGTATGAGAATGGCATCAAGAGTTCTAAAGACTTACGATGTAGCTAGGGTATCGGCCTACATATTAACGCATAAGGATATCGATATTAATACTATAGGTATGCTCAGAGAACATGTAGAAGAGGTCTATCAGTCCATTTATCCCCTTGTTGAAGGCG
>JBEVCE010000043.1:0-39100 GCA_040514295.1 Pyrodictiaceae archaeon | reverse complement strand
AGTGTATGGACTCTGCTTAGGGACTCGGGATACAAGACCCTTAAGTTTTCGTAGAAAAGTCGGGGGTAGTAATCCTACCGCGCCCCCTCCTTATCTTCTGCAGCCATCTAGTAGCATCCCGCCTAACTCTCCATAAGCTATTGTTGGGAGAGCATAGGTGTCTACTACCATCCTATGCTTATTCCCTTCACCTAATTCCTTCTCGGCCTCCTCAGTCAAGCCCTTATAGTAGCCTCATACATGCTTCCATAGGTCGAGCTGCTTGAGAATTATCCTATCATCCTCAAGCTTTAGCCCAAGCAGTGCCCCCTGCCTCTATGCCTAGTGCCACTCTAATAGCCTTAGGCGGTCTCTACGCACCTCCTACTTACACGTACACTTGGGTTCATGCAACTAACCTAGGGTTAGGCGTGCAGGCTAAGATTAATTCGGCTTAACTCTCATGAGGCCTTCCGTCGACTTTCTCCTTCAGTGATCCTCTTGGATCCTCTTGTAAGCAGCCATGGATGCGAGCAGTGCTATAGTACTCTCCACTGCTACTATAACCTCGGTAGCCCATATATCCATGCCCTTCAGGAATAGTAGTCCAGCAGAGTAGTCTAGCAACACATGCACCACTATAGCCACTACTAGCAGTAATATTTTATGCCTCCCAGCCTGCACCCCGCCTCCTAGAACCAGGGACATGGAGACATGAAATGCTATGGCTGAGTTTCTCTCGAGCGCCCCGGCTAAGGCGCCAGGCCAAAGAACCCTCCCCAGGGATGCTGCAACGAGGATGGAAGGTGTGTAGGTGGCTATTGCTTCCCCAAGCCCCCAGCCAAGCCCTATGGCTAAAGGGCATCTAGTGTTCTTAGCCCTACACTTATATTCTAGTAGGAGAAGCCTTGAAGACTCTTCGAAGAAGCCTGCAGCAAGAGCTGAGACCACTAGCGCCTCTTGTACCCCCATCCCTCTAGCGAGGAACAGTATGGGTGTCCTAGCGGCTAGCGCACCAGCCCATACGGCCATTGCTAGTAGAGAGTTCAGCCATAGCCTAGCCTCTAGCCTTGCGGTAACAGCTAGCGCTAGAAGCCCTGGTGCCAGGGCCAGGGATAACGCTATGAAGAGCGCTAGTTGACCCAAGGGCCCTCGGCCAGCCGGCTTAAAAGACCCTAATAGTAGGTTATTTAAACCGTTAAACTGGTGGTCCCTGTCTTGGCAGAGAGCAGGCTCATGCTCTACAGCGTGCTAGCAGGCCTCATAGCAGGGCTCGTATCATCGGCTCCATTAGTAGCGGCTCTGGATGCTAGAGCCGGGGATATGCTGAGGGAGCTATTATACCAGAGCCTTGTCTCCCAAGGCCTAAGCCCCCTAAAGGCCTCTGAACTAGCCTCCAGGATGAGCCACCAGCTATCCTGGCTGGGAGCACTGATACCCGTGAGTCCCACGATAAACATGGTCATCATGGGGGCGCTGCTAGGGCTCGTAGCAGAGCTATTATACTCCAGGCTACAGGTAGCCCCAGGCCTAGCATCCTTAGTATCCGCAGCAATCCTAGCCGTACTATACTATGTCTCCCTAGCAGTACAGCCAGAGACTACAAGGATCATAGAGAAATACATAGGCCTCTATCCGGTGATTTCAGGGGTAGCCGTATACGCGGCCCTGTTCCTTACATTCACCGTGATTCCAGGCCCCTGGAGGAGCATAGCAGAATCGAAGCCTCGAGAGTATTGAGCTGGTAGTAGAGGCCGTGATGTAGTTACGCACTAGGCGAGCCCCCTTAAAGGGAGGGGGCTGTGTGCGGGCCCACTCCACTGAGCCCTCCGCAACATCTTTCAATCCCGGCTTCCATCCTACCCCCTCAAGCATGGTGTCTGGCTGGTGTCCCGGCTCTATAGGACTAGGCTTGGAAAGCTCCTCTCCAGGCTTAAGAAGACAAGCCTAGACGCTGTAATGGCTGGCCCTGGCCCCAACCTACGTTACTTGACTGGGCTAGCCATCGAGGCCCTGGAGAGGCCCGTAGCCCTCGTGGCCACGAGCACCGGGAGCCTCTTCCTTCTCGTACCATTACTAGAGTATGAGAGGGCTGTGAGCCTAGAGGAGCTTGGCATCGAAGTCAGAGGCTACAGGGATGACGAGGACCCCTACAAGGTACTAGGCTCATGGCTATCAGGGAATAGTGTTAGGAGGCTTGGCCTAGAAGGCTCGACACCCTATAGAGTAGCCAGTAGGCTCCTCGACATGGGGTTAGATCTTGTGGTGGCCGACGATCTGTTCTCGGAGCTGAGGATTAGGAAGGACGAGTGGGAGTTAAAGCTTGTCAGGGAAGCTAGCAGGATAGCCGAGGAGGCGTTGAGAGAGGCCTATAGAAACCTATCGCCCGGAGTAAGCGAGAGGGAGCTTGCCAGGATTATACGTGATAGGGCTGAGGAGCTAGGAGCGGAATCAGCCCCGTTCATAATAGTCCAGTCGGGGCCCAACACAGCTCTACCACACGCCCAAGCCTCCAATAGGAGGGTTGAAGCAGGGGATGTGATTCTCTTCGACATAGTTGTCAGCTACCAAGGCTACTACGCTGACATAACTAGGACCATCGTGCTAGGAGAGCCAAGGGAGGAGCATAGAAGGATCTACGAGGCGGTCCTCGAGGCCCAGGAGAAGGCTATAGAAGCTGTAGCCCCTGGTGCCAGGGCCAGCGACGTCGATAAGGCTGCTAGGAGCCTACTAGAGGAGAAGGGCTATGCAGAATACTTCATACACCGTACTGGCCACGGGCTAGGGCTAGAGGTACACGAAGAGCCCTACATAGCACCTGGCAACAATAGGGTGCTTGAACCGGGAATGCTATTCACCATAGAGCCTGGGGTCTATCTGCCAGGCAGGTTCGGGGTAAGACTAGAGGACGATATCGTCGTCACTAGTAGCGGTCGTGAGGATCTAACAAGACTTTGTAAGGATATCAGCCAGATCTGCTGAAACCATACTCTTATACCATTCATTTACCGGCTAACTCTGGGCTACTAGCTTGGAAGACTTCTAGAAGGCCGTGGCCGCCATGAGCAGGGATATATTCACGCTCGAGATACTATCAAGCGCTCTAACCAATACAGCTGAGGAGATGTTCTGGACGGCCATAAGGACAGCTAAGAGCTCGATATTCTACGAGACCCTGGACTTCTCCACAGCGATAACCAGATGGGGTGGAGAGACCGTTGCACAGGCCATAGGGATACCATTATTCATCGGGGTCATGGACTTCGCGGCCAAGTATATGATGAGAGAGGCTGAGGAGGCCTATGAGAGGCTAAAGCCAGGCGACATCCTAGTATCCAACGACCCCTACAAGACAGGAACCCGCCTAAACGACGTAGCACTAGCAATGCCCATCTATGTAAAGGACAAGCTAATAGCCATAGCCGTGGCTAAGGGCCATATAAATGACATAAGTGGTATGAATCCTGGCAGCTGGGGGCCAGGCTCCTCGGAGATATACCAGGAGGACCTCTTTATCCCAGTAGTCAAGTACTATAAGAGGTGGGAGAGGAATATTGACGTCGTAAGAATGATTAAGGCTGATAGCAGGATACCCGAGTACATATTCGGTGATCTAGAAGCCCTAGCAACAGCACTAAGGCTTGCCTACCGCAGGCTCAATGAGCTGGCAGAGAAGTATGGGCTAGATACGCTCATAGACTCAATGAATTTATATTATAGAAGACGGAGAGAGGACGGCTCGGATGAAGCCGAGAAATCTTTCTAAGGGAGAATTCTATGCTGAGGACTACCTAGATGATAGCGGAGAACAAACGAGCCCCTCAAGGTCAAGGCCAGGGTGAGGATAACTGACAACGAGTTCATAGCAGACTTCTCCAGCAACCCGCCAGCTGTTAAGGCGCCAATAAACACAACTTACCCAGCAACCATAGCAACTGTAAGGATAGTCTACATGGCAGTCCTGAATCCCCACTTGACCTACAACAACGGACTAGTCAGGTCACTAAAGGTCATAGCACCTAAGGGCAGCGTCTTCAACGCCGAGAAGCTACACCGGTCTCGGTCTATTGGGAGGCATTAACCTACGCTGCAGATTTAGTATGGAGAGCACATGCCAGGCCAGCTTACAGCGGGCCACTTCCTATCAGTAGTAGCCGAGACCATTGCGGGCATAGAGCCGAGGACAGGGGAATACTTTGTCCTAGTAGAGCCCAACCCTGGTGGCTGGGGTGCAGGAATAGACAAGGATGGGGAGAGTGGCCTAGTATCATTCGCCGATGGAGAAACCTATGCAATCTCCATTGAAGTTGCCGAGAGTAGGTTCCCTGTAGTAGTCGAGAGATATGAGTTCAACACGAGGGATGGCACAGGCCATGGCAGACATAGAGAAGGGTTTGGCATAGTAAAGGACTACAGGATATATGCTAAGGAGGCGTTCTTCACTACAGCTATAAACAGGGCCAGGTTCCCGCCATGGGGCGTCGCCGGAGCTGTCCAGGTACAACAAACTACATGGTCGTCATAAAGGATGGTAGAGAGTACATGAGGGTTAGGAAGATAGTAAACTTCACACTAAGAGAAGGCGACATAGTAGGCATACGTAGCGGTGACGGGGAGAGGCTGGGAGAGTCCCCTCGAGCGTGACCCGGAACTAGTATTATGGGATGTAATTAACGAGTATATCGACGCTAAGACGGCTAGAGAGGTCTACGGTGTAGTCATAGACCCTGCGAGGAGGACGATAGACTGGGAAGAGACTAGAAGGCTAAGACAAGAGCTAAGAAGAATAGGGAAGAGGTGCCCAGAGCACCGAGGGCTCGAAGAGAGATACGTAATTCTATCCTCTGGATCGTCCCGCTCCTAGGAAAGGATAGGTTTTTCTAATAGCTCGCACCTTCTCCTTTGCCTAGGCCGGCTAGCTTCCGCCTTTGTCTGTAACGGAGGAGTGTAGCCTCGTGGTTAGCAGAGTTTTCAGGGTCGAGAAAGCCCCCTTCGAGTCAGGTATAGACCTTGTGGTCGTGAATAGGAGTGATGCAAGCCAACTAGGCCTGCTACCGGGTGATAGAGTCCAAGTACTATGCAGTAGCTGCACTTGCGGAGCAACAGTACTGGTATCCGATAAGGTGCCTAGGGGTGTTGTATGGGTCTCCGGCTACGTCTATGAGAAGGTTAGCGTGGGAGGCTGTAGCGAGGTAGGGCTAGTACCCCTAGGGCTGCCAAAGAGTAGCAGCTATCTCCTTAAGAGACTCCATGGAGAGAGGCTTTCGGCCAACGAGGTAAAGGCGATAGTATCCGACATAGTCCAGGGCTACTATGATGACGCTGGTATAGCTGCGTTCCTCGTAGCCCAGGAGATCCATGGGATGAGGGAGGAGGAGCTAGAGTACCTCATAAGGGCTATGGTGGAGACCGGCGAGGTCATAGAGTTTGGCGAGCCTGTGTTCGATATGCATAGTATAGGAGGGGTGCCAGGGAATAGCAAGGTAGCACTACTTGTAGTCCCGATAGTCGCCTCGACGGGCCTCCTAATACCAAAGACTAGTAGCAGGGCTATCACGAGCCCGGCAGGGACAGCTGACACAATGGAGGTCCTGGCTAGGGTTGTCTTCAAGCCCGACGAGGTAAGGGAGATCGCCAGGAAGGTGCGTGGCACCCTAGTATGGGGCGGAGGCCTGGGCCTGGCACCAGCAGATGATATTTTTGTGAGAGTCGAGAGAAAGCTATCAATAGACCCTCCAGCCCAATTAGTAGCCAGCATACTCTCCAAGAAGCTGGCCATGAGCGTCTCTAGGCTAGTCATAGACATACCAGTGGGTCGAGGCGCCAAGATAGAATCAGAGGCAGCGGCTAGTAGGCTTGCAAGCCTCTTCCTTCAGCAAGCTGGCAGGATAGGCATAGCACTAAAAGTAGCCCTAACCTATGGGGGTGAGCCCGTAGGCCACACAGCAGGTCCGGCCCTGGAGGCCAGGGAGGCCCTAGAGGCTCTCATCAAGGGCTGGGGAAGCCTAAGCCTAGTAACCAAGGCCTGTAGCCTAGCAGGCATACTACTGGAAATGGGTGGTGCGGCACCACTAGGCAGAGGAGAGGAGAAGGCATGCGAGATACTAAAGACGGGTAAGGCATACAGAAAGTTCAGGGAGATAGTCGAGGCCCAGGAGGGCGACCCAGACGTCAAGCCAGAGGACATAGAGCTAGGAGAGTACACTTACACCCTAGAATCGAGAGCGGAGGGATTAGTTACTCACATAGACAACAAGGCCATAACTAGGATAGCTAGGGCAGCAGGTGCGCCAGACGATAAGAAGGCTGGAGTCTACTTGCACGCTAAGGTAGGCTACCGTGTCAAGAAGGGAGATCCTTTACTCACAATCTATGCCTCAAGCAAATCTAGGCTTAAAGAAGCTATACAGGTCCTAGCAGAGAACCCGGGCATAGTAGTCGAAGGTATGCTACTCAAAACCCTTCCATAAACATGCTTCCCCAAGGAGAAGGCTGATACTCCTCAAGGCACTGAGTAGCCTCCGCACCAGGCATAAAATAGAAGTAGGCTCCACCCTCCCTCTATAATCTAGATTTAAATATGATCTTATCTAGAATCCTATGATAGCGAAAGGGCGGCCCTCGAACATCCATTCCCTAAGTCCTCTTCTCACCTTACACTTAAGGAGCCTTAACAGCGTAAGGAGCACCCTCCATCAGTAGTGTATAGCCCTCGAGCAGGGCTTTGCCGGTAAAATGTGAGCCTTGTAGAAGCCTATGGTTAGACCTACTACGCTCAAGAGTGCCGTAGACGGGTAACAGGTTGCCCACAGTCCCCGGGAGAGTGGCTGGGCTCCTCTCTTCTCGTAGAGAGAAATAGTTTTAAATGGTCCAGGAAGTATTACTGGTAAGAAATATTACTGGAACATGATTCTAGCTAGAAAGAGATACGGGTGATCGGCTTGGAGATCAGGGCGCCTCGTGACAGGAGACTGGTAGAGCTACTCAAGAAGGCCATAGACCATTATAATAGGTACAAAGCCCCCGAGGCTAGGGCTATACTCTTAGAGGCCAGGGATGGACTAGTAAGAGTCTTGTTCAAGGGCAGCTTCTGCTGGACATGTGGTATCAACGACTGGGTCGAGGACTTCAAGTATGTCCTAGAAGACCTGGGTGCTAAAGCAGAACTCGTAGAGGTCATTGAGCCGGAGGATGACCTTTTAGGAGCCGAGGACTGGAGAATAGGTGTCTTCAGGGTGAGATTAGACTAGGGCTTCTCGCATGGCTCCTGCTATCTCCCCGGCCCTTAAGGGATCTATGAAGAGTAGGCCTATGGCCTCAGCCTCCTTTGCCCCTATATCTCCGGCACAGATCCCACGGCCTCCCACTAGGCTCCTAGCAAGGCCATAGAATTCTAAGCGACCACGATAGGCTTACTATAGGATAACGCAATAATTTAAACCCGCCTAGTCTGCCCAAATGCTCTTCCACTTCCCCCTCCCTTACCTGTTCACCGGAGCCATGGCTTCATGTATTAAATTGGCCTGGCACAGCTGAGTTCACCACTATCCTATTCGAGCCCCCTCACTACAGGCATGGCCTATGGTTCTTGAGAGTTCGAGGCCACCAGCAGACTTATAAGTATTCTTAGCTTATACTATCGAGGGGTTCTCCCCGGATATAAGCTACGATTAGATAAGCATACTGTATTGCTTACCTCATAGCTCTACGTGGTATAGAAGGGCATAGTTTGGCGTGGAGAGTCACAGTCCAGTACATACCTCCATATTCATGGTGATCTAAAGGGGCTGAAACTCTTGCCCTTAGCAGGACTTGAGGACATAAGTCTAGCTTATGGTTTGAATCACTACCTAGTTGATAAGCCGTATAGGCTCTTATTGCGGTACACTCTAGGCAAGGAGCCTGACTTCAGCGAGCTAGGGGAATTCGTAGGGAAGGAAGTGTATGAGGTGGCTTACAGGGTTGATCGGTTCAGCCAACCCCTCCTGGTCAACTGGAGTGTGTTCAGCGACAACCCTGACATTGTACTCCTAGATCCCTATGAAAGGAAGATACTAGTAGAACTTGTCTCACGCCACGGTGTTAATAGGCATCCCTTCGAGGACAGATCATGGCAGTATCACTACGCAGGTATATACCTTGTAGGAGATCCAGGCATTGCTTGTATATTGACCATTACAATCCAGACAGCCTATGCCCTCTACAAGTATGGTGGCGAGGCTATACGAGACTACTATAGGAACTTGTCAGGCATAAGGGAGCCTCTTATGTGGGGCGCCACATGGTTCACCGAGGTACAAGGTGGAAGCGACCTAGGAGCCAACGAGACTATAGCCGAAGAGGAGGGAGGCCTCTGGAGGCTTAACGGCTACAAATACTTTGCTAGCGGAGCTGGCATAGCCGATATGGCCTTGGTTACCGCTAGGCCTAAGGGCGCACGTGCTGGTGCAAAAGGACTCGCACTATTCCTTGTACCACGTAGGCGTAGGAGCGGTGGACTAAACTATAGAGTTAGGAGGCTTAAGTGGAAGAGCGGCACTGTCGCCGTACCTACTGGTGAGGTTGAATTAATCGATAGCGAGGCCTACCTTATTGGAGACAAGGAGAGAGGAATATACTATACCATGGAGGATCTCATGGTATCTAGAATAGCTAACTCCATGGGTGCATTGGGCATAGCGAGAAAAGCTTACCTAGAAGCCTACGGCTACGCCTCCATTAGGAAGGCCTTCGGCAAGCTGATTAAAGACCAACCCTTGTTAGCCAGAGACCTCTTAGAGGCAGAGCTTAAGATAGAAGCAGGCTTAGCCGTGACCATGAAGGCTATAAACTTGTTTGACAAGGCATGGCACGACCACCCACCCTATAGCAGCGCTTACCACTATGCGAGGCTCATGACGCATATAGCTAAGAATTTTACAGCCGATATAGCAGCCGAGGTATCTAGGACAGCCATGGAGGTTTTCGGCGGCATAGGCTTCCTCCACGAGTTCACTGTGGAGAGATGGCACAGAGAGGCACTAATAACTCCCATATGGGAGGGGACGAGCAATATACAAGCACTAGACATGCTCGAAGCCATGTGGAAGAAAAAAGCGCATGAGCCGTTCCTCGAGGACCTAGAAGAGCTTGCACGTAGCCAGCAGAACCATAAGCTAGCTGAGGCTGCCGAGAACCTCGCCAAGAAGACAATAGAGGATCTCATGAAGGATCCTAGACATGCTGAGTGGAAGAGCAAGAGGGCTTTGAGGAAACTGGCTGCAGCTACAGCAGTACTACACCTCCTAGATGCTTCAAGAGCTACTCATGATAGCTTGTTCGAGGATGTAGCTAGCCTCTACTATAGGCTCGAGGTCTCCGGCGATATCCCACAACCAGAAGAGAGGACTCTACAAGACATCATATCCCTAAGGGGGGAGTTAGAGGCCATTGACTGGCATTCTAGGAAAAGAGGCTAAGCACTGCCAAGGCAAACCAAATGCACCGAATACCTCCTTGCGAATGAAGCTCACCAAGATACTTTGAGCCTGCTAGCCCTTGGAGACAAGCTATAGCGGGAAGGTCTTCAATCTATGAGGCTCTATAATTTTGTAGACCTCGTTCTTAAGTGATCTATTAGATATGAATGCCCCCCGAAGAGATGCCACCACTACTGGTGCAGGCGTCCTTACACCCCTCATAGCCATGCAGAGGTGGATTGCCTCAGTAACCACCATTACATCCGACGTACCCGTAGCTCTTTGGACTTCATCTGCGATCTGCATTGTCATTCTTTCTTGTATTTGAAGTCTTCTAGAATACTTTTGGACTATACGTGCAATCTTTGACAAGCCTATGACCTTGCCCCTAGGTAGGTAGGCTACATGTGCTACTCCAAAGAACGGTAGGAGATGGTGCTCACATAGACTATAGAACCTTATGCCTGATACCACCACAAGATCGCTGATCTCGGTGAACCAAGCATACTCGTCGCTTACCTCGTAGCCTCCAAGCAACTCTTCGAGCATATCAGCTACTCTTGAGGGGGTCTCACGAAGGCCCTCTCTATCGGGATCCTCACCCACTGCTTCAAGGAGAAGACGGACAGCTTTCTTAACTTTCTCTTTGTCTATAGACATGAAGGTTCCATGCCCCCGTTGAGGTTCTTGCTTATAGGACTAAAAAATGTTTAAACACAGAATACCTTGCTCTCACAAAGACCGGGGTCCCAGGCTTATAGTTAGACCGACCTAGTACTACAACAAGGAACATAGACTGGGGCTGATGGGCTTGAATAAGGATAAGAGCAGTTCTGCCGAGGCACTAGTGCTCCCCATCGCCCTGTTACTATATATACTCCTTTCTGGTTTCGTGACCTATTACGACCTAAGAGTGTTCATTAACTGGAGTAGCATCGTGGATAAGACAGGGTTATTCGGCATCTATAGGGCGAGCGAGCTATTAGGCTACGCCTATAGGGTTGTCTATCCGCCATTGGCACCATTAATGTTTATAGCATCATATGATGCCGTAAGAGGAGCTATAAGCACGCTAACATTATCCTTTAGTGGGCTAGGGGCTGCTACGCTAAAGCAATTCATAGTCCCCTTTATCGAGAGAATATTATTAAAGACACCCTTGATGACTTCAGCACTAGCGTTGTGGAGAGTTGTGAGAAGAGCATATGGGCGAGAGACGTCTGCGCTAATATTGCTAGGACCTCCAGTTCTCTTCGTAATAGCGCTCTACAACTTTGATTTG
This sequence comes from Pyrodictiaceae archaeon, assembly GCA_040514295.1. Lineage (GTDB taxonomy): Archaea > Thermoproteota > Thermoprotei_A > Sulfolobales > Pyrodictiaceae > JBEVCE01. Next base: position 28,381 of record JBEVCE010000043.1, on the reverse strand, counting down.
CCCATGATACTTTTCGCCATGGCATCACTTACATTATTACATAGGGGTAGGAGAAGGCTCTCAGCCATACTATTCTCGGCGAGCGTTCTCTCAAAGCAAGCCTCAATAATCCTCCTACCAGTACTGCTAGTCCATGTTTATAGGAAATGGGGTGGGAGAGCAGTTCTAGAATACTTGGGTATAACAGCACTAACTACTAGCATCGTGTTAGCACCATTTATAGCTGCTAGTGGCCCTGCCTTAGCTAAGTGGATGGTGGAGTTCCAGGAAACAAGGCCCCCTCAAGGTCCAAGCATATCTACAGCCGTCTATGTACTCTCCGGTTACAAGGAGACGAGCCTCCTAAGCCTGACTGAGACCGTGTCAACGCTGCTCACGGTTATCTTAATAGCCTATACCCTTTACCTATATCTAAGACGTGGTGGAGGATTATGGAATCTTACCGTATCCTCGGCAGCTGTATTCACAGTCCTCCTAGCATTCTCTAAGGTAGTGAATCCTGTCTATACTCTATGGGGCTATCCCTTCATAGCCGTACTAGCAGCTAGGGATAAGAGAATGAATAGGCTCTTCTGGGCCTACATTGCTGCATCCATAGTAGTTTACATATGGTTCTTCTCCTTATACTCCTCCGCCCTCATAACCTCCTCTCCAGCATACCTCTATGAGGAGAGGAGGTGGGTAGGCTATAGCGAGCTTGTCGCAATGTTGCGTGGAAGCATGGGGCCTTACGGGCTCTTCTTAGACTTACTCCTACTCATAGCTAGGAGTAATCACTTGTTGTGGAGCATGGCGAGCATCATGTACCAGGGCTGGGGAATAGCTACAGCCTTGATGGCTGCAACCTATACTATGCTCATGGTCTACGTGTATCTAGGCCTCTTAAGAGGCCTAGAAGCTTCTCAATCCTCCTCTCGACGAAGCCTTGCTTAAGGGATAGCGGGATCTCTTGCCTTAAGTATACATCCTCGTAGCCAGCCTCCACTACTAGAAGGCTATCCCCTAACTGTTCTTCTCTATGCCAACAGCCTCTACAGGCTAGGATAAAGTATAGTGGGAAGCCACTCTTACCCTCAATAACAGCTAATGGTACCCTAGCAATACTATACTCTAGGGTTATATCATAGGCTAGGCTTCTAAGCCTACCAATCGTGGACCGGGCAAGCCTATAGAGGTCAAGGGGCAGGCCCTGTCTTAGAACTAGCTGGGAGATGTTATAGGCCTCACTAATCCTAGCAGGAAGGGGTTTACCATCATCCTCGAATAAAACTATAGGCTGGGCTGAAGCTAGTAGCAGAAGACTAGCTAGATACCTGTCCCTAAGCACTTCCTCAAGACTTAGCCTGCTAGGACTAAGATCCTTGCGGTAAGTCTTTAGGAGTCTAAGGACGGCTATGGCTGTCATCGAAGACATAATCTACACCGTGCCCGTGCAATCAGCCAGGATAGGACCTCCTCACCCCATATCATCATGGTCGGCCGGGGTTCTCTCGTTCATCCATGTTTCTCCTCTAAGCCTACCCATCCTCTTAAGCTTATGAGTCACAATCATGAGAGCTATGGCTAGTGCCACTACAACATTATAGCTCATACCTTGTACAGCCATCGGTATCTTGGCAATAACGGGTCTGACTGGGAGCCTCTCTATAAGCTGGCGTGGAACGCCATAGTCTTCTGCACCGATGATGAGAGCGATTCTCTCCGTACTAGGCTCATACTCTTCTATACAAGTATCGCCATAGCTCTCTAGAACCACTAGCTCGTAGTCGGATCCTAGAAGCCTTATAGCCTCCTCAAGAGATGAGGCTACATAGGCTCCAGAGTTCACCGCGTAGTCTATTATGTCTGGCCTACCAGGCCTACTAACTACTAGGAGCCTAGCGCCAAGCCTAGCGGCTATACGGGCTACATCAGCTAGGTTTCGGAGGTCCTTGGGATGGTGGAATATTATGGCAAGATCCATGTCCACCTAGTTGACCCTCCCTCTAGCTTCGAAATTGCAGTGATAGCCAGAACCCTATATACCTCGCTAGGTCCCGAGGGGTGGAGGCTCTACGTTTATGGGAATAATGCTAGAAGGCTTATAGCGAAGGCTCAACTCGAGTCAAGGATTCCTCTACAAATCTTTAAGGATAAAGTAATAGTCTCTAAAAGGGATGTTGCAAGCCGGGTATCTCGCCAACAAACACTCTTAGTGGTGGACCGTGCTGGTGCCCCTATCACGGAGCTGATGAACCGCCTACCTAGGGATGAAGATATTGGCATCATAGTGGATTATACGGGTAACGTTATTGATAAAGAAGTGAAGGCCTACAGGGTTACCGGGCTCGGCACGGAATACCTGGCGTATGAGGCGTCAATAGTCGTCTACTCCCTAGCAAGATACCATAGGAGAGCCCGGCCTCCCCTAGAAAAGGACATATTTCCCGAGCCTCTCCTAGCCTTAAATGTAGCCAGGAGAGTACGTGAGGCTCTTGTGGAGCTTGATGGATACTATGTCTTGGAGCCCAATACTTTCAGCTATAGTCTTGCAAAGCTCCTTAAGAGGAGGATGAGGGTCATAATAGAGCCTACAGAGACCAGTATAGTAATTGACCATACAGTTGGCAAGCCTAAGCAGAGGATAAGGCTAACTGTATACTCACTATCCAAGCTCAAGAGGATAAAGGAAGCCCTAGTAGAGCTTGAAGGTGAAGTCCTTAAGATAGAGGGTATATTCCGTGAGACGCTCAAGCTATATATCGATCTCTCGTGCGGCAAAATATGCCTTGATCCAGGCGGTAGGGAGTGTATAAGCCTAGGCAAAGCCGAGGAGGAGGTAAAGCTATCCAATATACTACTATGGGAGTAAGAGGGGCCATTAGGGGCGTGTTAGAGGGTCATGGTTAAGCTCATCGAAGTCTGGAGGAAGAGGAAGGAAGATCCTGACTATATGCCGAACGCAGCAGCTATATATATGGCTTCATGGTCTAAGGAGCCACGGTTAGTGATATTCACTGTTATCGAGGAGCCAGTAGTATATATAGCACCTCCTGTAGCCTCACCCTTCTGCCAGTCTATTAAGGAAGCCAGGGAGGTTGCAATAGTTAAGAGAATACTGGATCGTATGGGTGCTAGGTTCTATAGCTTCTGTAGAGTCGCGAGATTACTATACCGAGGGAGTATAGACGAGACCCTCAAGGAGCTTATGGAGAACGGGCTGCTGGATCCCGAACCAGATTAGCCAAGCAGAAGGTAAAGACTTATAGAGGCCCTTACGGAGGCCTTAGCAAGTGGAGGGCCAAAAGCACTACATCTGCTAAGGCTCCTCCTGGTAATCATATCGGCTCAACCGGGAAGGAGGATGATAGGCTTACGCAGGACTGAGTGAAGGTGATGATGCTCGGGCAGATTGATCTAGAACCAGAGAAGAAAGCTGGGGAGAAGAGATGGCATACATGCTTAGAGAGGATAGCCTCATAAAGCTCGTTAGGAGGGCTAGGGAAAGATGGGAGGATTTTCAGATACTAAGAGTAGTGCAGAAAAGGAATAAGCAAATAATATATGCACGTGCACAAGGTTACCCCTTAAAGGCATTGATATATTCTGATGGAAGGGTTAGAGTCTTCAGCCCACTCGGTAGTACAAGCATAGCCTTCAAGAGGATGATCAAGTGGGTGCTGGGTATTGAGCAGTGAGCTTAGTAGGAGACAAACCAAGAGCCTACATAGGGAGAGAATAACCGCTGCAATGGAAGTTATATCGGCGATACTACGCGGTGATATTAAGACTAGAGAAGATGCCGTGAAAATGCTGCAGGAGGCTTATCGTAGACACGCTGTGTCACCTTTAAGAGGTAAGGCATGGCCTTCCGACATCTGGGATAAGGAGATGGCAACGCTATATGTCGTAGCGAAGTATGCTTTAGGACTCGGGAATGATGCGCCCAGAGCCTACCACGAAGTATTTAGTGTCGAGGAGGCCTTGGAGGATGCCGCTAACGCGATCCTGACAATGGATGATGAGAATGCAAGAAGGTATCTTAGCTTTATGCTGGGAGGAAGCCTAGACGATAATACCATAGCTAGGATGCTAAGAGTGGTAGCCACTAGTGTTATGCTGGGGTTCAGGAGCGAGGATGACATGGAGAAAATACTGACTAGGCTACCAAAACTCATACCGGATTTAGAGGCCATAACAAGAAAGTATAGCAGATTCTACATCGCGCTTAGAACAGCCCAGGAGATAGCACTCGGTAAGATCAGAGACAGGATAAGTAAGGAGGCCTTTAAGCAGGCTATAGCAGCACGTATAGGCTTAGATAAGATAATACCAGACGATGAATACATAGCATTCATAGCGAGAACGGTGTTCAAGGTAGGCAAGAAGAGGATTGAAAGAATATTAGCCGTGGGGGGAAGGGGGAAAACAAAAACTAGGAAAAAGGAGAAAAAGGAGAAGTTAAAGGATAGAACATGATCTAACAACCAACTTTCCCTAATACAATAGACTGCATGAGGTGATGTGGAATGGGGGCTCCTCGAGCCCCTCGACAGGGGCCATGAAGAATAGTCCCATCACCGAAGGACTAGACGTTGCTCTTAACACGCAATGAGGCCATATTATGATCCCAAGGTTATGTGAGAAATATAAAAGTTTGGAGCCTAAGAATACCTCTCTTGGCCTCCTCGCCGGGGCGACGCAGCGCCGCGCCTCGGCGTCGGATGAACCCCGGTTGCGCGCCGGGACACCACTCTCACACATGATTCTTTCCTCATGGAGAGTTAATGTTACGGGACTATTTCATGACATTATTCTAATAAAATTAAATATGCCTTAGCTATGGTGTTCAAAAATGGGGTAGAGGTTTTATGGCTTCTCTTGAGCTGAGGGCTGGAATGCTAGAGTGTGAAGAATCGTGTAGAGAGAGATGCTTTAGTGTAAATAGTAGAGAGGGTTATATGAGGTGTGTAGAGGAGTGTATGAGAGAATGCGCAATAGCTAAGGATAAACCTATGAAGCTCTAGCCTTACTCCTTGCTGCATCTGGGACTCAACCAGCTAAGGCTATGGGCTCGTAGCTCGTTTATTATTGCATCCTCTACAATCTTACGTGATACTGCTATGAGCTCGGCTATGGCGTGGTCGTCCCGGGAGACCATATCGTAGACAAGCTTATACTGTTCTGGTAGACTTCTGCCCTTTAGATAGGCGAGCCTAGCTGCAAGCACGAGCTCTATAGCTGCCACGTCTATCAGTGCGTTAAGGCCTTCAAGAAGTCTTACAGAAGCATTAGCAGACATGGATACTACATCCTCTTGTAGGAGGCTTGTAGGTATGTTGTGAACACTATAGGGTGCGGCTATCTGCCTTAGTAGCGCTGTCCTCGAAGCCGCAGTGTATTGTGCTATCATGTAGCCTGAAGGACTTTCTGGACCTCCTAGGAAATTGGTCTCAACCCTAGTAGTGTTCTTGTCAAGGAGCTGGGATATCCTCCTCTCGGCGTTATTAGCCAGTACAGCCATCGCTATCGCAAGACTGTCCGCCGATAATGCTATGTGTACTCCATGGAAACTACATTGATGCTTAACACCACCATCCATGACTATAGGGTTGTCGGTAGGGCTACAAGCTTCGCAGAGACCTATCAGTGCTGCCTGCTCTAGGCTTGAATACACCGCTGAAAATATTTGAGGGGTGCAACGTAAGCTATAGGGATCTTGTATAATGCTACAACCCTTGGTATCGGAGTAGTCTTCCACGAGCTTCTCAATGATACCGAGTAGCTCGTTAGGATATCTATGCATCTTGATAGAGGCTACTCTGTACTGATAATGCTCTGGATTACATGTTGAGAGGCCGATGCTTATCCCCGCAATTTCTGCCCACACCCTTAGTAATGCAGCGAGCTTCAACACTACGTATATCAGTACACCTGTACTGAAGGCTGTTCCATTGATGAGGCTTAATGCTTCACCTTTCTCGAGCCTTAGGGGCTCAAGCCCCTCCTCTCTAAGAGCTAATGCCGAGTCTACGAGCCTTCCCCTATACCATACCTTACCTTTACCCATGTACGTGTAGACCATGTGCGCTAGAGGGACTAGGTCGCCACTAGCACCCACACTACCGTATACTGGTAACGCTGGGATGATACCATGGGCTAGGTATTCTATGAGCTTCTCTAGGACTTGTGGACGAACAGGACTATAGCCCCTAGACAGCTGAACAATTCTCACTGTGAGCACCATTCTCGAAGGCTCCTCATCCAAGTAGCGGCCAACACCGGCTGCATGTTCTAGTATTAGACGTAGCTCTGTCTTCTCCGTATGACTTATCTCAAGGCTTTGTAGAGCGCCAACACCTGTAGATGCACCATAGACTCTCCTTTTGCTAATAGTCTTAAGGTATGTATCCCTCGCTAGCGCAAGGTCATGCAGAATTTCTGGGCAGGCTTTAATATGGGCCCCCAATAGAATGCTGCGATAGAACTCGAGATTAGGGCAATCAGTACATAGCTTTAACACACGGCTATGCATTAGATCCCACTCAATTTACTGGTCTCCTACGTGGGGGCTATTAAGCAGCTTTTTATTCGATTCCAATACAGCAGTGAATGAAATAAGTCTAGAGGCGTAAAAGCTGGTTCGACTAGTGTCTGCTAGCCGTAGTTGATTGTTGTTCACCTAGCTTTTCTCACACCATATTTATAGTGTGAGCCACTATAGAGGAGAATGCGTGGTGCAGAGGCTTTGAAGCTATTCGAGTACGAGGCTAAGGAGATACTAGCAGCGCTTGGCGCCAAGGTGCCACGCGGTATCGTAGTATCGGATTCCGACGACATAGAGGCTAAAATAAGGTCAGCTGGCCTCAAACCCCCACTAGCTGTAAAGGCGCAGGTACTAGTAGCTGGTAGAGGTAAGGCCGGCGGCATCAAGATAGTCGAAAGTATCGATGATGCTATAGAGGCTACTAGGAAGCTCTTGGCCTCGAGGATAAAGGGTATTAGGGTTAGAAAGGTGTTGGTCGAGGAAGCTGTAAAGCATGAGAAGGAATACTTTGCATCAATAACCATCGATAGGGCTAAGAGGAGGCCAGTAATACTAGTATCGGATATGGGGGGCATGGATATTGAGGAGATCGCCAAGGAGCATCCAGAGGCCATTAGGAGATACTATGTGGATCCCTTCTATGGGCTCCATGCATACGAGGCTAGGAAGCTTGGGAAGGAGATAGGGTTTAGGGGTAGGCTTCTCACAAGGTTCACGACAACGCTCATGGCCCTTTATAAGGCATTCGAAATGTACGATGCAGAGCTAGTAGAGTCAAACCCGTTTACAGTGGTAGGAGAAGATATAGTACTGCTCGATGCCAGGATAATCGTGGACGATAACGCCCTCTATAGGCATAGGGAGCTTACCGAAAGGAACTTGGAGGAGACCGGGGAGTTCACTGAGTGGGAGGTTAAGGCCCGTAGCCAGGGCCTTGCATTCGTCGAGCTAGACGGAGATATAGGGGTTATCGGGAATGGCGCAGGCCTGACTATGGCTACAATGGATCTCGTAAGCTACTTTGGCGGAAAACCTGCAGTCTTCTTAGACATAGGTGGTGGCGCATCAGCCGAGTTAGTCAAGAAGGCTGTATCAATACTCCTAGAGATGCCCAAGGTTAAGAAGATCCTCATAAACGTATTCGGGGGAATAACCAGGTGCGACGAGGTAGCTAAAGGCATTATAGCCGCGCTTGAGGAGGCTAAGGCCAAGAAGCCTATCGTGGTAAGGCTAGTAGGAACTAATGAGGAGGAGGGTAGAAGAATACTAGAAGAGCATGGTGTAAAGGCTTTCGCTGACCCAATAGAAGCCGTCAAGACGGTAATAGCGCTTTAGCTTAGGCCAAGTATTTTATTGTCCCTGCTTCAACTCCCCGAATCTAGATTCCAGCTCCCCCCAGGGTGTATGAAATGGCGATATTGGTTGATGAGAGAACACGTGTAATAGTACAAGGCATTACCGGCAGAGAGGGAAGCTTCCACACAAAGCTCATGCTAGACTATGGGACAAAAATAGTAGCAGGAGTCACACCTGGTAAGGCAGGGACGTCGGTCCATGGCGTACCCGTCTATGATACCATGGAGGAGGCTAAGGCAGAGCACCCTGAGGCGAATACCTCGATAATCTTTGTACCTGCGGCCTTCGCTACAGATGCTGTTTATGAAGCAATAAATGCTGGAATGAAGGTGATAGTCGTCATAACAGAGCATATCCCTGTACATGATACTATGAGGTTTGTCAACTATGCTAGAAGCAGAGGAGTATGGATAGTAGGGCCTAACTGCCCAGGCGTAATCTCACCTGGTAAGAGCAAGGTCGGGATACTCCCTGGCCACGTCTTCCGAGAGGGAGGAATAGGTATAGTCTCTAGGAGTGGTACGCTAACATACGAGATAGCTTTTACACTGACAAGAGAGGGCTTCGGCCAGAGCACAGCTGTAGGTATAGGAGGCGATCCAATAACGGGCATGGATTTCATAGACGTGCTCGAGATGTTCAGGAATGATCCTCAAACCGAGGCTGTAGTTCTTATAGGCGAGATAGGCGGGGATGCTGAGGAGAGAGCTGCGAGATATATACAGGAGACGAGGTACCCGAAGCCAGTAATAGCCTATATCGCTGGCAAGACAGCGCCACCAGGAAAGAGGATGGGGCACGCCGGGGCAATAATATCCATGGGGACAGGCTTCTGGGCTGACAAGGTTAAGGCTCTCCGAGCTGTAGGTGTAAGGGTCGCTGAAACACCATTCGAAGTAGTAGAATACGCTAAAGAGGTGCTCAAGAGGTGAGTAAGAAGCCTCCGAGAAAGTATGAAATAATAATGCTCGCTGAGCGGTGCAAAGAGTGCGGACTCTGCATACACGTATGCCCCAAGAACGTGCTTGATTACGGCAAGAAGCAGAATAGGAGAGGCTATCGCGTGACAGTCCCAATAAGACCCGACGACTGCGTGGGGTGTAGGCTATGTGAGTTCACCTGCCCAGACTTCGTGATAATAATAAGGCCTGCAAGTGATGGTCTAGCAAAGGGTATTATGGTATGGGGCGATGGGAGCAAGGATGTGATTATACAAGAAAAACCTCAAGAGGCGCAGGTGGTGAGTAGGTAATGACGCGCCGTGAGTTCCTTACTGGAAACCAGGCTATGGCTGAGGCAGCGATAGTTTCCGGGCTTAAAGTGTTCGTGGGATATCCTATAACACCTGCAAGCGACCTCTTCGAGTACCTCTCCGAGAAGCTACCCAAGTATGGAGGAGTAGTGTTCCAGGCCGAGGACGAGATAGCGTCCATAAACGCCCTGGTGGGCGCCGTCTATGCTGGAGCCAAAGCCATGACAGCCACTAGCGGACCTGGCTTCAGCCTCATGGTTGAAAGCCTTGGCCTTGCAGCTATGCTTGAAGCCCCGATAGTGATAGTCTACGATATGAGGGCTGGGCCCAGCACAGGCATAGCTACTGGGACTGGACAGGGAGATGTAATGCAATCCCGCTGGGGAAGCCACGGCATATACATGGACGTTGTCTACGCGCCATGGAGCGTCCAAGAGGCCTACACCTTAACGATTAAAGCATTTGATACTGCCTGGAGGCTCAGAGTACCCACAATAGTCCTCTCGGACGCTGTACTAGCACATACAAGAGAACTTGTAATAGTCCATGAGCCTGGCGAGATAAAGGTGTTTGACCGGAAGAAGCCAAAAGAGCCACCTGGGGTATTCAAGCCCTTCAAGCCCGACCCAGAGGATCTCGTACCCCCAATGGCATTCTATGGCGAGGGCTATGCAGTATTTGCCGAGAGCTTGTCACACGACGAGAGAGGATACTATACTACTGACAAGAAGGTGTATGAATCACTAGTCCGTAGGCTTGTGGATAAAGTTGAGAGAAACAGGAAGTTGGTCGTCGAGAGCGCCTCATACTATGTCGAGGACGCCGAGACACTTATAGTAGCCTTTGGCAGCCTAGCTAGGAACGTGCTAGCACTTGTCAAGGATCTTAGGAGGGAGGGTAAGAAGGTTGGAATGTGGAGGCCTAAGTCGTTATGGCCGCTAGATACTGATGGTCTTCTGAGAGCAGCCGAGGGGGTTAAGCAAGTCATAGTGGTTGAGATGAACTATGGCCAGCTCTACCTCGAAGTCTCCAGGATCCTAGGCCCAACAGGCAAAGAGGTCCGCCTCGTACCCATACTCTACCCTGAGCTCCCAAGTCCCGAGGAAATATATGAGAAGATGAAGGAGGAGGGTGTGAAGATATGAGCGGAGAAGAAACATTCACGCACTACGTTGATGACCTACTTCGGGTGGAGAGACTACCACACATCTGGTGCCCAGGCTGTGGCATCGGGATTGTACTACAATCGTTTCTAAGAGCTGTTAAAGCACTAGAGGCAAAGAGCGTAATAGACCGCAAACAGCTCGTAGTTATATCAGGCATAGGTTGTACTGGTAGGGCAGCAGGCTACGTTAGGCTCGACGGCGCTCACACACCCCATGGAAGGCCGATAGCATATGCCTATGGTGTGAAGCTAGCTAATCCTAGGCTGATACCTGTAGTATTTAGTGGTGATGGCGATATAGCTGGTATAGGAGGGAACCATCTCTTACACGCTGCACGTAGAAACTTTGACATGCTAGTAATAATGGTTAATAACTTCAATTACGCGCTCACCGGAGGACAAGTAGCACCTACAACACCTCAAGGAGTATATACAACCACTACACCTGCAGGTAACCCGGAGAGGCCGCTAGATGTAGCAAAGTTCGTTGCTAGCATGGACGTAAACTATGTCGCTAGGTGGAGCATACACTACCCCTTCCACCTAGAGGAGGCCATAAAGAAGGCAATAACCAAGAAGGGGTTCCGGTTCATAGAGGTACTCTCGATATGCCCTGAGATCTTCGGTAGACATATAGGTATGAGGGATCCCGTCGAACTTTACGATAGGCTAAAGAAGGTAGCAAAGATCAAGAAGCCTAAGAGCTTGGACGATATAAAGTATGACTGGGATAGCGAGATAACGCTAGGCGAGTTCGTCAACCAGAGCAAGCCAAGCTATATCGAGTCCCTCTGCTCAGTCTATAAATATGAGTGGTGTAGCGAGGTACCTGAGCTTAAATGGGGGTAAAACGTAGTGTCTCAGACTGGTAGGCTCGAGATAATAATAGCCGGGCGTGGAGGCCAAGGCATACTCCTTGCAGGATACCTGCTAGGCAAAGCACTCGTAAGCAGAGGATATTATGTAGTAAACAGCGAGACGTATAGCGCCGAGACACGTGGTGGCTTCTCGAGATCAGACCTAATAGTATTCAGGAGTGAAGAAGATCTAGACCTAATTAAGGTGAGGAAAGCAGATATAGCAATATTCATGTATAAAGAGCAGATGTACTCCTATAGCGACCTAGTTAGCCCTAACCCAAAGCTAGTACTAATAGACTCTACGTTTACCGATAAGCCGGTTAAGCCCTGGCCAAACACGTTCATGGTGCCCTTCACCAGACTAGCCGAGGAGGCTACTGGGACCTACAGGGTAGCTAACATATATATGCTTGGAGTGTTCTCGTATATGACGGGGATGATAGACCTAGATACGTTAAAGGAGACAATAAAGACTACAGTCAATCCGCGATGGAGAGATCTTAACCTTAAGGCAGCAGAAGCAGGCTATAAGTATGCTAGTGAGCACCTAGGCAAAGTCGAGCTAAGCTTCTAGAAAACCCTAGCTTTTTAGCTATTCCTATTTTAGGTCTTGGATGCCCTCCCAGAGACACGCCTCTAAATGCTCATTAATGCTTTCTCAACCGCTCTTAGTATCGAGGATAAGCCAGGCTGACTAGTAATAAGCCTAGAGATTAATACTATTGTCAAGGTGTTATCCTCAGGGTTGTAGCTGACGTCGTACTCCTCTACACCGGTAAACTCCTCATCAGACTCTATGATTCTGCTTAAGGACTCCTCTATATCCTCCGGCCTAGCCCTCCTAGGTTTATAGTCAAGGGCTATGGTAATGGTATGTTCTGCTCCATCTGGGGAAAAATCTATATAGGCTTCTCTAATTCTGTTCCCCGAGAGCTTGATTACTATACGGGGCCCCTCGGGATCTATCTCAATACTCTTAGCCATCTTGGGCTCATAGTCTAATTTATCAAGTAAGGGTTTAAGGGCATGTAGTAAGGCTAGCCCATAACTACATATAATCTTGGTTGCCTCCTCCTCTCCTAAACCATAATTGCTTGTTGCCTCTCTGACTTCCTCCTCGCAAACCATGGCCAAACAACCAGTCTATACCTAATCTTTACCTTGAAACCTGGGAGTAGTGTTAGCGGCATATTATTACTGGTACCCTAGAGTATCTAAGTACGGTATCTGTTGTTGATCCTAGGAGCCCGCTTAATATGCTTCCTCCTTTACCCCTAGGCCCGACTATTAGCAGTGTCGCCTTATGTTTCTCGGCCTCCAAGATTATTGTCTTAGCTATGTTCCCAGGCTCCTTGACAATGACTGGTTCTACGCTGAGGCCTGCATCTCTTAGTGTTGATACATGGTCTTCCAAGATCCTATGAGCCTCATCCGGGTCTTCATCTCTCTCCACGACATGTACTAGCACTATTCTCTGGCCAGTCTTCCTAGCTATAGTTGACGAGCATTTTAGGACTTTATCCGTATATTCATGGAAGTCTATGGCTGCTAATAGGGGGCCTGTGAAGGGGTTGCCGGGGAGACTTATACTCTTAGATCCATCCGGCTTCTTAGAAACTAGGCCCTTGACCACCAGGAGGGGTTTCTTGGCGAGCCTTGCCAGCTCCTCGACCGTGCTACCTAAAAGTATCTCGCGTAGCCAGCCCCTACCACGGCTACCGACGACAATAAGGTCTGCCCCATACTTCTCGGCCTGTGATGCTAATACGGGTGCTGGCTCGCCAACCCTAACCTCGGTCTCCTTGACCTCGAAACCAGCCTCCGACAGCCTCTTTTCGTACACTGATAATACCTTTTTAGCCTCGGATACATGTTCTTCTACTAGCTTATCGACAAGTATTCCTCCAGCCACATGCTCTACTATCGTCGATGGAACCACATAGGATAGTATTATCGTTTTCACTCCCACCTTGGACAAATAGGGGAGCCATTTAACTAAGTTGTCTGATATAGGCGACAAGTCCACTCCTACAAGCGCCTTCTCTAGCCTCATAGCAAGGCACCGCAATTTGGGAGTATGGGGCTACTAGTAGGTCTTCACGCTTTCTTATCTCTTACTAGGATTATATAATTGCCTTTTCCACGCTTCTCTACACGTATAATGCCTAGCTTCTCGAGCCTCTTAATCCTCCTCCACATGGTTGTCTTCGGCAGGCCTAGCTCCCTCTGCAGCACATATTGGTACTCCGAGCCGCCCTTCTCCCTAAGCTTATCGATAATAGCCTTGTCTAGGTCATCAAGCTCCTCTGTGATAATAGGGTTCTCCCAGCCATTACTACCTCTCCTGTACCTATATAGCAATAATATGGCTGCTATGGCCCCTACAGCAACTATGATCCCGGTAATCAGCGGGATTGGGGAATACAACGGCCTACTAGTAGTTGTTACGGTGGCCGACGGTGTAGCTGGAGGCGTTTCTCTAGGCGACGGTGATGTCGTAATCGAGGACACCGGTATAGGGGTCTTGGTTGTCGCGGAGCTAGGTGTTGCGAGTGTTTTCTGAGTGGTTTTGCTCAGAGTAGTGGTTATCGATGCAGATGTACTAGTGGCTCCCGTGGGAAGAGGCGAGGGGCTTGCCGTAGTAGTAGGCCGTGGTGTTATTGACGTCGTTGTCGGTGCAACAACTGCTAGGGGAGAGTAGGATATTGTTAGTGGTGCATTGGCTCTTAGTATGAGGCTTCCATCCGCCTCCTCAGCCATACCCGCTACCGACGACACAGGCTCTATGTTAATTAGAGTAACCTCGGGCTCTACCCTGATAATAATAGGGCCAGTATAGTTTACCCTTAGCTTGTAAAGCCCGTCATCAAGGCTCTCGGGCTCAGCAATATAGCTTACAATAGCCCTACCTGTCTTGTTCGACTGGTAGACGAAAACCAAGGTGCCATTGCCGTAAAGATAGTCAACGTGTATTCCATTGACCAGCACCTCTATCGTCTCGGGGGCAGGTTCTATCGGGAGCCTTAGAATATTTAGACCAGGCAAGGCCGTAGAAATTAGGGTTACATTAGCCAAGCCTGTGCCAACAATATCGATGTGTAGCTCGTAAGCCCCGCTTGCAAGAGAATTCATAGCCGAGAACAACGATAATAGCATGAATGCCGCCAGTACCGTTAAGGCCATTAGTCTTTTTAAGCCCATCCTCCCTCATCCTCTCAGCGAAGCCACATCTATTTCTCCCCTAAAGGCCTTACTCCTCAAGCTATACTTCTAGATAGTGAGAAGAGGTTTAAAATTAGGCCCTGGCCCTAGAGACTAGCATTGAATTAAACCAGGAGAGTGGGCATTTATCCTAATATGGGGGAGAGCTGGTTGGCGATAGGCAGGAAATATACTATTTATAGAAAGATATTAGAGAAACATAAGCTTAAACAGCTAGACGTCTACCGATACCCGGATCACGACGAAATAAGGCTAAAGATGGCTAATGGAAGAGTAGTACTGGTTAGACTTAGTAAACGCAGGGAGGAATACAGCCCAGAGGAGTTTGAAAGAGAGGTGCTAAACGCACTAAAAGGAGCAAGAAGCTAGGTATGCTTCATGGAGTTTTTAGTTTTACTATCTCCCTTAAAGCCCACGCCCCGTCTTAAAGATCCTTAGAGATGGTTCCAGGAACACCCTATTACGTCTAGCTATGTCTCTTCTAGTATTATCTATGGAGGCCGAGCCGTGCCTGCTATGAGAGACGAGAACGCTCAGGATGGTAGCGTATTCGGTCTTCTCGACCCCAGGCTTCAGCATGCCATAAGGGGGCTCGGCTACAAGAGGCCTACACTTGCACAGGAGAAAGCCATACCCGCCATTCTACGTGGTTCCCATGTGCTCATAATTGCCCCTACGGGTAGCGGTAAGACCGAGGCCGCATTGTTCCCTATCATGTCCAGGCTTCTTGAGAAGCCGTCTCGGCTAGGAGCTATCTATATCACGCCCCTTCGCAGCCTTAACCGCGACATCTTTGAGAGAATGGCAAAGATAGCTGAGAGCGTGGGCCTAGAGCTAAGGGTAAGGCATGGAGATACTAGTAGTTATGAGAAAAGAGAGTTTCTTAGAAGCCCGCCACACATCATGGTGACTACTCCCGAGACGCTTTATTTCCTACTCTCGGTCGATAAGTTCCGCGATTCCCTAAGAGGATTAAGATTTATTGTTGTAGATGAGCTACACGAGATGATCGATAGCAAGCGTGGAGCAGAGCTTGCCGTTGCGCTTGAACGGGTAGAACACTATAGTGGAGGTAGGGTTCAAAGAATCGGGTTATCAGCCACCCTTAGCAATCCCATGCTAGCTGCTAGGATGCTTGCTGGCGATAGGATTGTCGAGATAATAGATTTATCCTATCTAGCTAAGAAGATGACGATCCTGGTGGATACTCCGCAGCCCAGCAAAAGCGATGAGGAACTTGCAAGAAAGCTGGGAGTAGAGGCAACTGTATATGCTAGGCTAAATAGGATTAAAGAGCTCGTCGAGGAGACTAGGGGAGGAGTCATAATATTCACGAACACCAGGGACTCCGCTGAAGTCCTGGGTGCCCTCCTCAAGAAGGTTCTGGGAGAGGGAAGAATCCTAGTACACCACGGCAGCCTTAGCAGAGAGGAGAGGGTTAAGGCCGAGAAGTACTTTAGAGAGGGTAAGATCAAGGCAATAGTGGCTACTAGTAGTCTTGAGCTAGGTATAGACATAGGTCATGCAGACCTTGTTATACAGTACATGTCGCCGCGGCAAGCACGAAGGCTTGTTCAGAGGGTTGGTAGATCTAGGCATAGACTTGGAGAAGTAAGCCGTGGCATAATAATAGCCTCAACGAACTTCTATGATATATTAGAGTCTGCTGTTATAGCTGCTAGAGCATTGAGAGGAAACCTTGAAAAAGAGGAGCCCTATGATAAGCCCTACGATGCCCTAGTACACCAGCTAGCAGGCATGCTTTTAGAGAAAGGGTCTATAAGTCTTAGAGATGCCTACTGGCTTTTCAGAAGAGCTGAGCCCTACAAGGAGCTAGGCTACGACGAGCTACTCTCTATAGTCTCCTACATGGACATGGTTAGGATAGCTAGACTTGAGGGAGAGAGGCTCAGGAAGGGAAGGAGGCTCTACAGCTACTACTACGAGGTCACCATGATACCGGATACCAGGCAATACCCTGTCTATGACACTGTAAGCGGGAAAAAGATAGGCGTCTTAGATGAAGAGTTCGTAGCAACACTATCTGATGGCGATATCTTTGTGTTGGCAGGTAGGGTCTGGGAGGTTGTAACAGTAGAAGAGAACGCTGTAAGAGTTAAGCCTGCTGAAGGCCATGAGCTGATACCGCCTGCGTGGGAGGGCGAGCTGATACCAGTAGAGTATGGTGTCGCAAGAGAGGCTGGCTCAATACTTAGAAGATACGAGGCTCTAAGGGAGAAAGTGCTCGAAGATTACCCGTTGACAGCTCGTGCTAAGAGGCTGCTTACCGATATAATAGAGAAGCATATAGCCGGAGGCTACCCCCTTCCAACAGACAAGAGGATAGTTGTTGAAGCTTTAGGAGATACTGTCGTAGTCCATGCATTCCTAGGCAGTAGGGCTGCTAAGGCCCTCGAGCTAGCACTTTCTTATTCCATTAAGGAGGTCACAGGCTATACTCCATGGAGCACTAGCATGCCCTATGCTGTCGTAATGAAGTTCTCGTCCAGGGTACCCGTAAACCTAATAGAGTCGACGCTTAAGAGACTTGCATCATTGTCTGTGGAGGAGCTAAGGGACCTAGTGTATACTGCTGCTAAAGCCACGAAGCTCTATGAGTGGAAGTTATATCATGTTGCTCTTAGAATGGGGGCTATAGAGAAGGATGCTAAGCTTGATAGGAGGATGCTGCGGAGACTAGCTGATACAATAGTTGGACTAGAAGCCTTAAAGGAGCTGGCACACGACAAGCTGGATATAGATAGTCTTCATAACTTTCTAAGAGAACTAGCCTCAGGCCATGTAGAGCTTGTAGCCTTCGAGCAGCCCCCTGGAAGGATTAGTCCTCTAGCCGAGCAAGTGCTAAGCGAAGCTAGGATGGGTGATCGGGTTATGGCCGAAGCGCTACCAGCAACGCTTCTAGCAGAGGTTGTTAAGAGGAGGATTGCTGGGCGTAGAGTTAGGCTAATTTGCCTCATGTGTGGCGAGGTTTGGGAGTCAACCATAGGTGAGTTACCTGATAAGCCTAGGTGCCCCCGCTGCGGAGCCGCATTCATCGCGCCTACAAGACTTTCGCCGGAGGAGGCTCGAGAGCTCGTGCTTAAAATGAGGAGGAGGGTGAAGCTTAAGCAGGAGGAGGCGAAGGTGGCTAAGGAGCTAAAGGATGCAGCCGATGTAGTTCTGACTTATGGTAGAAAAGGGGTTGAAGCTCTCACGGCAATAGGGGTTGGGCCCTCGACTGCACGACAGGTTCTAAGGAGGCTTGTTTTCGGGGAGGAGGCCTTCTACAAGGCGCTGGTAGAAGCTGAGCAAAAATATCTTAGGACGAGAAGGTACTGGAGCTAGCCTTCCCTTATTACATGGAGGATTGGGTACACCTTTACATCCATGGTCTCTGGAGGCTTATCCGAAAACTCGTATGAAACTCCCTCTCTACTAGCCTTGATATGGAGATACTTCTTGCTAGCTTCATCACCCGCCTCGGCCTCGAGTAGACAGGCTTGCTGCAAGCTCACCCCCACAGGCACATAGAGCCTACCATTATATGAAAATATTGGTGGGCTAGTACCAGGCACGGTTTGGTGGAACGCTAGGAATACTGCTAGGTCTTCTAAAGTAACCTTGATCCTACATTCTACTATGTCGAATAAGCTCTTCAATTCTATCCCCTAGAAATGCCTAGGTCTGCACCTATTTAACTATGCAGGATCTTGGCCTTCTTAGGCTCTTACGCCTGGGAAGAAAGAGTGTTAGGTAGCTTGAGATACTTCCATTCAAGGTATTTGATTAGACTCTCAGGATTGTCATAGCCTCCGCCTAGAGCCTTCTCTATCAGAATCCTCGGAGGATATGTTGAGCCCCAGCGATGGATTCTTGACCCTAGCCAGCTCCTTAGCGGTGAAAGCTCTAGCCTCTCTAGACGCTCTTCCATATCCTTGATGTCGGTTAGCATCCTCTCCCTAATTTGGGCTGCTATGACATTGCCTAGACTGTATGTTGGAAAGTATCCTATGCTTCCGTGGCTCCAGTGAATATCTTGTAGTACTCCCTCGCTGTAATTCTTAGGTTTAACGCCTAGCAACTCGTCCATGTACCTGTTCCATTCATCTGGCAGCTCATCTACCTTGAGTTCACCCGTAACCATTAGTTTCTCCAGCTCAAATCTAAGGTATATATGGAGGTTGTAGGTTAACTCGTCAGCCTCTACTCTTATAGTGTCTGGTCTAACTATGTTAACGTAGCGGTAGAGTTCCAGCCAGCTATACTTAGCTGTATAGCCTAGTTGCTCGTCAAGTATTGGTTTGATGGCCTTAACGAACCATGGGCTCCTACCTATAATGTTCTCCCAGAACCTCGACTGGCTCTCATGGACACCTAGGCTTACACCCCCCTGGAGCGGTGTCCTAGCTAGCCGTGGATCTATCTGTAGCTCGTAGAGGGCGTGGCCAAACTCGTGTATAACAGCATATAGTGCTCTACGAATATCTTTTCCCTCGTAACGGCTTGTTATCCTTACATCATTTATATCTAGTTCTATGGTGAAGGGGTGTGGTGAGACATCGAGCCTGCCTCTCTCCCAGCTCCAGCCAAGCTTCTCGAGCACTATCTTCATAAGCTTCTCTGCCTTACTAGTCTCATAGCTCACCTGTTCTAGTTCATGACTTTTGGGGTAGAATTCGTCGGAGAGCACCTTCTCCAGTATTTTCTTCGAGCCCGGTATGAGCTTATTGAACATTCTCTCAACGTCTCTAGTTGTCCAGCCCTCCTCGTATAGGTCTAATAAGGCATCGTAGGGATGATCCTTATAGCCTAGTCTCTCAGCTTTCTCTCTAGTCAGTTTCACTATCTCGTTTAGATACGGCTTAAAGGCCTCAAAGTTGTTATTTTTCTTTGCCTCACTCCAGACTTTCGTAGCCTCACTAGTCACCTTTGCGAGTCTTGCTATAAGCTCTTCGGGGAGGGCCTTAGCTATCCTTATCTCCCTAGAGAGGACTCTTACCAAGCCTTTCTCGTAATCATTAAGCTCCTCGAGCTTGTCCTCGAGTTTCTCGACTAGGCTGGTTATCTTCTCATCTAGTAGAAGACGCCTCCTTAGAACAGCAAGCTCTGAGAAGGCTATAGCCCTACCCTCGACTCCTCGAGGAGGCATGTGCGTCTCCAGATCCCAGCTCATAAGGGCTCTAGCATGGTCGATAGCCCATAATACCCTAGTTCTCTCTACAAGCTCCTTGGCCAAGGGATGATGAAAGACTATTTCCTCGGTCAAGGGCCTTTACACCACCAGTCTGCACTGTTTATTCTCTAAGCCCACCTAGTACTAGCGTGAGACTATTACTGGTTTTGCTGCTAATAGGAAAGGACAGGCCTCGAGGCTGGGGGAGGATGCTGAGTGCCACGAATGGAGCATGGCGTTATCAAAAGGAAGTGTCATGGATGCTTACGCGTGGCATTACTCTACCCCGGCCCCTATAAGGCTGCCAGTGCTAGCCTAGCCTACCAGAACCTATACTACATGATCAACAGCCTAGATTATGCCGTAGCGGAAAGGATAACCTATGAAGGGAAGGGGCCTCCTCGAAGCATTGAGAGTAATGCCTCGCTCGATAAATTTGACATAATATTAGCTTCTATAAGCTTCGAGCTAGACTACTACGTTCTAGCTAAAATGTTACTTGAGTCGGGGATTGAGCCTCTACGAGAGAGACGTAGTAGAGGACCACTCATAGTAGTAGGTGGCCCTGTGCCTAGCATGAACCCTGCCGTAGCGCTATCCCTGGCTGATATCGTAGCTGTTGGTGACGCTGAGCCCATAGTACCAAGGCTTCTCGAAGCTGTTTTCGAAGAGGATCTAGAAAGGATAGTGTGTAGCGAAGGTATTCTTGCTCCAGGCTGTAATTCCGTCAATAAGGCTATTACAAAGGACCTCGATAAGGCATTCCACAGCATCGTGCAGTTCAGAGAACCTGGCTCTGGAGAACCATGGGGAGAAGCATACATGGTTGAGGCCTCTAGAGGCTGCAAGCATATGTGTAGATTCTGCATGGAGGCCTACTTCAGTCTACCTCTAAGGCATAGGAGCCTAGGCAAGTTGAAGGAGCTTATCGAGAAGGGCGTTGAAGCTAACAGTGTCAAACGCGTAGCATTTTACTCGCTAAGTTTCTTTGACCATCCTCATGCAGATAAGCTACTAGACTATGTGGCCTCACTAGGCCTAGAGGCGAGTATAGGGAGCTTGAGAGCTGACACGCTAAACAAGGATAGGATAGAGATGCTTAAGCTCTTAGGCCAGAAAGTCGTTACTATTGCGCCGGAGACTTTAAGCCTAGAGCTGTGCAGGAGCATAGGGAAATGCATCCTAGAGGACAAGGTTGAGGAAATCTCGCTTGAAGCCTGGAAGAGGAGAATGCATGTAAAACTCTACCTTATGGTGGGTTTACCCGGCGAGAGAGACAAGGACGTAGAGGTTACTGCAGCTAAGATACAGAGGATCTTAAACAAGGCACCTCATCGTAGGGGGGCAATGAGGATAACAGTTAACCCTTTAATCCCCAAGCCCTGGACACCTCTACAGTACGCTACAATGATCAACAAGGAAGACTATGAGAGGAGGACTAGGATCTTAAAGAAAACATTGTCGTCTTATGTGGCTGACATAGACGTGCTTAGCTATAGGTTAGCACTAGTAGAGGCTATTATAGCCAGGGGCGGAAGCTGGCTGGGCAGAGTTATACGTAGATGGGCTCTACTTGGCGGGGGTGTAGGGCAGTTCATGAGAGCCCTTAGAGAAGAGAAGCCGGGTATTAGCATTGATGAACTTAGGAGGCCTCCACGTGACATGGAGTGGCTGGAGATGGTTAAGCCCGGTTTTCCCTGGAAGGCACTTAAGGTGTCCTGGCTAGCCTCAACTAATAGTATTGTTTAGGAGATGGTGCTACCCGGGTAAATATGCCGCATTTATGGGCTCCTAACCGCTTAGGCTAGCCAATCAACCTATATAGTTAACCTGGTGGAGGACAAGTTGGTCGAGCCACTTAGCATGTCGAGCCATGGCCTATCCTCGGCTAGGAATTTGGCTGGCGCTGGCGAGAGGCTTATTGACGAGTACATGGCTAAGATAAGTAGGGGTAGGCTTGCCATAGCCGTAAAATTCTCCTTCAATACGAGTGTATTAGAGCTTTTGGAGGCAACACTAGGTGTGCTAGAGAACAAGCTGGCCATAATAGAGGCTGTATATGTTGATGGGACACGAGTAATGTTTCTCGTGGCCGACCAGGTTATCATGGACGCAAGGTATTATGCCTCCTCCGGAGAAGTAATCCAGGACACTGATAAAGTATTGGAACTGATATCGAGAAGAGGGGTTCCAGGCAAGTTCTATGCTACCCTACTAGAGCCGCAGAGGACTGAAGAGATTAGTATGGTTTCTCCAAGCGTAGTAAAGCCACAGCATCTACTTGAGGCCATAACTATCTAAGAACGGTCGGAAGGCTAATCCCGCAATCATCCCTCAGTGAGGCCTGGAATTCCTCATCCCGTCCTCTTCTTAGTTATGAGCCTCTCAACTCTCTCAGCGAGCGCTGGGAGCACTTTACCCGCTGGTCCTTGTAGGAAGTAATCTGCTATAACTGTTAAGGTTGATGGCTCTATATTGACCTCTATCACTATTCCTCCATTTCTCTTAACTATGTACGGAAGCGCGGCTGCTGGCATTACTACCCCACTAGTACCTACTACTATGATGAGATCCGCCTCCTCTGCTAGGCGGAAGGCTCTCTCAAGGACATGCTGAGGTATTGGCTCGCCGAACCACACCACATCAGGTCTGAGCACGCCTCCACATCGCGGGCATCGCGGCGGGACTTCACTTGGAGGCTTGCTCCAAAAGACTACGTGGCCGCATCTAGTGCATCTAGCTCTGAGTATGTTCCCGTGCATCTCTACTAGGCACTGCTGCCCTGCTTTCTTATGGAGACCGTCTACATTCTGCGTTATAATACATTTTAGTACGCCTAGCTCTTCAAGCTTTACAAGCGCATAGTGGCCTGGGTTGGGCTTAGCAGACAACACTATCCCTATACGCCATTTATACCATTCCCATACCAGTTTGGGATTCCTCTCGAAAGCCTCAGGTGTCGCTAGATCCTCCGGCCTGTACTTGCTCCACAAGCCGTTCTTGCCTCTGAATGTTGGAATCCCACTCTCAGCCGAAATCCCTGCACCCGTTAAGGCTATGGCGTTCTTGGCTGAGGCTAAGGCCCTAGCAGCTTTCTCCAATGTATCCTCTAGAGTCATAGCGGTCACCTCTACTCTTTGGCTGAAGGACATATATCACGGAGTGGGCAGCTCGTGCAGCGAGGCCTCCTGGCTCTACAATATCTTCTACCTAGGGCTATTAGGAGCCTATGTGCCTTCTCGCTAAGCTCAGGGCCAAAAAACTCTAGCAGTGCTTTCGAGACTTCGTCGTAGCTTGCTTTCTCGCCGACGAGTCTCCATCTCCTCGCTATGCGTGCAGCATGGGTATCTACCGCGAATACTGGAGCCTTTCTTACTAGCGAGAGAAAAACATCTGCAGTCTTCTTACCAATACCCGGTATTGATAGGAGGAAGACCCTTAGCTCCTCCCACGGCATCTCCAGGAGGATTTTCTCGCCACCTGCCTCGATTATTCTACGCGCTGTCTCCTTAATGGTCCTAGCCTTTTGACGAGCCAGTCCCGCAGGCCTTATAGCCTCCATTATCTTTTCTAGGGGGGCTTTGAGTAGCTCCTCGGGGCTTACACCAATCATCTCCCTAAGCTGCTTATAGGCTCTAATAGAGTTCTTATCGTTAGTGTTCTGGCTGAGTATTATAGACACTAGTACCGCGAAAGGCTTTCTAGAGCCGTCGAGGTCTAGTGCTACGAGCGCAACATACTCTTCGAGATTCGTGGCTAGAGTCCGCTGAAGTCTCTCGAAGACCTCCCTTCCAGTCGCCTTAGACGCTATAGTATCCAATCCTTCTTCCCCGAGAAGTCCTTAATAGAAGCACTTGTTAAGCATTAGTCTAGCTGCCTACAACTTAGTGGTGGGGTAGGAGGGTGGCCTGGCCCAGACTTATGCTTAAGAGGAAGACTAGGACAACATTGATAGCTGTGATAGCTAACGGCCCCATAGATGCTGCCACGGAGAGCATAGAATGGATCATCAACGAGCTGGCGAACTTCTATAATAAGATTGAAGAAGGCGAGACTGTGATCCACGGTAGACCTGTCAGCCCACCGGATTATGTTGAGCTACACGTTTACTTAGACAGGAGGGCTATGATTAGCTCACTAGCCGAGGAAATGCTCGAGCTGGGCATGAACCTAGCACCCGCCTATACAGTGATGCATGATGCGTGGAAGGGATACCCGCGTATCCATGTAAACTTAGAGGAAGTCGATAGGCTGCCCAGGACCATAATGAGGAGCCTCGTGCTCCATGAAGCAGCACATTCAGTGCTACACGGCAGCCTAGAGTACTATGTTGTAGGCCTACCCGGAACAAGTAGTGACGAGCTACTCGTCTATAGCTTACTTTCAGCTGGCTATAAAGATCTTGAGGTGGCTGAGCTCTTAAGAGCCCTGGGATTAGAAGATGAGCTTAAAAGGTATGCTGAATGGATACTAGAATTCCTAGAACCTAGCTGTGATAGCCTCCTAGAGCTTGCAAGGCTCTTCAAGGAGACAGCAATCCCCTTTTCCATCAACATGGAGATTATGGTGGAACAAGACTGTCGTAGCAAGCTAGAAAGGCTCTACAATACCGCACGTAGACTCTTAGAACTCGACAAGACCCCGTCCTTGAAGTACCAGTTGCTCTATAGAGCCCTCCTAGATGCTGTGGGAGAGACTGTAGGGGTTCAGGCCTCCAAGACTAGCTTCTGGCCAAATATATAGAAGGCTTGGGGATCCACAAGCAGCGAGGAGACAGGAACATCGTAGTCCCAAGGCTCTAGCTAGCTCAGAAATGGAAGTAACATTGAGGCTATAGTACTAGCAAAGATCCACGACTCCACAAAAAGCCTTCGATGAAAGTATGAGGCCATGACGTAAGAGGAGGATAGCGTTCTCAGGTGGAGGACGATATTAGCTAATCCTAGAGTAATACTACTAGGCGCTTCTTTTGTAAGGAGCTTAAAGGAGCCTCAGGATGAGAGGGCTATGGTGATGACGCAGTGCTTATCGCATGTAGAGATAGTCTTGGAGAGTGAAGAATGTTTAGGGAAGAAGGCTTTAAGGAGGGGAGTTCATAACGAGACAGGTCATACATCTTGCGGACGACTAACTAACTCTAGAGGCTCTAAGGCCATAAACATAGGGAAAACCGTGTTAGTTAAAGCTAGGTCTCCAGCCCCTAAGAAGCCCTTCTTAGCTACCTAGCCGTCTCCTTAAGCTTTCTAAGCTCCTCTATGAGGATTGGGACTACCTCTCTCCAGTCGGCTACGATACCGTAGTCTGCAGCCTTAAATATTGGGGCATCGGGATCCTTGTTTATTGCTACAACGAGATTACATTCTCTAATGCCTACTGTATGCTGAGCTGCTCCGCTAATGCCTACCGCTATGTAGAGCTTCGCCCTAACACTCTTACCTGTCTGGCCAACCTGCTTCTCATGGGGTATTAGCCCGAGGTCTACCGCCTTCCTGCTCCCCGCCACTACACCTCCTAGCAGTCTTGCAAGCTCTTCTAGCATCTTAAAGCCCTCTGGAGTACCTACTCCTCTCCCTCCCGCAACTATATATTCTGCCTTCTCTATTGGGAGCTCCTCGCGTTTGAGTATCTCGACCTTTAGTAACCGAGTTCTAGGCCTAGGTATGGGTATCGTCGACGGATCCTCCCATATTATTTCTCCCTTACGCGTCTCGTCACGCTCTGGCGTGGGAAATATGTTTGGCCTAGCCGTGGAGATTTGCGGCCTTCGTGTAGGTGTCTTTATGTAGGCTAGCAATATTGCAGCGAATGGGGGTCTTATCATTAGTAAATCTCCGTCCTGGTCTACATCGAACTGTGTACAGTCTGCTGTTATGCCTGCACGGAGGGTGTTAGCCACATATGGTGCTAGCTCCCTGCCTCTCATGGTTGCAGGGAAGAATATTATCTCTGGCTTATACTTGTCTGCCATAAAGGCTATCGTCCTAGCATAGACCTCCGCTATGTATGGCTTCAGCCTCTCCGGGTCTACGAGGACACGAACTCTATCAGCCCCATGGTATATCATCTCCCTAGCTGCTCTCTCAAGAGCCTCCTTATCGTATCCTAAGAGTACGCCCTCAACAAAGGTTTCTAGCTTGTCAGCTACTCTCCTAGCTGGCGTCAGCATCTGAAGGCTAGGCTCAGATATATTGCCGTCCTCTAGCTCACCAACAACCCATACACCCTCGTACTCGTAGGGCTGCCTGCATCCCCACTCAGGGCATAGTTTTTCACAATCAACTTTCTTTTCCTTTCTCTTAGCAGCTGGTGTGGACATGCCTAGAATCACCTACGAGTCTTAGAAGGGGAGGACTCCCTCCTCCTTCAAGTTCTTTATGAGCCACTTGACAGCCTCCCGCGGGTCTCCTCTAAACACTTTCTTCTTACGAGGAACCTCAGGCGTCCATGTTATCTTAGTGACTATGGTAGGGCTTCCTTGGAGGCCTATGCACCTCTCATCGAGGCCCAGTACCTGGTTGCTCCAGATTTCGAGGGGCTTCTCAAGGCCGACTCTAAGCTTGTATGATAGTCTGACTGGTCTTGGAGGATTACTATGCATGGCTACAGCTATTACTGCTGGTAGCTCTACTTCGTACCATTCTAGCCTGTCCTCTAGCCTCCTCCTAACTCTAATAATCCTTCTTTCTGTGTCAATCTCCTCAACCATGTCGACATAGTATATATAGGGCCAATCAAGCCAGCTAGCGACCTGTGCCGGTATGTGTGCTGTAGAGCTATCTATAGTCTCCTGGCCGAAGAAGGCTATGTCGACGCTTCCTATCCTCTCGATAGTCTTAGCGAGTACATAGCTTGTCGCTAGGGTATCTGCACCAGCAAAAACCTTATCACTTACAAGAATGGCTCTATCAGCACCCATGCCTAGCACGTGCTCAAGGCCCTTAGCTGCCCCTGGAGGAGCCATCGCTATTGCTATTAGCTCACCCCCATACCTCTCCTTAACCTTCAAGGCTAGCTCGACGGCGTCTAAGTCATGGGGATTTACTATGCTTGGTACACCCTCTCTTATCAGAGTACCTGTCTTAGGATCAAATCTTACAGCTTGTGTATTTGGTACCCACTTTATACCAACAACCATCTTGAGGGCCATGATCCCACCTTAAGAGAACCTGTAGAGTACTCCACGGCCACTAAGGGGATAATTCCATTTGACTGCGTTGTGGGGGCATACTATCCTACATGTACCACATTCTAAGCAGCCCTCGTAGCTGAAGACGAGCCTACCCTCTATCACGTTATAACATCCTGCTGGACAGAATATGGTGCATGGCTTTGTCTCACATTTTTCGCATTTAGAGGTATCCACCTCTATATGCGGCTTATGGTCAACATCGTAGATGTTTCTCTGTAGTAAGTCGTCTATTCTGAGGGGCTTAGTTTGAACCTTACTTGTTTCACTCATAGCTTGTTCACCACCCTATAGAGGTCTAGGAGCATGCGGAGCATGGATACACGGTGCTTGGCTAGTGACTTCTTAAGGGACTCCATGAAGAGCGGGGTCTCGTCGCCTAGCTCGAAAACACCTGCAATAGCATCAACCATGGCCGGAGCATATGCCTTGAGGAACCTTGGGTTAGACATTATCCTCTCAGCCGCTCTATGTCTCATGATATCCTTATAGATGATGCTTTTCTTTAATGGCTCCTCGTATAAGCGTTTAAGCGTCTGCTCGTCAAATCTTCCCTCGTCTCTAGCCTTCACTATAGCTTCTGCCGCTAACGCGCCACTATATACTGCGTAGTCTACGCCTCTAAAGGTGAGGCCAGTGTCAAGTAGGAGGCCAGCTGCATCGCCAACGACAACAAGACCGTTGGTAGCTAACTTATGCGGCATATACTTATAGCCCGCCTCTATGGTTATATGAGCAGAGTACTCCATTATGTCCCCGTCAGCCCATAAGTGGCGGAGGAGGGGGTGGAGCCTTAGCTTTTCGACTAGAGTGTATATAGGCTGCTTGGCCTCACCCATAGCATGACCTAGGTGGACTACTATACCGAGGCTAATACTATCCTTATTCGTGTAGATGAAGGCGCCACCAGGCAGGTAGTCTACAACCTCGCCTACCATGAGCCAGGCCATCCCCTCCCCAGGTCTAAGCCCAAACCTCTCCTCTAACTTATCCTCACCAATCTTTATAACCTCCTTAACGCCAAGGGCTACTTGATCGGGCTTAGCCTTCTCAACAAGTCCTAGTTTCTCGAGGAGAAGCCTGTTAGCACCTTCGGCATCGACTACTACATCAGCGTATACTATGTCGCCACCCGACTCTATTCCCACTATCCGGTCATTCTTCCTAACAAGCGAGTCCACTCTTACCTCGTCAACATAGACGGCGCCAGCTTCAACGGCTTTGCCCACAATCCATGATGTAAACTGTGTAAGGTATGCTGTAAAGCTATGCTTCACTGGTGACTCAAAGTCTAAGGAGAGCATTCTACCATCATGGACTATGCTTATCCTTTCCCTCGTAACCCATCTATGTATAGGAGCCTTATCGAGGTCCGGAAAAACTTTCTTTAGCAGTGATGCGTATATCCTACCCCCGAAGACCTGTTTACTTCCACTCCCCCTCCCACGCTCAACTAGTAGGACCCTAAGCCCCTTCTCAGCTAGCTTGTAAGCCGCTGTAGCTCCTGCCGGACCCGCTCCAACAACTATAGCATCAAACTTCGTCTGTTGTGCTGAGGCCAAGCTCCTCTCCGTTTATAGGTCTTAGAGCAATGGTATAAAAAAATTCTTTTCAAATACAATTAATATTATATCTCTAAAT